>DFQX01000050.1:16999-18897 GCA_002381155.1 Flavobacteriaceae bacterium UBA3478 | reverse complement strand
AAAACCAAGCTCGGTAGAGAGGCCATTTAATTTTTCTAGCAGATACATACCGTCGGCCCCCTTGCCTCCCATTCCTATTTGTGGAATAGGGTTTCCGGTCATCTGAAAAGAAATAAAAATCGCAGGTACCATAAAGGCGAAGATTAATACACAGTACTGGGCTACCTGGGTGTAGGTGATTCCCTTCATTCCTCCGAGAACGGCATAGAATAAAACGATAATCATACCGATAATCACCCCAGAAGTAATATCTACCTCTAGAAACCTAGAAAATACTACTCCAACACCGCGCATCTGACCCGCCACATACGTAAACGAAACCAATAAAGCACAGAAAACTGCAACTAAACGAGCTGTTTTGGAATAGTAACGTTCTCCAATGAAATCGGGAACGGTGAATTTTCCGAATTTTCTAAGGTAGGGTGCAAGAAGTAGGGCGAGAAGAACGTATCCACCTGTCCAACCCATAAGATAAACAGAGCCATCGTAACCCATAAAAGAGATAAGCCCGGCCATAGAGATGAAAGAAGCGGCAGACATCCAATCGGCGGCAGTTGCCATACCATTAGCTAAAGGCGAAACTCCTCCACCCGCTACATAAAATTCTTTCGTAGAACCGGCTCTCGACCAAATCGCGATTGCGATATAAAGTGCGAATGTTAGGGCTACTATGATATAAGTCCAAATCTGTACCGTCATAATTAATCCTTGTCGTAGTTATACTTTTTATCAAGCTTATTCATTAGGCGTACATAAACGAAAATGAGTACAACGAATACATAGATCGATCCTTGTTGGGCAAACCAAAACCCTAGCGGAAAACCTCCGATACTATACTGGTCAAGGAGATCTTTTAGAACTACCCCTGCAAGAAAAGAAACTGAAAACCAAATAGAAAGAAGAATTGTGACATAACGAAGATTCTCCTTCCAATACTTTTTAGCATGATCTGATTTACTCATAGGCTGTAATTTGATAGAATATAGGAGGATCCTTCATAGAATCAAAACAGAATCCTTAGTTCACAATCAATAACTTATTCTGCTGACACCTTAAAAGTTGAAATAGGCTGACCTAGGCTATTATATATGGCTCCCGTTGAAACGTCTCTCCAAGCATGTCTAACATACTTTGGGCTTGTAAGTTCAGGTGCTGAAAGTACTCTAACGGGATAGAGTATACTCAGTCTATAAAAGTTTCACCAAGGTTTTTTGTTTAACCTTATAATGAATTGAAATTTTTGATCAAAGCAGAAATTGGTTAAACAAGTTCTTTAGATTGAGGACCAAAAGTTAGCACCATATAGTGACCGTTAATTCTAGAAATAAGCACATTAGTATCGTGTAAAAAACCTCTATCCTCCACTAATTTAACTACGTCATCGTGAGCTAAAAAGTGACGATCGATTTGATGGCTTTGGTCTAAAGGGCGCTGTATTTTATACTTTTTTACCCAATTCATCACGCTTACATGAGAAACCTCTAGGAGCGATTCTATCTCACGATAGCTCAAACCCTCTAAATAAAGTTGTAAGGCACGTTTAACGATTTGAATGTCTGTCGACTTTCCTGACTTTGCAACGGTAAAGTGATAGTTGCATTCTTTACACTTATACCGCTGACGTTCATCAATAACACCTGCCTTGGTAATGTGCTTAGAATCACATTTAGGACAACTGCTCAGCATTTTGTTTAACTATTGGTTATTCGATATTAAATATATAAAACTTAAACAAAATATTATAATTGGCGCTAAGTCAGTCTTTTAATCATTTATCTCTTTAAAAAGAACTCTAGAAATCATGAGTACTTTCAAAGAAAAGCTTGAACAAATTAAAAGTGACTTTTCTAAATGATTTGTGACAGAATTAATTTGAGGTATTTAATAAGGATTCTAAA
>DFQX01000050.1:15094-16698 GCA_002381155.1 Flavobacteriaceae bacterium UBA3478 | reverse complement strand
CATCGAAAAGTGTACTACATTGAAAGACAGAATATCTAGCCTATGGAAATCATTTCTTCAAAGAAAGTTTACGATGTAATTATTGTCGGTTCGGGTGCTGGAGGTGGCATGGCCACCAAAGTGTTATCTGAGGCTGGCCTTAAAGTAGCCGTCGTTGAAGCCGGAGATCACTTTGATCCTGCAAACCCTGAACAGCAAACACAACTCAAGTGGCCTTATGAATCGCCCAGACGTGGTTCAAGTATACATCGCGCCTTTGGAGATTTCGATGCGCTTTATGGCGGATGGGATATTGAAGGCGAACCTTACACAAATGTAGAGGGCACGCAGTTTGACTGGTTCAGGGCACGAATGCTAGGCGGTCGTACCAATCACTGGGGACGAATCTCGCTTCGCTTCGGCCCTCTAGATTTTAAATCTAAATCCCGTGATGGCGTTGGTGAAGATTGGCCGATTGGCTATGAGGATGTGAAGCCTTATTACGATAAAGTAGATAAACTGATCGGAATCTTTGGTAGTAAAGAAGGGATTTACAATGAACCTGACGGCTTCTTTCTTCCAGCTCCTAAGCCTAGACTACATGAACTATACTACAAGAAGGGTGCCGAAATGGCTGGGGTTAAGGTAATGCCCTCGAGACTTTCTATAGTTACTAAACGCATCAACGATGAGAGAGGCGTTTGTTTTTATTGCAATCAATGTAATCGCTCTTGCCAAGTATATGCCGATTTCTCGGCAGGCTCTTGTCTGATCTTTCCAGCTCAAAAAAACGGAGGACAGATTGACCTGTATACTGGAGCAATGGTTCGTGAAGTGTTAACCGATGGTAATGGTAGGGCAACCGGAGTAAGCTACATTGACAAGGCTAGCGGAAAAGACTATGAGCTTAAAGGTAAAGTGGTTGTACTAGCGGCCTCAGCATGTAGCTCAGCACGTATTCTACTTAACTCAAAAAGTGCTGTACATCCCGATGGTCTAGGTAACAGCAGTGGCCTTATTGGAAAATACCTACATGACTCAACAGGAGCTGATCGAATGGGTTTTGTTCCTGAACTTATGGATCGTGAAATCTACAACGAAGACGGAGTGGGTGGTATGCACCTATACTCACCATGGTGGTTAGACAACAAAAATCTGGATTTTTCTAGAGGGTACCACATTGAAGTTTGGGGAGGTCTTGGCATGCCGAGCTATGGCTTCGGATTCAACCCAAATGATCTCAACCGTTTCTTTGGGGAACGTATCGGAGGATACGGAGATCACTTAAGAAAAGATATTCGAAAGTACTACGGGTCAATGGTTGGGATGTCTGGTAGAGGAGAATCAATCGCTCGCAAAGAAAACTATTGTGAGATCGATCCAGAAAAAGTCGATCAATGGGGAATTCCTGTACTGCGTTTTCACTATAAATGGAGTGACGAAGAACGCAAACAAGCACGTCACATGCACGACACTTTCGAGGAAATCATTGTAAATATGGGGGGTATACCTCTCGGTGATAAGCCAGGAAAAGAGAGTGATTATGGACTTCACAAACCGGGACGAATCATTCACGAAGTCGGTACCACTCGTATGGGAAGTGACCCCAAACAATCGGTAGTGAA
>DFQX01000050.1:0-14749 GCA_002381155.1 Flavobacteriaceae bacterium UBA3478 | reverse complement strand
TCTCAGGCAGATAAAAATCCGACCTGGACCATCTTAGCCTTATCGTGGAGAACATCCGATTATATCGTCGATCAATTCAAACAGCAAAACTTCTAATTATGAATCGCAGAGAAAGTTTAAAATATTTAGCAGCAGGCTCAATCGCTTCAGGACTACTTCTTTCAGGCTGTGATTGGTCTAACCCCGAAGAAGTTGAGAAAAGCCTTTGGAAATATAAATATGGTAGAACTGCCGCTGAAACTGATCACGACAATAGCCTTCTAGCTCAACAGTTTTTCACACAAGCAGAACTGGCAATGATCACAAGATTAGCCCATCTTATACTGCCCGCAAACGAAATCGGAGATATTGAAAAAGCTGAAGTCCCAGAGCTTATTGAGTTTATGGCAAAAGACTATCCTCCCTTTCAAGACCCGTTGAGAAATGGTCTAGCGACTTTGAATCAGCGTGCCACAGAGGCCTTTGGAAGTGACTTTTTAAATCTTGAAGAGCCCAATCAACACGCTCTTCTAGAGCCCATTGCATACCCGAACGAGGTGTCCGAAGAATTAAAAGAGCAAGCCTCCTTCTTCAATTTAATGCGCAATCTCACACTGACTGGCTACTACACCTCAGAAGTGGGTATCAAAGACTTAGGCTACCAAGGAAATCAGCCCAATGTCTGGAATGGAGTGCCCGATCATGTACTTCAAAAACACGGCATGTCCTATGACGAAAGTTGGATGCCGAAATTCCTCGATGTCAGTCGACGAAATGACAAGGCAGAATGGGATGAAAATGGAAATCTATTGACTTAAGGTATCTGATTTAACCATTTTGAAACCTTAGCTCTGTCTTTTGTGGTTAGGTTTGTCGATATTTGCTGCCACTTATGGAGAACTTTTTCTTGTATGTACTGATTGCACTAGCTTTCTTAGCTATCGCCGACCTTGTAGTTGGGGTAAGTAATGACGCGGTAAACTTTTTAAACTCTGCAATCGGATCGAAAGTCATCTCGTTTCGATCAATCATGATCGTAGCCTCTGTAGGGGTCGCTTTTGGAGCCATATTCTCTAGTGGCATGATGGAAGTGGCCAGAAAAGGAATTTTCAACCCAGAGCTCTTCTACTTCGACGAAATTATGTTTGTATTTCTAGCAGTAATGATCACCGATATCTTACTGCTTGATTTTTTTAACACCATAGGGCTTCCGACCTCAACGACCGTTTCAATCGTATTTGAATTACTAGGGGCAGCTCTGGCTATGTCTTACATCAAAATTGTAAAAAGCGGAGCTGAACTATCGACGATTCTTCAGTATATCAACGACGAAAAGGCGCTCCAAATCATTTCAGGAATCCTTTTATCTGTATTTATTGCATTCAACATAGGAGCGTTTGTTCAATGGGTAACTCGTCTATGGCTAACCTTTAATTTTCGCAATCAATCAGTATTCGCAAACGCCTCATTTGGCGGAATTTCACTAGCATCTATTAGCTACTTTATTCTAATTAAGGGGATCAAAGGAACTGCTTTCGCTGAACGAACCTACAGCTTTACTAGCGAACTTTCCCTCATCGGGTTTATTGAAACTAACACCGTTTTAGTGGCTGTTATTGCCTTCATCTTTCTCTTCTTGGTTTCTCTTGCTTTAATTGTTGCTAAGCTCAGTATGTACAAGTTTATCATCGGAGCAGGAACCTTTTCACTTGCCCTAGCTTTTGCGGGTAATGACCTTGTCAATTTTGTAGGTGTCCCTCTTGCCGCTTATCAATCGTTTGAGGCGTGGAAGATGTCTGGAATGCTCCCAAGTGAATTCAGCATGGAGGTATTAAGCGCCAAAGTGCAAGCACCAACCGCTTTTCTCCTAGCCTCTGGGATGATTATGATTCTAACCCTTTGGTTTTCTAAGAAAGCTCGTTATGTAGCAGACACACAGATTAACCTTTCTCGAGAAGGTGAAGCCCGAGAGCGATTCAAACCTAATTATCTCTCAAGATCGGTGGTGCGAATTACAATTCAATTTGGTCAGTATGTAACTCGAGCCGTGCCACAACCCTTATTAAATCGTATTAACAAGCAATTTGAACGACCAGTAACCAAGAATGTTGTTTATAAAAACAACGAGCAACCCCCTGCCTTTGATGTGGTTCGAGCTTCGGTAAATATGGCGGTAGCAGGAATCCTAATCTCCATAGCAACCTCATTAAAATTGCCGCTTTCAACCACCTATGTTACCTTCATGGTAGCTATGGGAACCTCCCTTGCCGACCGAGCTTGGGGTGCAGAAAGTGCCGTTTACCGTGTAGCTGGGGTATTAAATGTAATTGGCGGATGGTTTGGCACCGCTATCATCGCCTTAACTAGTTCTGCGGTAATTCTAACACTTATTTATTTCGGCAGAGGAACTGCAATCATTGTTCTCTTAGTAGCTGCTGCTGCAATTATTATCAGAAATTATCTGGCCTACAATAAGAAAATGAAAGAAGAAGCCGAAAGCTTCGATATCAAACGCGCTGAAAGCATTACTGTAAAAGGAGTAATCAACGAGAGCGCAAAAAATGTTGAGAACGTAATTCTTCGCTCAAAGAGCATTATCAATCTCAATATTGAAGGGTTAAGTAAGCATGATTTTGAAGTCCTAAAACAAGGTCGAAAAGAAGTAAACTCCTTATCTGAGGAGGTTGAAGATGTTCGAGCGAGTGTCTTTCACTTCATTCAGAACCTAGAAGATTCTAGTGTCAAAGCCAGTGCTTTCTATATTCAGTTAGTAAATCAACTCAATAATATTAGCCAATCACTAGAATACATTTCAAAGATGTGTTATGACCATGTGGCCAATAATCACAACAAGCTTAGATACACCCAACTTCGTGACCTCAGAGAAATCAAGGAACAATTTGAGCGAGACTTCTTCATTCATACCGAAGATTCTATCAAAAACTTCAGTGCAGAGGATATTACTGAAATTCTTGATAAGAAAGATCAATTAGAAAATAACATTACGGCAAAAATCAATGCTCACGTTACAGATATCCGTAATGAGGATTCAAGTCCAAAGAATACTACTCTATATTTTAGTCTATTACTCGAGTCAAAAGACTTCTTAAACTCGGTAACACTTCTGATTACCGAATACTACAAGTCTTATGAAGAGAGCGTAGATTCGCCGCTAAAACTGTAGGCGTAGGAGATGATACTAAATACAAAAGGCTCCCATAAGGAGCCTTTTTTTATGATACCCTTTTTCTAATTCGTACAGCCACTGTAATCGACCGGCCCTGAAGCATGTGACCTAAAAAACTCAATTAGATAATCTGCTGTAGTTAGTTCGTATATAAAGCTAGGCTCGTCGAAAAGCGAAGAAAATACGTTGGTAAGATAATCGTTGATGCTCAGGGTAACGGCTGTATTATCGTCCAGTAAATTCCCATTAGCATCTGCTATCTCGATTTGATCTCCTTGAAAAATCAAATTGTAGTGAGTTGAATAACTATAACTAGTGGGTATAGACTCTAGTACATTCTCCATTTCACCAACCGTGAAGTTGTAGGTTTCAAACCCATTTCCAAAGGGGTCAATAGTATAAATGTCGAAAGGTGTTACCTCTCCTTGGTCTAGGTTAGCTCTTACACCGCCTCTGTTTTGAATAATAAAGTCTGAGCCTGATACTTGTCTAAGGGCATCGGTATAGAAACAAGCAGTCTCATCTCTCGAGTGATCTATTGCAGAGCTACCGATCACTTCGTAGAATTCTGGTTTATTATTGTATGTATCAACAAGATCTGCGATTTCTGTGTTCTCAGCAATGTTTAAGTTGTCTAGGTTGATAAGTTGCCATGAGAAGTCAGTAGTTCCATCTTCATAAAGCTTAATGGTGGTCTTACCTACGGTTTCTAAATGGGCACCAGACATCACCATAAAATCTTCTCCAATAGCGATGCCGTATTCTTTGTTGGTGTGTCCTCCGATAACAAGATCAATGAAAGGATTGGCTCGAAGTAGTGCTTCATCACTTTCCTCTCCCTGATGCGTTAGTGCCACTAATAAATCGGCTCCGGTTTCGTTCTTGAGATTAGCAAATTTGCCGAATCCCGCATTTCCATCTACAAAGGTGAGACCTTCTATTTTTCTCGGATGCGTCAGCGGATAACCCCCCGGGCTACTCGTTTCAACAACCCCTACGAAAGCGATTTTTACGCCTCCCTTTTCTACAAGGGTATATTCGGGTACCTCTGCTAGGGCTCCTGAACCTCCGTCTACATTATAACACACAAAATCAAAGCTCGCTTGTTTGATTCTTGCTGTCAAAGCTTCTTGCCCATAGTCAAACTCATGGTTGCCGATGACATTTACATCTAAACCTGTTTTAGATAACAGATCAATTAAAGGAAAACCTTTGTCGGGGTGAAAGTCAACAATTGGGTTACCTGAGAATAAATCTCCAGCACTCACAAAAAATACCTGATCATTCTTTTCTCGCTCCTGATCGAGTAGTGTTTTGAGCTTAGGAAAGTTATATATCCGACCATGAACATCATTTACTGAGAAAATAACGATCTCTGTAAATGATTTAGGAGTTGAGGGCTCAGGGGTAGTAATCGGGTCTGTGCCCGAAGAACAGGCGGTGATAATTGATACAATCAACGAAAAGAAAACGGTAGTCATAAATACATGGTGTGATTTCATTCTAATGATGATTCATTAAATTTACTACTTGATTCAAAAGCTATGAAAAACAAGTGGTTACTTATTGTCCTTGGTGCCTTTCTACTCAGTTGTAGTTCTGCAAAGATAGTTCCGTTTAATTCGGTAGACATCCCTAAAAATCCAGATTATTCGAAGAGTGAAAGTTGGGCGGTTCTACCCGGACAGTATCCGCAGTCATTATCCGAGGTCGTTGGAGAAGAAAGCGTAAAATCGGTAGATGTATTTTTTATCTATCCGACCCTATTCAGCGATAAAAAAGACCCCGCTTGGAATGCAGACATTTTTCGTTCAGACATCAGAGAAGAGGTGATCTCACTCAGTGTGACTAACCAGGCTTCAGCGTTCGCAGAGGCAGGGAATTTATATGTGCCCTTTTACAGACAGGCCCATTATAAAGTATTCGACAACCAATTAAAACCTATTGCTGGTGACACTTGGACCATCGCTTACGACGATGTGAAGGCGGCCTTTGAATATTACTTGAAGAACTACAACAAGGGTAAGGGTATCATCATCGCAGGACACTCACAGGGGAGTATGCATGGGAGCCAACTAGTAAAAGAGTTCTTCGATGGCACTGAGCTTGAAGATCAGCTCGTGGCCGCTTATTTACCTGGAGCAGGAATCGAATCTTTGTATTTCAGTTCCTTAAAGCCTCTTGAAACCCCAGAAGATATTGGGGGCTACGTAAGTTGGAACACCTATAAATCTGGCAAATTGCCGAAAAAATATAAAAGCTATTATGAGGGGCGGGTTACCTCTAACCCAATTACGTGGAATGGTCAACAACAGACTACGTTCGAAAATCATAGTGGGCTCTTATACTATGATAAAGAGATTTATCCTGAGAGCATAACCATCGAAATGATTGACGGGATGATTTGGGCATCGCTTCCCAAAGTTCCGAAACGCTTTTTCATGAGTTTCATCAAAAACTACCACGCTTTTGACATTAATCTTTTCTGGAAGGATATCTCAGAAAATGCTGTGTTGCGAAGAGATCAATGGTTGGCTAAAAACGCTTCCCAATACTCAAATTAATGCGAGGGTAAGCCTCATTGTAGGTTTGAGTTAAGTAACGGCCAAAACCTAAGCCTAATTCAAAGCTAAAATTGCTTTGATTTACCCACTTTTTACCCAGCATCATTCCTAAGGCAAAAGCTGCTTCTGGCGAAGGTTCGCTGTAATATCCACAAGGAGCAATTGATAAACCTTGTGGGTCGGCACTAGCTTGTACACTTTGAGCTAGATAATCACACTCTACATAGTTGTAGTCGTAATAGCCACTATCAGCTACTACAAAGGCAGTAAAGACCTCAACGAAAACACTTTTTCGAAGCTCTAGTAGATCATCATTGAAATACATTCTGAATGAAGGGGCAAACTCAAACTTTTCAGTATAATCGTCGTTTAGCGCAACCATGGTAGTCACTCCTAGAGAAGTTTGAGGGGTTAAGAAACGCTCGTAACTCGCATTAAGAGTTCCTCTAGACAACATATCTAAGAGGTTCAATCGCAATTCATTCTGATCAAACTCTTGCGCTTGAACAGAGGTAAAAGAGACTAATATGACAAGGATGAGAGTGATTCGTTTCATAGCCTGCAAAATACTAATTTTATGGTGATGAAATTATTTAAGATCCTACTCCTATTATTGCCCCTAATGCAATGCGATAGTATCGACCCACTACTCGATGACTCGTCGTGTGAAGAAGGGCCTGTCTATTTAGGCAAGTTAGCAGTTCAAGGAATTTGTATGAATTATGTGATAACCGTTGAGAGTCAAGTACCTGAAGAATGGTATGATAAAGGGGTTATTGCTAAAACTTGGGTTGACCCCTGGGAAGAAATTACCTACAGCAACGCGTTTCGTTTGGGATCCATCTGTGATTTCCCAGATGAAATCAAAGAAGGTGATCAATTTTACTTTACACTTATCAAAGAGGAACAATTATGTGCGCAATGCCTAGCCTACTCACCCACTCCCTCTGAGACTCTTTCAATTAAAGTCTGTACCAACTGATGAAATCATCGAGCCCAACCAAAGTATTTAAAGCTCGAACTGATACACTGTTCAATGGTGTTCTCATTTTTTCTATCGCTGTTTGCGTGATCCCGATGTGGCCCTTAATTCGTTCAGGAATATCGGGTGCCGAAGCACTGATTGCGTTTGTAATTCTCGCCGCAACTACCCTGATGATGATTGCATTTTATACTCATACTTACTATACAGTCGATGGGGATGAACTACATTGGCGATCAAGTATTCTGTCTGGAAGGTTTTCTGTTTCGAGTATTCATAAAGTATCCGTGAACAAAACGCTTTGGGTAGGTACACGACCAGCTACCGCACGAAACGGGGTAATCATCTATTACAATAAATACGATGAAATCTATTTTAGCCCTTCAGATAATGAAGCGTTCGTAGCAGCTCTTTTAGAAATCAATACTGAAATTGAAGTGGTTCGAGAATGAAGCTAGAATTAATCAAGGCGATTTCGAGGCATGTCGAATTAACGGTTGAAGAGCAACGACAGGTAATTCATGCTTTTAGTAGTGCAAAATTAAAGCGCAAAGAACTCTGGCTCGAAGAAGGTGAGCAGGCTCAATCGCTAGCCTTTGTGGTTAGCGGTTGTCTCTATTCGTACTCATTTGACAGTAAAGGACAGATTAACCCCCTACAATTTGCAAGACCTCACGGATGGATCACCGATCTCTACGCCTATCTGTCCAATGCCCCCTCAACGCTATCAGTCGAAGCCCTAACCTCAAGTGAAATTCTCGCCATTACCAGAGCAGAAGAGCTGAAGCTCTTTGAGGCCGTCCCCAAATTGGAGCGTTATTTCAGAATCATTACCGAAAATGCACTGGTCAGCAGCAGAAAACGCAATCTAGATTTATTGAATCTTAGTGCTAAAGAGCGTTATGAGCAGTTTATTTCTAACTACCCTGGGCTATTGCAAGAAGTTCCTCTCAAATTAATCGCCAAGTATATAGGCATCACTCCTGAGTTCTTATCGAAGTTGCGAAGAGAGGGATAGAACAAAAAGAGTCGCGAGACCGGATCTCAAACAATCCCTTGGCCTCTATGACTCTTACAATACAAATATAACTTGGGTAGAAGCCCTTAAAGAGAAGTTAAGGTTAAACTTAGGTAATGAATATCTTATCTATCTTTAAGGAAAACCTTTAAAATGAATAGATCAAAGTTCGCTATAGGACTCCCTATGGGAATAGCCATTGGGATCGCGATTGGGGTAAGTCAAGACAATCTTGCACTCGGTATAGGTGTCGGGGTAAGTATTGGCGTCGCTATGTCTGTCGCACTTTCTTCAAAGAAAAAATGAAACGTTATCTTCTTTTAGTAATAGCCTTTATAGTAGGCACAACCACTCTCAGTGCGCAAGAAAACCAGGACACTATTGCCTTAAAAGAAGTAAGGGTTAAGGGTAAGCGAAAGAGAAAGCGAACGAAACCACACATTGAGCTGAATGAATATAAGGTAGATGTCAGTGCTCCGAGCCTAATTCAAGCCCTTCGAGCTCATTTAGGAACCGCGAAAGTTCGGGATAACAGAGTGATTGTTTTAAACGACAGAATGTATGCTCCTACCTCTGGCAATCCCTATGCGCTTTGGGTAATCGATGGTATCATTTACGGTGAACAGGCTCCACCGGGGCTCGACCTCAACAGCATACGATCGGTCAAGGTCTTAAAATCTCTTTTAGAAACCTCAGCCTACGGATTTAGGGGTTCTAGCGGTGTCATCGAAATAACGACAGACACTTCAATCAGAGAGTAAAACTTTCCCGTTTCATAACCTTGAGATCCTCTTTAGGCCGTTTGCTTTTGCCTAACTTTGCATCACAAAATCATGCTATGAAAGACTTCTGGAACGATCGCTACGGACGTGCCGAATACGCCTACGGAAAAGAGCCTAATGTCTTTTTCAAAGAACAACTAGACCTGCTGCAACCCGGTAAAATACTACTGCCTGCTGAAGGCGAGGGTCGAAACGCTGTTTACGCTGCTGAAAAAGGATGGCAAGCATCAGCCTATGACTGGTCTGAAAATGCCTACAAAAAGGCCATTCAATTGGCTGAGGAAAAAAAGGTAAATATTGATTACCAAATATGCTCATTGGCTGATCTTAAATTCGAATCTGAGAGTTTTGATGCGTTAGCACTTATTTATGTTCATTTTCCGAATGCCATTCGTACCATGAATTTTGAACGACTTATCAGTTACCTCAAACCAGGAGGATCGATCATTCTAGAGGGTTTTAGTCCGAATCATTTAAAATATCAGGCTAAACAACCTTCAGTTGGAGGACCAAAATCAGACGATTTTCTATACAGTATCGAAGATATGAAGTTGCATTTTGACGGATACCGATTCAAGATTCTAAAACAAGAGGTTGTTTCACTTAACGAAGGGGATTGTCATGTGGGTCAAACCGAGGTGGTTCGGATGCATGCTGTAAAACCATAAGTTCTTAATTTTGCACTCTAAAATTGCTAGGAATATGAGTTCGAGGATAGAAGCCTTAGAGAATAAATTAACGCCGTTTAGAGCGTCATTAAAACGTCATCCACTATACAGAAGTCTTCAAAACATTGATGACGTCAAACTTTTCAGTGAGTTTCACGTTTATGCAGTATTCGATTTCATGTCTTTACTCAAGGCCTTACAACTTCAATTTACCTGTGTAAGCCTGCCTTGGTTACCTACTGGTAGCGGAGCAGTAGCAAGATTTATCAATGAAATTGTTCACGGAGAAGAGAGTGACATTAACGAAATTGGTGAACCTATGAGTCACTTCGAAATGTATCTCGATGCCATGAAGCAACTAGGCGCCTCGACAAAAGGAATTGAAACATTTGTCACAGCACTTCGAAAAAATAAAAATGTACAAAAGGCCTTAGAAATCGCTAATGCACCAAAAGCAGCACAAGACTTTGTGAATTATACCTTTAGTATTGTAGAGACTAAAGAAGCTCATAAAATTGCTGCCTCTTTCACCTTTGGACGAGAAGATGTTATTCCTGATATGTTCATCGCCATACTAGAAGAGGCAAAGACCAGTGGTCATGACTACGATAAGTTCAGATACTATCTCGATCGTCACATTGAATTAGACGGAGACGAACACGGCCCAATTGCACTCAAAATGATTGAGACACTTTGTGGAGATAACGATACCCTTTGGGCAGAGGCAGAGACGGTTGCTATCAAATCTTTAGAGGTTCGAATCGCGCTTTGGGATGGAATCTATAAAGCAATCCAACAGCCTCAACTCTCCTAAAGATATGGAGCAGGCACTGAATGTTTTAGGAACTCCTTTGGTAGCCTGTTGCCTTGATCCTCTCACGGGATATTTTAGAGACGGATACTGTCATACCATAGCGCAAGACCAAGGCACCCACCCCGTTTGTGCAGCTGTGACCGAAGAATTCTTATCTTTCAGTTTGTCGAAAGGAAACGATCTGATTACACCTAACCCCTATTATCATTTCCCTGGTCTCAAACCCGGTGATTTCTGGTGTTTATGTGTAACGCGTTGGTATGAGGCCTACGAGGCGGGGATTGCCCCAAAAATCAAACTCGAAGCCAGTCACCAAAAAACGCTTTCATTCGTTTCAATCGATGTGTTGAAAGAATTTGCCCTATGAATCGCTTATTTACGCTGATCCTTCTCATCGTACTATCTTCTTGTCAAGAAGAAGCTGACCGAATTATTGAATCTTCTATCAGATATCACGGGTTCGAAAACTTCTATAAAGAACCCGTAGAATTTAAATTCAGAGAATACACTTACCTTATCGACAAAACTCGATCGCCTTATCTCTACACCAAAAAAATTCAACTACAAGACTCTATAACCGGACAAACAATTATTCAAATCGATAGTCTTTGGAACTCTTCAGAATTTAGTCGAAGTATTAAAGGTGAAAGACTTAAGCTCACTGAAGAAGATGAATCTCGATTTTCTAATTCTCTCAATTCAGTGGCCTATTTCTATCAGCTACCCTTGCCTCTAAAAGACGATGCGGCTATCATTACACTTCTCGAAAACATACTCATTGAAGGAAAAGAATACGCTACTCTAAAGGTATCCTTCTCAGAGGAGAATGGCGGTACCGACCATGAGGATACTTATCGATATTACTTCGATACCTCAACCTATGCACTTTCTTACCTATCTTATGATTTTCATATCAATGACGGAGGTGTTCGCTTCAGAAAAGCTTACCAAAGACCTCAAGGGAATTTTATATTTCTCGATTACGACAACTACAAAGCTCCTAAAGGAACCCCATTAGATAGCTTGCCAATGTTATTTGAAGAAGGCAAATTAGAGTTGCTCTCTAAAATTGTTTCGGAGTGAGGGAAAGAATAAAATCTCGTATCAATATTATTTTGTCTAACTTATTAGAATAAAACCATTCTATTATGACAAAAAAATTAAACAAAGCTGCAGCAATTACCTTCACTCTGGTGTTTTTCTTTACTCTTTTCCAGGATTTTTATAGAAAGTACGTAATCGAACATGAGCTCGAGATGCCAAAATCTTACACCATCGTTAAAAGAGGTCTAGAAATCGTCTAAGCCTCAAAATTTGGGATAACTTTGCACTACCTAATCAGTGGAGTACAATGGATATTCAATTTAACAGTAAAGAAATTCTAACGGCGTCAATGATTTTATTCGCCGTAATCGATATTCTTGGTTCAGTACCAATCATCATTTCATTACGACAAAAGGTAGGTCATATTCAATCTGAAAAAGCATCTGTGGTCGCTGGTGTTATTATGATTGCCTTTCTCTTTATTGGTGAAAGAATTCTGAGCCTTATCGGTATTGATGTGAATTCATTTGCTGTGGCCGGTGCAATTGTTATATTCTTCTTAGCGCTAGAGATGATTTTAGGCATAAACATTTTCGGAGAAGAAGCGCCTGAGACAGCTTCGGTGGTGCCGATTGCGTTTCCGCTAATTGCCGGTGCAGGTACCATGACATCCATTCTATCACTGAGGGCAGAGTATGATGTACAAAACATTATTGTCGCCATCATTCTTAACCTAATCGTGGTTTATGTAGTACTAAAATCTTCGAAGCATATTGAGAAGGTTCTAGGTAATAATGGCCTAACAGTGATTAGAAAGGTCTTTGGAATTGTTCTACTCGCTATCGCTGTAAAACTTTTTGCAGCAAACGCACCACAACTTTTTTAAATAGAATACTATGAACAAGATTGTCTCTTTCATCATCCTATTCATTGCTGTCGGATTAGCTGTACTCAATACCTATCACATCGACTTTAACAACATGTGGGCAGATAATTCTAGAACTGCTATTTACGGAGTGTTAGTCTCGTTAATTGTAATTCTGATCTTGGTTATTAATATTCAATCTCTGAAAGTAAAAGAGAAACTAAAATAGGCTCTAAACAACCCCATTCACCAAGCATCGTTATTCTGCATCTAACTGTACGACTTCAACGCCGGCCTTCTGAAGAAATTCTAATCCGGTAGTGTCTTTATATGCCTTGTCGTAGACTAATCTTTTAATCCCTGCCTGATAAACTAGCTTACTGCATTCGCGGCACGGGGAAAGAGTAAGGTATAGCGTAGCTCCTATGCAAGATTGTGTTGAGCTTGCAACCTTCAAAATAGCATTGGCTTCAGCGTGAAGCACATACCATTTCGTATAGTTTTCTTCGTCTTCACAAGGGTTTTCGAAACCGGTGGGGGTACCGTTGTATCCATCAGAAATGATCATCCGATCTTTTACAATAAGTGCTCCTACCTTTTTACGAGTACAGTGAGATAATTCACTCCAGCGTTTTGCCATTGCAAGATAGGCGAGATCGTATTTCTGTTGTTTTTTTGCTTCCATTAGAATGGCCAGTTACCCACAGCTATTTTTATTGAAAGAATTAATACTAAGACTGAAAGGATTCGTAAGATAAGAGGCTTTCGTTCACTAGCCAAAAGCGCAATCAAAAGTGTAAATAATAAAGTCGAAGTAATTACAATAATTTGAGCCAACTCAATACCCAGGGTAAAGCCTGAGAGTGCAGTGAGCTTACTTGATTCTCCACTCATGATCATTCTGAAATAATTAGAGAATCCGAACCCGTGTATCAATCCAAAAAATACGGTAGCAGCAAGTTGAACATTATAAGATCCTTTTGAAGGACCGCTGGTAATCAAATTATGAATGGCAGTAAGCGCAATGGTAACAGGTATCAGGAATTCAATGATTCCTGGGTCGACACTCATTACATTAAAAGCGGCTAATGCTAGTGAAAGGCAATGAGCTAAGGTAAAAGCCGTTGCCAACACTAGCAGTCTAAAAAAAGATTTAAATAAATAAGGTAGCGCAAGGGCAAACATAAAGAGTACGTGGTCATATCCGTTCGGATCCAGTACGTGATTGATTCCCAACTCAAAGTAAAAAAACAGCGTATCCATTATTTAATTCCTCGTTCTTTTTGAAGCGTATCGTAGGCTTTTTGAATCTGCTTAAACTTCTCCTCTGCTCCTGCTTTGAGAGCAGGGTCGTCGGTAATTACTTTATCAGGATGATAGGTTTTAGCTAAGCTGCGGTAAGCCTTTTTTATTTCATCATTAGTGGCAGAGGGATCAACCCCAAGAACCTTATACGCCTGATCAGAACTATCTTCGAATAGGGCTCTTAGACGTTCCCATTGCTGAACCCCTAGATAACGAGCAATTTCGGCTAGTTTATCAATCTCTGATTGACTAATACTTCCGTCAGACTTAGCAAGGTCTATTAAGAAGTATAAGATTTGTTCTCGAGTCGCATATGAAGTATACGAACGAAATTTAGAGGCGATTTTTGCCACATTTATCTCACTCTGATTGATTTGAGACTTGAAACTTCTGAAAACCTCATTAGCACGCTGTACGCCATAGTTGCGAATAAAAAACTGACGAACATAATCAAGTTCAGCCTGATCTATTTTGCCATCAGCCTTAATGATCGCGGTCGCCAGTGAAATGAGATTAACGCCAAAGTCAAAATCAATGGGTCTCGAATGACTAAAGGTTTTGACGGTAACATTCGACTGAAACATTCTACCGATAAAATAGCCGAGAATTGCCCCGGGAAAACGCAATACGAAATAGCCGATAAAGGCTCCAATAATAGGTGCAATTGAACGCATGAGGGCAAAGATACACTTTTGAAAAACCCTATCTTTGTAGTCTAAATAAGCTTGATAAAAAATTTCTATATGATGTATCCAGAAGAACTTGTTTTACCCATGAAGCACGACCTAACGGTTGCTGGGTTTGAAGAGGTAGTGACCGCAGAAGCAGTAGAAACTGCGCTTAATGCAGAAGGCACCACCCTAATCGTTATTAATTCTGTTTGTGGTTGTGCTGCTGCTAACGCTCGCCCTGCTGCAAAAATGAGTTTAGCACACCCTCATACTCCTGATCGTATTGTGACTGCTTTTGCAGGTTTCGATATCGAAGCTGTGAATAAGGCTCGCGAGATGATGGTACCTTTTCCTCCTTCTTCGCCTTGCATGGCCCTTTTCAAAGACGGAGAGTTAGTACATATGATCGAGCGTCATCATATTGAGGGGCGTCCGGCACAAATGATTGCTGACAATCTTAAAGGTGCTTACGACGAATTCTGTGCATAATCTATAATCACTTCTTATGACTTAAAAACCACTCCGCCACTGGAGTGGGTTTTTTATAGATTTACACTCATGAGAACACTGCTTAGCTACTTGCTATCTCCCATCTTCTATCTAGCCTTTGGGCTTATTTTGGTCATCTTTGATCCCTTACAAAGAATTACCCTAAAACTTTTCGGGCATCGAGCTCATGATGCTATCATTTCGATTATTACGATGAGCCTCACCAACTCGACTCGAATTTTAGGAGCTACCTATAAAGTAGAAGGAAGAGAACTTTTGCCAGATAATCGCCCTCTAATATTTACGGCGAATCATCAAAGCATGTACGATATTCCTCCCATCTTTTGGTTCTTCAGAAAGTATCACCCAAAATTTGTGGTA
>DFQX01000042.1:16313-24843 GCA_002381155.1 Flavobacteriaceae bacterium UBA3478 | reverse complement strand
TTTATCCTTTTTGTCAGCCGCAGCCGATGATTCTCGTAAGATAACTCCAACAAGAATTGTAGCTATGCATCTAATTAACCATATGGTGTCGTCATTACCTGACGATTTCAAGATGCATATAGGAAGATATGACGATGGTTTCAACCCGAATTGTACAGGGGACTACTTTCATGCTAAAGGCATTCCAACGGTGCTTTTTGAAGCCGGTCAATTAGGTAAGGATTATACAAGAAGAGATATTGCGTCGATGATTGCCCGATGCTTGTCGAATCTTCTTGAGTTTTTATCTAAACCAATACCTGTTCAATCAGAAGATTCAATTTTTAAGGAATATTGTGAAATTTCAGAAAACAAAACCAATAGTTACGACGAGCTAGTCATTACAGAGAAGCATCAATTCTATGTAAGATATAGAGAGATATTGGTTAATAATCAAATAGAAACGGTCTTTGAATTCACCGCTTACGATAATCAGGATTCACGTCTTTTAAACCTTAGACAAATATTAGACTATCGAAAGGCATCAGCCGAAGAACAGCAATTAATTCGTTTAAGATTGAGTCAATACCTTGAAAATGAATAATTCTTAGAAATTTTTAATAAAATTGAATTATTTGTAAGATTTTCTTCAATTCTGTAGTATTTTTGCCGAAAATTCAAGAAAATGCCAAAGGTTAAATTAGACGAGATTGATCACCAAATACTGGATATGTTAATTGAGAATACTCGTATTCCTTATACTGACATCGCCAAAAAACTATTGATTTCAGCCGGAACGGTTCACGTACGCGTTAAAAAAATGGAGGATGCTGATCTTATTAAAGGATCATCATTGACGTTAGATTATGAAAAGTTAGGCTATTCATTTATCGCTTACGTCGGAATATTTCTTGAAAAGACGCACATGACCAAGTTTGTTCTTGAGCGTTTATCTGATATTCCATACGTTACTGTGGCGCATATTACCACCGGTAAATTTAATATCTTCTGCAAAATCAGAGCGAAGGACACTACTCACGCTAAAAACATCATCTTTAAGATTGATGATATTGATGGTGTGAGCAGAACTGAAACGATGATTGCTATGGAGGAGTCGATTAATGACAAGAAGCGACTCATGCATACGATCTTTAGAGAACTATAAAATGATCTCTTCATAGTAGGAAAAGGCTTTTAGTATATCTTCAGCTTCAAGTGGCACATCATAGACCGCTTTTCCTATTTGTTCTAATCCAACAAAACGAACATTCCCGTGTTCGTTTTTTTTGTCCTGTTTGGTAAGTTCGATGATTGCTTGGTAATCATCAGGGTCGATTAGTGGTAAGTCATAAAGACTCTTAATATGATTAGTGATGATCATTAACTCATCATTAGAAAGGCCTAATGTTCTTTGCGAAAGGTAGGCTTCTAGAATCATGCCAAGCGCAATAGCTTCACCGTGCAATAAAGAGGAAGGGGTTTCGAGATAAAAACTCTCTATCGCATGACCTAGGGTATGGCCAAAATTTAAAATCTTTCGTAGACCTTTTTCAGTAGGGTCTTGAGCGACAACAGCCTGTTTAATAGAGACAGAATCACTAATGAGTGATGTCAAATCATTAAAATTAGAAATTACCTCATCGAAATGCTTAGGATCATAAATAAGACCGTGTTTGATCATTTCTGCAGCTCCACTACGAATTTGATTCTTAGGTAAACTCTTGAGAAATATGGAATGAACCCAAGTAAATTCAGGAGTTGAGAAAACACCAATTTGGTTTTTAAAACTTCCAAAATCTACCCCTGTTTTTCCTCCAGTTGAGGCATCAACCATAGCAAGTAGGGTAGTGGGTATATTTACAAATCTGATTCCTCGTTTATAGCAACTCGCAGCAAAACCTCCTAAATCAGTTAGAACCCCACCGCCTAGATTGATAAGGAGAGCCTTTCTATCTGCATTAACTTTTGTTAGTTGTTCCCAGACGCTGTTGCAAGTTTTAATCGTTTTATGGGATTCACCTGTAGGGATAAGGATAAGAGTAAACTCTCGAAGATTTACCATTTCATTTAAAACAGGCAAACACAAATCTGCAGTGATCTGATCACATAACATAAAGGTTTTTGAAATGCCCGATTCTTTCATCAGTTTTTCAAAAGGTTCTAAGCCGAAATTATCAAAATATACTTCGTGAGTTTTCATAGGGGTTAAATATACTATGGTATGTTTAGAATAAGGACTCTTTGAAATATCTTTACTCAAAAAAAGAGCATGAATTCAGATTTGAGGTTTGATAATACCGAGATTGCCTTTTCTCAAAAGTCTTCGCCCGAATTACGTAAAGCGTATTTAATGTTCAAAATGATGAGCAATCCGAGATGGGTGTCTTTCGGTTCTAACTTGGCTCTTTTCGGTTTAAAGGCTAGACTGCCATTGATTCCACAAATCATTAAGTCAACAGTTTTTAGACAGTTTTGTGGGGGTGTTAATCGCTCAGATTGTTCAGATTTGGTTTCTAATTTGAATCAAAACGGGGTGAAGGCCATTTTAGACTATTCTGTTGAAGGTCAAGAATCTGAAGAACAATACGACAAGAAAACTGCTTCGATTATTGATTCACTCCAAACGGTGAATAAAAATGATGGAGAAGCCTTTGGTGTCTTTAAACCAACAGCAATAGGAGCTTATTCGGTCTTCGAAAATGCTTTAAAAAAGGATGCCAACCAAGAGATAAAGAATGCGTTTGAACGTATTCGTGAGCGATACGTGTTGATATTTAATGAAGCTACCAGGTTAAATGTAAGAATCCTTATTGATGCTGAAGAAACCTGGATGCAGGATTCCGCTGATCTTTTAGCCGTAGAAGTGATGGAAAGATTTAATACGAATGCTATTATCGTATATAACACCTTTCAGATGTATCGCCATGACCGACTAGAGGTCTTAAATTCATGGATAATCACTGGAAAAAATAAAGGGTTTAAAGTCGGAATTAAGCTCGTTAGAGGAGCCTACATGGAAAAGGAGCGGGAAAGGGCTATAAAATTGGGATATAACTCACCTATTTGTAAAGACAAAAAAGCAACAGATGCTAATTTCGACAACGCTATCCGATTAGTGTTTGAAAATATAGATCACTGCGGCTTAGTTGTGGGTTCTCATAATGAAGCGAGTACCCTGCTCACGAGCACCCTTATGAAAGAACAGGGGATTGAGCCGGGAGACCCAAGAATTTCATTTGCTCAATTATTTGGTATGAGCGATCAGATCACTTATAATCTTGCTGCTCATTCTTATAACGCCATAAAACTAATTCCCTACGGCCCAATCAGAGACGTATTGCCCTACCTCATAAGAAGAGCTGAAGAAAATACCTCAGTTTCTGGTCAAACAGGCAGAGAATTGACTCTTATCACTCAGGAGTTAAAGAGAAGAAGAATTCTGAGCTAGCCTTATTCAATCAGCCGAACTCCCTCAGGACAACGAGCGATTCTGTGTTCAATATCAGCGCTTTCAAAAAGGTATTCCTTGCAAGGTTCTTTTCGAGGTTCACTTCTTTTGAAGTCGATAGAAGCGTCTTCTAGGAGTTTTGCAATTTTTAAACTATCCTGGCCATTTATCACATTTGCGGTTCTTAGATCTTTGACTACTCTACAATTGGGTAAATAACAAAAGTCAACACCTTCGCCATCGGTTTTTTTATCAACGATAAACCACAAGAAAATTGAACCAATTCCTAATCCAATAAGATACCAGAATAATCGCTTAACGAAAGCCATATTATAGGGTTAATAGCGAAAGATTTCGAAAGGGTAAAGGAAACCAATCAGCTACAAAGTTACTCGTTAAATAACCGTTATAGGTATAAACACCTGATTGTAATTCTTGAGAATTTTTAAATCCTGCCGGCACTCCTCCATTCGAGGTCAATTTAAGAAGATAGGAAACCACTAATGCATTGAGTGCTATAGAGGAAGTTTTAGGATATCTCGATGGTATATTGGGAACCCCATAATGAATTACGTCATAAATAACACGTATAGGATCGTCATGAGTGGTTAGCTCTGAGGTTTCGATACACCCTCCACTATCGATACTAACATCGACAATTATTGATCCTGATTTCATCTGAGCAACCATAGACTCCAACACAACTATCGGAGCTCTTTTTTCTCCTGTAAGCGTTCCGATAACGACATCTGCAGTTTTAAGATGTTTCGATATTCCTTCTTGAGAGAGGGTAGAGGTGTGTAAATTAGGCCCTATGTTGTTTCGAGCGCTCCGTAATTTTGATAAATCATTATCGTAAAGGGTTACATCTGATCCTAAGGATAATGCCGTTCGAGCAGCTTCTACTCCTGTAGTTTGTGCTCCTATAACCACGGTTTGAATGGGAGGAACACCAGTAATGCTTCCGAAAAGCAATCCTTTACCTTTGTTAGATGCAGAGAGTAATTCAGAGGCGATATGTATGGCGCTTTGCCCAGCAATTTCACCTAAACTTTCAACAAATGGGAAATGATTAGAACCTTCTCGAATAAATTCTAAACCAATAGCAGTAATCTTCTTTTCGAGAAGCTTTTCAAAGTAGGCTTTCTCTTTAGTTTTTATTTGAAGTGCGGATAAAAGGGTACAGCCTACCGGGATCTTTTCAATTTCTTCTATAGTAAATGGATCAATTTTGACAATAAATGGGGAACCAAATACTCTTTTATCGTCAGCTGTAACTTCAGCACCGGCCTCAGAGTAAGACCGATTGTCATATCCTGCATGTAGTCCTAAATCCTTCTCGATGATAATTTCATAACCTAATTGACAGAGCTGTTTAACCCCTTCAGGTGTGATTGCAACTCTTCTTTCTTGAAGCGTTGAAGCCTTTGCAAAGCTTACAACTAAACGCTCCTTTGAATGGTTAACCCAAAGCCTTTCTTCTTGAGGTAAAAGTTCAGCTCTTGAAAATGGAGATTTACTCATGCTGCGAAAAATACAAAATCAGGAACTATAAATGCTCAATTTCCGCCTATTCTGTGAAGTGATTTCAATCGTTATCTTCATCGCTTTAGGATTAAATAGGGAAGTCATACGTTCTGACCATTCAATAAAAATTAAACTATTCGATTCTAAATATTCGTCGAAACCAATATCATAAAGCTCTTCTTCGTTTTCGACTCGATAAAGGTCGGCGTGAAATATAGGCTTTTGGTTAGGTAATTTATAAGTATTAACTAGGGAGAATGTAGGGCTACTAATCGCATCTTTTACACCTAAGATCCGTAAAATGGTCTTTATTAGTGTAGTCTTTCCGGCACCCATTTCTCCTTCCATATACACTTCACCTTTAGAAGGTAATTGTTTAACAATCTCAAAAGCGTATTGATCGATATCTTCTAAGGTGTACTCAAGTACAAGGTCGGGATGTGCTTTCTTGCCTACTGACATATTTATCGTCATCTTTGTGACTCTTTAAGTATCAAAGATAGTGTTGTCTAGCCATAAATTAAAGGTGTTTAATGATCCGATATACGGTTCTGTCGCCATTCCTTCACCACTTATTCTTCAAGTAATCTCTCATCCTTTTTTTCAAAGGTTGAGACGCATTTCGCAAATGGGTCTTTCCTATTTGGTTTATCCAGGTGCGCATCATACTCGTTTTCACCATGCTTTGGGAGCGATGAATTTAATGCAAAGAGCTATTGACACCTTGACGCTGAAGGGAATAAGTATTTCGACAGAAGAAAGGCAAGGACTTTTATTAGCGATTTTACTTCATGATATCGGCCACGGTCCATTTTCTCATGCATTAGAAGAGAAATTAATATCAAAACATCATGAATCCCTTTCTCTAGGATTTATGGAGCTTTTAAACCAAGAATTTGATGGTCGACTCGATAAGGCAATCGCCATTTTTAAAGGTGAATCGGATAGACCTTTTTTAAATCATCTAGTTTCTAGTCAGCTTGATATGGATCGCCTTGATTATCTCAAACGAGATAGTTTTTTTGCTGGTGTTACTGAAGGGAATATCAATTCAGAACGTTTAATTAGCACCATAAATTTGGTTGATGATTCTCTTGTTATAGAAGAAAAGGGAATTTATTCTGTTGAAAAGTTTCTAATGGCTCGTCGCTTTATGTACTGGCAAGTTTACCTTCACAAGACCAGTATTGTCGCTGAAATCATGCTCGGGAAGATTATTGAGAGAGCCAAAGAATTAATTGATCGCGGGGAACTTGTTGAGGGTCCCCCGAATCTTATGTATTTCTTGAATCAACAATTTTCAAAGGATAGCGATAAAGAAATTACGCTTCATCAATTTGCTGCTATCGATGATATCGATATCATGGCATGTATTAAAAGATGGTCAAATCACGGCGATACCATTCTAGCTCGTCTTTGTAGCGGAATTCTCAATAGAGATCTACTCGAGGTTAGATTTATAGAGGAACGCGCCAGTGAAAAAGAAATAGAAGTTTTAAAGACCGAAGTTGCAAAGGAATATAATGTGAGCTTTAGTGATGCACACTATCTCGTTTATGACGGGACTCTTTGGAATTTAGCATATAACCCTAACAAACAACCGATTCGAATTCTTTTTAGAGGAGGTGAGGTGATGGATTTTATGCAGGCGAGTCGCTATGCAGGAGCCGGTGCATTTAGTGTAAAACACGAGAAGAACTATATCTGCTCACCTAAACTACAACTGCCATAAATCCTTACCTTTGCGCCGAATGAACTTTAATGTACAACAAATCGCCGATTGGATTGGAGCCGATATCATCGGTGACCCTAATCAAATTATTGATCACTTTTCGGCAATTGAGGAGGGAAGTGATAGGGGAATTTCGTTTTTGGCCAACCCGAAATATGAAAACTTTCTCTACAGTACAGAAGCTTCTGCAGTCATCGTAGCTAAAGACATTAAACTTAGAGAACCGATTCAAACTACCTTGTTAAAGGTAGAAGACCCCTACCGTGCATTTGCTCAGTTATTGAGGGCTTATGAGCAAGCAATAAAGCCTGAATACCAAGGTGTTGATAGCTCGTCGAATATTCATGAAAGTGCAACGGTCGAGGCCTTTGTTTATGTAGGTGCACTAGCGGTGATTGAAAGAGATGCTAAAATTGGTTCGGGTACACAAATCCACGCTCAATCATTTATTGGTCGCAACGTTACCATTGGTGAACGTTGTGAAATATTTCCTGGTGTAAAGATTTATTCGGAGACCGTAATTGGTGATGACGTTGTTATTCATGCCAATTCTGTAATCGGCGCACCTGGATTTGGATTCTCTCCCAATGAAAATGGGGGTTTTGATAAAATTCCTCAATTAGGTAAAGTAGTCATCGAAGATGGGGTAGACATTGGTTCTTCGTGTACTATTGATCGAGCAACCTTTGGAGAAACTCGTATTTCAAAGGGAGTTAAACTGGATAACCAAGTACATCTAGCACACAATGTTTTTGTTGGTCCGAATACCGTAATCGCCGCTCAAACCGGTGTAGCGGGATCGACAAAGATTGGCAGTCAAGTCATGATTGGAGGTCAAGCAGGCATCGTTGGTCATATTGAAATCGGTGACGGAGCGAAGATTCAAGCTCAAAGCGGTGTTACCCGTAAAGTCAAAAACAACGAGAAAATTCAAGGTACTCCAGCGATAGACTATAACACTTATAGTAAATCGTACATACATTTTAAAAACCTAGTGTCTCTTGAAGCTAGAGTTAAAGAATTAGAACAAGTAAGCAATAAACCATCAAAGAAGTGAAACAAACTACTTTAGAGAGAGCGATAAGTATATCTGGTATTGGCCTGCATACAGGTCAAGAGGTAACCTTAACTTTTCAGCCCGCTGAACCATACACAGGGTTCGTTTTTAAAAGAGTCGATCTTGAAGGAAGTCCAGAGGTGCCTGCCTCTGCAAAGTGGGTGAACAAAACTCAAAGAAGTACCGTTCTAGATTGTAACGGCATAGAGGTTCAAACTTCAGAGCACGTTCTGGCTGCATTAACTGGGTTAGATTACGATAACGCGATCATTGAAATTAACGCTAGCGAACCACCTATTTTAGATGGATCTGCTAAATTTTTTATAGAAGCCCTTGAAAAGGCAGGAAAGGTAGAACAAGAAGCAGAGCGTGAAGTTTATGTCGTTTCTGAGCCGATTCATTACAAAGACGCAGAATCAGGATCTGAAATCATCATTCTACCTTCTGAGAATTACGAGGTGCAAGTGATGGTTGATTTTGGCACTAAGATTCTTGGGACACAAAATGCTTCACTTTATTCTATTGAGGAGTTCAAGCAAGAAATTGCTGATGCTCGTACATTTAGTTTTTTACATGACATTGAGATGTTGCTTGATCAAGGCCTAATAAGAGGTGGAGATCTAAACAATGCCATCGTATATGTTGATAAAGAGCTTTCAAATGAAACTTTAAGTAAACTGAAAGCAGCCTTTGACAAAGAAGATATTCAGGTTACTCCAAACGGCATTCTCAATAACTTAGAATTGAAGTATCCCAATGAAGCAGCAAGGCACAAGCTACTTGATGT
>DFQX01000042.1:0-15958 GCA_002381155.1 Flavobacteriaceae bacterium UBA3478 | reverse complement strand
TGTAAACCCGGTCATTTGGTAAATACTGAATTTGCCAAGGTGATGCAAAAGAAAATCAAGGACGAAAAGCGTAAGCGAGTACCAAAAATTGATATCTATGCGGATCCCGTAATGGATACGGTGCAGATCATGGACATGTTACCGCACCGTCCTCCGTTTCTTTTAGTAGATAAGATTTTAGAACTAACCGACTCTAGGGTCGTAGGACTGAAAAATGTATCAATGAATGAAGCTTACTTCGTAGGTCATTTCCCAGGTGCTCCTGTAATGCCTGGAGTACTTCAAATCGAGGCTATGGCTCAAACAGGAGGAGTTTTGGTCCTTAACACCGTTCCAGACCCAGAAAATTACCTAACCTTCTTCATGAAGATGGATAATGTAAGATTTAAGCATCAGGTAAATCCTGGGGACACCCTAATTTTCGATTGTGAGTTAATAACCCCAATCCGACGTGGTATCTGTCATATGAGGGCGTTAGCTTTCGTTGGTGATAAGCTCGTTTCTGAGGCCGAATTAATGGCCCAAATTGTAAAAACAAAATAAGTCTAGATGAATCAACCTTTAGCCTACGTACATCCGGGGGCGAAAATTGCTAAAAACGTTACTATTGAGCCCTTCGCAATGATTCACAATAATGTGGAGATCGGTGAGGGAACTTGGATTGGTTCTAACGTAACCATTATGGAAGGTGCGAGAATCGGTAAAAACTGTTTCATCTATCCGGGTTCAGTAATTTCTGCCCCACCGCAAGATTTAAAGTACTCAGGCGAAGACACTACAACGGTTATCGGTGACAATACTACTATTAGAGAGTGCGTTACCATTAATAGGGGTACCACTGATCGTTGGAAGACCACCGTTGGGTCTAACTGCTTGATTATGGCTTATTGTCACATCGCACACGATTGCAATGTATCTGACGGATGTATTTTCAGTAATAACTCTACACTCGCTGGTCATGTGAATGTAGGACCTAATGTTGTTATGGCTGGAATGGTAGCGGTACACCAATTTGTTTCTATTGGTCATCATTCATTTGTTACGGGTGGTGCCCTAGTTAGAAAGGATGTTCCACCATTCGTAAAAGCGGCAAGAGAACCTCTATCTTATGTCGGAGTCAATTCTGTAGGTCTTAGAAGAAGAGGTTTTACATCTGAAAAAATCAAGGAGATTCAACAGATTTATCGAATTTTATATCAAAAGAATTACAATAACACCCAAGCCGTACAGATCATTGAAGCTGAAATGGAAGCAACCCACGAAAGAGATGAAATTCTCGAATTCATCAGAGCTTCTAAACGAGGTATCATGAAGGGCTATTTTAACAATTCATAATTTATGGCGTCAACTTCAGACATCCGAAAAGGACTTTGCATTCGTTACAGTAACGATATCTACAAAATCATTGAATTTTTGCATGTTAAACCTGGAAAGGGTCCGGCATTCGTAAGAACTAAGCTTAAAAGTGTGACCACAGGGAAAGTTCTTGACAACACCTTTTCTGCTGGGCATAAACTAGAAGATGTTCGTGTAGAGACTCGCAGTTTTCAATTTCTCTACAGTGAGGGCTCTACTTATCACTTTATGAATACAGAGGATTACGATCAAATCACACTTCAGGAAGAAGCTTTGGAGGCGCATGACTTACTTAAGGAAGGAGAAGTGGTAACCATTTTATTCAATACAGAGGACAGCGCGCCATTATCAGTAGATATGCCAGCAAGTGTTGTATTAGAGGTTACTCACTCTGAACCTGGTGTTAAAGGTAACACAGCAACGAATGCTACTAAGCCAGCGACAGTAGAAACAGGAGCTAGGATCAATGTTCCTTTGTTTATCAATGAAGGAGATAAGATCAAAATTGACACAGAAAAGAAATCATACATCGAACGAGTTAAAGAATAAACAAAATCATAGGCAAAACATTCTCTTGTCGTTTTTAAATTTGCAATCAAAATATAGATATGAGTGTATTAGTAAATAAAGATTCTCGCATTATTGTTCAGGGTTTTACAGGTACCGAAGGTACTTTTCACGCAGAGCAAATGATCGAATACGGAACTAATGTGGTAGGAGGGGTAACCCCAGGTAAAGGAGGACAGACTCATCTTGATCGTCCTGTTTTTAATACGGTGAGAGAGGCTGTAGAAAAGGCTGGAGCTAATACCTCAATCATTTTTGTTCCACCAGCATTTGCAGCAGATGCTATTATGGAGGCCGCAAATTCTGGAATCAAAGTAATTATCGCAATCACCGAGGGTATTCCTGTGGCAGATATGGTTAAGGTATACGATTATATCAAGCAATACGATTGCCGCTTAATTGGTCCTAATTGTCCGGGTGTAATTACTCCAGAAGAGGCTAAGGTTGGTATTATGCCAGGCTTTGTATTTAAAAAAGGAAAAGTAGGTATTGTTTCTAAATCAGGAACATTGACTTATGAAGCTTCAGATCAGGTGGTTCGTCAAGGATCAGGAGTTTCTACCGCTATCGGTATTGGAGGTGATCCAATCATTGGAACTACAACCAAAGAAGCACTGCAATTACTCATTGAGGATGAAGAAACAGATTGTGTTGTAATGATCGGTGAAATTGGAGGTCAATTAGAATCTGATGCTGCACATTGGTACAAAAACAGTGGTAGTAAAAAACCTGTGGTAGGTTTTATCGCTGGCGAGACGGCTCCTGCGGGTAGAACCATGGGGCATGCAGGTGCTATTGTTGGAGGTAGCGATGATACAGCGCAAGCTAAGAAGCGAATTATGGCTTCTTGTGGTATTCATGTGGTAGACTCTCCTGCAATGATAGGTGCTAAGGTAAAAGAGGTTTTAGCTTAATTAGAAAGACATGTTATTAAACGGAAAGACGGTTTTAATCACCGGCGCAAGTAGAGGTATAGGTAGTGGAATTGCTCGAGTATTCGCTCAAAACGGTGCAAACGTAGCATTCACTTATAGTTCAAGTGAAGCACCAGCACTGGCATTACAAGAGGAACTATCAAAGCTCGGAGTTAAAGTTAAAGCTTACAAAAGTGATGCTTCTAGCTTTGAGGCATGCGAAAAATTAGCTTCAGAGGTAATGTCTGATTTTGACTCATTAGACGCCCTTATTAACAATGCTGGAATCACAAAAGACAATCTTCTTATGCGAATGTCTGAAGAAGACTTCGATAAGGTAATAGAGGTAAATCTCAAGTCGATTTTCAATATGACCAAGGCTTTCCAGAGAGTCTTTTTAAAACAACGAAACGGTTCTATTATTAATATTAGTTCTATCGTTGGTGTCAAGGGTAATGCTGGCCAAGCGAACTATGCAGCTTCTAAGGCCGGTATGATTGGATTCACAAAAAGTATCGCTTTAGAACTGGGTTCAAGAAACATTAGAGCAAACGCTATAGCTCCTGGCTTTATTGAGACAGAAATGACGGATAAACTTGATGATGCCGTAGTAGAACAATGGCGTGCAGGTATTCCATTGAAGCGTGGAGGAACTCCTGAGGATGTTGCGAACGCTTGTTTATTCTTTGCATCTGATCTTTCTTCGTATATTACAGGTCAAGTCCTTCTTGTAGATGGAGGAATGTTAACTTAATTTAAATATGGAAATGGAACGTTTACCTAAATTTTTACTTCCTGGTGTAGTAGGTTTTTTCTTGCTGATTATCTTAATTTCTAAATCAGCGATTACCATCGGACCTGGTAGAGCAGGTGTGCTTTACCGAACCTTTGCAGGCGGTGTAGTTACTGACAAAGCCCCAATGGGTGAAGGTTTTCATTTGGTAGCACCATGGAATCGTGTATTTGTTTACGAGGTAAGACAACAAGAACTATTTGAAAAAATGAAGGTACTTTCTTCAAATGGTCTTGAAATTCAGATCGATGCGTCAGCGTGGTACCAGCCTGTTTATGAGTCTTTGGGTAAACTTCATAAGGAGAAAAGTGAGCAGTACGTAAATCGTATCTTGCTTCCCGCAATAAGATCGGCAGCAAGATCAGTAGTGGGTAGGTATACCCCAGAGCAACTATACTCTTCTAAAAGAGATGCCATTCAACAAGAAATTTTTGAGGAAACGAAGATGATTGTTGAAGACCAGTACATTCAATTGAACGAAATTCTCGTAAGAGACGTTACACTTCCCCCAACGATCCGAGAAGCCATAGAGCGAAAGTTAAAGCAAGAACAAGCGGCTTTAGAATACGAGTTTAGATTGGTAACGGCAGAAAAAGAAGCGCAAAGACAAATCATTGAGGCTCAAGGTAAGGCAGATGCCAACCGAATTTTAAGTGCTTCACTAACCGACAAAATTCTACAAGATAAAGGTATCGAAGCTACACTTAAACTTGCAGAATCACCTAATGCAAAAGTGGTAGTTGTTGGTTCAGGAGAAAGCGGCTTACCAATAATTCTTGGTAATAATTAGTGACAAATAAAAAACAAGCTTATTTTTGCAGGCATAATGAATAAGACAACACATCACCATCATCTATTTTACTGCGCTCAGGCGAGATAGGTTTGGTATGTGAATACTTTATACGATCCGTTTGAGCCTTGTGTTTAAGCGGATTTTTTATTTAAATCAATCATGGAACGACTAAAAATTGCAATTCAAAAGAGCGGAAGACTTCACGACGATTCGATCAAATTATTGAAAGAAGCAGGGATTTCTATTAATAATGGTAAGGACCAATTAAAGGCTCCGGCAACTAACTTTCCTTTAGAGGTATACTATCTGCGCAACGGAGATATTCCCAAGTATCTGCAAGACGGCGTAGTGGACCTAGCGATCATTGGTGAGAATTTACTTATCGAAAAAGGCAATAATATTGAAAGCGCTGAAAGATTAAAGTTTTCTAAATGTCGCGTTTGTATCGCTGTACCCAAGGGAACAGAATATAAAGGGCTTGAGGATCTCGAAAATAAAAGGATAGCGACATCGTATCCGAATACCCTTCGTTCTTTTCTAGACAGTAACAATATTAATGCTCATATACACGTGATTAATGGCAGTGTTGAGATCGCACCAAACATCGGATTGTCTGAAGCTATTTGCGATATTGTGAGCAGTGGTAGTACTCTTTTCAAGAACAACCTTAAAGAGGTTGAGACTTTATTGAAAAGTGAAGCTGTGCTTGCAGTTTCTCCTAAACTAGATCAGTCCAATGAAACTTTTCAAGAACTCTTATTCAGATTAAGAGGGGTTTTGCGAGCTAGAGAGCATAAATATGTTTTAATGAATGTTCAAGAGGCCAATTTACAGGATGTCTTATCCTTACTACCAGGAATGAAAAGTCCTACTGTTTTGCCGCTCGCAGAGTCTGGATGGGTTTCGGTGCACACCGTAATCGAAGAAAAGCGGTTCTGGCCGATGATCGGAAAACTCAAAAGTGCAGGGGCAGAAGGTATCCTAGTTAGTTCTATAGAAAAGATGTTTTTATAACGATGAAGACCTACAATAACCCTAGAAAAGAACTGTGGACAGAAATCATTAAACGTCCCACAGCCTCCTATGAAGAATTATATCCACTAATAAGCGAGATATTTAATGAGGTCAAACATCGTGGCGATGAAGCTTTATTGAACTATACCGAAAACTTTGATAAGGTCAAATTAGATCAGCTAATTATCAGTAAGGAAGAGGTTGATGAAGCGAAAGATTTAGTAGATCCGAAACTAAAACAGGCGATACAGAAAGCAAAACAGAATATTGAATCTTTTCACCAAGCGCAAAAGACCAAACCTATACGGGTCGAAACTATGCCTGGAGTAGTTTGCGAGCAACGTAAGGTAGCTATTGAAAAGGTCGGAATTTATATTCCTGGTGGCTCTGCTCCATTATTTTCTACGGTTCTTATGTTGGCTATTCCTGCAAAGATCGCAGGCTGTGAATCAATCACATTGTGCACTCCGCCAAACCGATTCGGTAAGGTAGACCCTGCCATTCTTTACACTGCATCACTATGCGATGTGGATTATTTATATAAAGTCGGTGGAGCTCAAGCCATTGCTGCCTTAACGAATGGTACCCAATCTATTCTTGCGGTTGATAAGATTTTTGGTCCTGGAAACCAGTTCGTAACGGTAGCAAAACAATTCGCTACACAGCAGGGAGCAGCTATAGATATGCCTGCCGGTCCTAGTGAATTACTCGTATTTGCTGACGAAACTTGTGTGCCCGAATTCGTAGCTGCAGATCTCTTAAGTCAAGCAGAGCACGGACCTGATAGTCAAGTGGTGTTAGTATTATCCAATTCATCAAAGCTAAAAAGGATAGAAGAAGAAATTAAGATTCAACTGGCGAACCTACCAAGAAATGAGATTGCCACTAAGGCTCTAAAAAACAGTAGAGTTATTCTTTTTGATGATCGAGTAAAGGCAGCTGAATTCATCAATTCATATGCTCCAGAACATTACATTATTGCTAGTGAAAAACCAGAAGATATGGTTGACCTGGTTAAAAACGCTGGTTCTGTATTTATAGGGAATTTCACTCCCGAAAGTGCTGGTGATTATGCATCAGGGACGAACCATACGCTACCCACGAATGGATTTGCCCGACAGTATAGTGGAGTTAATCTAGACAGTTATACAAAATCAATCACCTTTCAGAAGGTCAGTCCTCAAGGGATACTTGACCTTGGACCCATCGTTGAACAGATGGCGAGTGCTGAACAATTAAAAGCCCACGAAAACGCGGTGACTCTTCGATTTAAGCACCTTTTTAATGAGGTTAATCAAGGTGCTGAAGGGTATGATATAGATGCAAATGTTAGAAGACATTTAATGAATTCTGAGGTGTACTCATCCGCCAGAAGTGAGTTCTCAGATAGTACGATCTCTAAAATTTGGTTAGATGCGAATGAAAATCCTTTTGAGGGTAAAGCAACCAGATATCCTGATCCCTATCAATTGGCTCTAAAAGCTCGTATAGCAGAGCTATGGGGAATTCAAGAAAACACCCTCTTTATTGGGAATGGAAGCGACGAGGTATTGGATTTGATCATGCAACTAGTGGTTGAACCCAAACAACATAACGCATTGACTTTTAAGCCCTCTTATGGAATGTATAGTGTGTTAGCTGATAAGAACGATGTGGAGCTAATCACTGTAGCGCTTAATGAGCAATTTGAATTAGATTGGAATCTATTCGAAAGTAAGATCAGTGGCAGAACCCAACTCGTGTTCTTGTGTAATCCTAATAACCCTACAGGAGGATTACTCGATTCGAAAAAACTTCAAAGATTTATCAGTGAAACCAATGCATTAGTGGTCGTTGATGAAGCTTATATCGATTTCTCTAACGAGGAGAGTCTAGTGAGTGTAGTCACCGAGCATCCGAATCTCATAGTGGTGCGCACCCTATCAAAAGCCTATGGCTTAGCAGGTGCACGACTAGGGGTTGCCGTTGCTCATCCAAAAATTATCGGTTGGCTCAATCGTATTAAGCCTCCTTATAATATCAGTAGTCCTAATCTAGAGTTAGCTCTAGACCGTCTTTCAGATGATTCAACTATTCAACGTGAGATAGAAATTCTAAAGGATCAAAGAACCATTCTAGCAACAGCATTAAAACAGTGTAGTTGGATAGTTAAGGTATATGAGTCTGAGGCTAATTTTATATTATTTCAAGTAGACGATGCATCAAAAAGATATCGAAATTTTGTGGATGCTGGTATTGTTGTGAGAAATAGAAGTTCGCAATATGGATGTCAAAATATGCTCCGTATTACAGTCGGTACACCCGATGAAAATAATCGTGTTATTAAATTATTGAATTCATGAAAAAATACCTGTTTGTAGATCGTGATGGTACGATCATAAAAGAGCCAGTTGATTATCAAATCGATCACATTGATAAGCTAGTGTTTTTTCCGAATGTTATTAGCTCCTTAAGATTGGCCCATAAGGTTTTAGGGTATCAATTAGTACTAATAACCAACCAAGATGGACTAGGTACCAAATCTTTTCCTTCAGAAGATTTTTGGCCCGTTCAAAACCTAATGATTCGTACTCTTGAATCTGAAGGAATTAGTTTCGAAAAAATAGCTATCGATTCCAGTTTTCCTTCTGAAAATTCTCCGAACCGGAAACCTAGAACAGGAATGTTAACGGATCTCATATCTCAAGGTTTTGATCTCGAAAATAGCTTTGTCATTGGTGATCGATACACCGATGTTGAATTAGGGAAAAATCTAGGAATCAAATCATTTCTGTTTAATGCTAGTCCATCAGGTAAGGATGAATTGAATGAATCTCTTCAAGAACTGAATAACTATGTTGCCTTAGAGTGTAACGACTGGAATTCAATTACCGATTTCTTGAAAAAACTAGATCGCAAGATTACTCATCAGCGAAAAACTAAAGAGACTGATATTGAAATCACCCTTAATCTAGAGGGAACAGGTGAATCAGAAATAAGTACAGGTCTAGGATTTTTCGATCATATGTTAGAGCAGATTGCTCGTCATGGACAACTTAATTTATATATAAAGTGCAAAGGGGATTTACACATTGATGAACACCATACCATAGAAGACACTGGAATCGCTCTAGGAGAAGCTTTTGCTAAAGCACTCGGTAATAAATTAGGAGTAGAAAGATACGGTTATTGTCTCCCTATGGATGACGCACTAGCCCAAGCAGCTATTGATTTCGGGGGTAGAGCCTGGTTAATGTGGGATGCTAAATTTAAAAGAGAGAAGATAGGGGATATGCCTACGGAAATGTTCTTTCACTTCTTCAAATCATTTGCCGATGGTGCTAAAGCCAATTTAAACCTTAAGGCGAGCGGTTTTAATGAACACCATAAGATCGAAGGTCTTTTTAAAGCTTTTGCTAAAGCGATTAAAATGGCAAAGAAAAGAGATACCGAGCATTTGATTCTTCCAAGCACAAAAGGTAGTTTATGAAGCAAGTGGCAATCATCGATTACGGCGCAGGAAATGTTCAGAGTGTACAATTTGCTTTTGAACGCCTTGGGATTCAAAGCATTGTAACCTCAGATTCATCTAAAATTCAGAGTGCATCACATGTTATTTTTCCAGGAGTAGGACATGCAAAGGCTGCTAAATCACATCTTGTCGAAACCGGTTTAATTGATGTAATAAAAACCCTAAATCAACCCGTCTTAGGCATCTGTCTAGGAATGCAACTTCTTTGTAACCATACAGAGGAGGGACAAACAAAAGGCCTTCAAATTTTTGACACAAGTGTTGTAAAGTTTGATGTAGATCTTAAAGTTCCTGCAGTGGGTTGGGCACCGGTAAAATCAAAAAATCACCCCTTGTTTGAACGTCTCGATAATGAACAATTTTATTTTGTCCATTCGTATTACGCACAGGTTAGTGAAGCAACTATTGGACTTGCCGATTATCAGATTTCTTACAGTGCTGCACTTGCGAATAAGAACTTCTTAGGCGTACAATTTCATCCTGAAAGAAGCGGCAAAGCAGGAGAGCAGTTACTAACCAACTTTCTAAATCTATCATGAGTTTTTCAGTTATACCAGCCATTGATTTGATCGGAGGTAAATGTGTGAGGCTTACCCAAGGTGATTACTCAACTATGAAGGTCTATCACGAAGATCCTCTAGAAATAGCAAAATCCTTTGAAGCACACGGAGTAATGAAGCTTCATTTAGTCGACTTAGATGGTGCTAAAGCCGGCAGAATCATTAATTATAAGGTGATCGAAAGAATTGCCTCAAAAACGAATTTGTCGATCGACTTTGGAGGAGGTTTAAAATCAGATGAGGATCTTAAGATTGCCTTTGATTCGGGGGCAAAACAAATTACAGGAGGTAGCATAGCAGTTAAAAATCCGTTACAATTCCTTTCCTGGTTAGAAGTATATGGTAATGAAAAGATCATTCTTGGTGCTGATGCGAAAGATCGTAAAATTGCGATTTCTGGGTGGTTAGAAGAGTCCGATCTTATGATTAATACCTTTATCGGAGATTACCTTAACAAGGGCATTAAGCACGTAATTAGCACAGATATAGCTGTAGATGGTATGTTAACAGGGCCTTCTGTAAAGTTGTATAGTGAGTTAATCAGCGAATTCGGAAACAATCTACACCTTATTGCAAGTGGCGGTATCAAGGATTTGTCAGATTTGGAACAATTAAAAGAAATAGGGTGTTCGGGTGCCATATTAGGTAAGGCTATTTATGAAAACCGAATTACGCTTAAGGAACTCGAAAACTTCATACTCAATGATTAGTAAACGAATCATACCTTGTTTAGATATCAAAGATGGTAGAACGGTTAAAGGAGTAAACTTTGTAGATTTAAAAGACGCCGGAGACCCTGTTGCTCTTGCTTCGTCTTACAGTAAGCGTGGAGCTGATGAGTTGGTCTTTCTAGATATTTCAGCAACAGAGGAAGGTAGAGGGGCCTTTGAGCCACTGATCTACGAGGTTGCTAAAACACTCTCCATTCCTTTTACTGTGGGTGGAGGAATACGCTCTACAGATAAGGTGAGTAGCTTGCTTCAAAAAGGGGTAGACAAGGTCGCTATAAATAGTTCCGCTGTTCAACGTCCAGAACTCGTATCAGAAATAGCGAATAAATTTGGTTCTCAATGTCTTGTAGTAGCGATTGATGCAAAATGCATTAATGGTACTTGGAGAGTTCATACCGTTGGGGGTAAACAATCTGAAGCACTTGAATTGTTCTCATGGGCTGAAGAGGTTACCAATAGAGGTGCCGGTGAGCTCTTGTTCACTTCGATGGATCATGATGGAACTAAGGCCGGCTTCTCCATTGAGGCCTTAACAGAATTGTCCTCTAGAGTAAATATTCCGATCATAGCATCAGGCGGAGCAGGGACTAAAGAGCACTTTTCAGAAGTATTTTTGAAATCAAATGTAGATGCCGCATTAGCGGCGAGTGTTTTTCATTTTTCTGAAATTGAAATAGCTGATTTAAAAGATTATTTACGATCAAAAAACATACTTGTACGATGACTAACGAACCTGATTTTAAGAAAGCTGTAGACGGATTACTACCTGCGATTATTCAAGACGATCACACTGGAAAAGTTTTGATGCAGGGTTACATGAATAAAGAATCGTTTCAGAAAACCCTTGACGAAAAGGTGGTTTGGTTCTATTCCAGATCGAAGCAAAGACTATGGAAAAAAGGGGAAACCAGTGGAAATGAATTACAGGTAAGTACAGTCAGATTAGATTGTGATTTAGATAGTATTTTGATCAAGGTTATCCCATTAGGTCCAGTATGTCATACAGGCGTCGATACTTGTTTCAATGAGATAAATACGGTTAGCTATGATTGGATTAAGCATTTAGAGGCGATCATTGAACAGCGTCAAAAAAGTGGAGACTCTAAAAGCTACGTAGCTTCTCTTTTTGAAAAGGGTATTAATAAGATCGCTCAAAAGGTTGGTGAAGAAGCTGTTGAAGTAGTGATTGAGGCTAAAGATGACAATGAGGAATTGTTTTTAAACGAATCTGCAGATCTTTTATTTCATTATTTAATTCTCTTAAAGGCTAAGGGTTACGAGCTAAATGACGTACTTGAAATCTTGAAATCAAGAGAGAAATAGGACCACTAAATTTGTACCTTTATAGGGCTATGAATTTAGATTTAGGTTATCGAATTACCCTAAACTCCCCAGAAGAAAAGTCTCCTTTTCAGAGACTTTATGATATATTTCAGGAGTTAGTCACCCATACCTCTGGTGATGTAGAGGAAGCCATTGACTGGTTAAGAGAACTGGATAAAGAGTATGAACTCACTACTGAGGAGTACACTATTGATGACTTTATAGACGACTTACTCGAAAAAGGAATGGTGCGCCAAGAGTTTGAAGATGATCCCACGGATGGAAATACTCCTACAGAAGCTGCTAAAAAGCTAAAAGCTACAGCCAAACTTGAACGTGAACTTCGAAAAAGAGCACTAAATCAGATTTTTGGGAAATTAAAGAAGGGGCAAAAAGGAAACCACAACACCAAATCTGCAGGTGCTTCTGAAGAACGAACTGGGTCAACAAGACCTTACCGCTACGGAGATTCGGTGGATCAGATCGATATGAATCAATCGCTTAAAAATGCGATGCTTCGTTCAGGTATTGATAATTATACTTTATATCATGATGATCTAGAAGTCTACGAATCAGAACATAAGTCTCAAATGAGCACAGTTCTTATGATTGATATCAGTCATAGTATGATTCTATACGGGGAAGATCGAATTACGCCGGCGAAGAAAGTAGCCATGGCTTTATCTGAGATGATTACCACACGTTTTCCGAAAGATAGTCTCGAAATTATCGTATTCGGAAACGACGCTTGGCCTATTTCAATTGCCGAATTACCATATCTCAAAGTAGGTCCCTATTACACGAATACGGTAGCTGGATTAGATTTAGCGCTACAGCTATTAAAACGTAAGAAAAATACCAATCAACAGATTTTCATGATTACTGACGGAAAGCCTAGTTGCATTAGGATGAAAGATGGGTCATATTATAAAAATAGTGTTGGTTTAGATGAAATGATTGTAGAGCAGTGCTATCAAAGAGCGCGTTTTCTGGCAAAAAGTAAAATACCTGTAACTACTTTTATGATTGCTCAGGACACCTACTTGATGCATTTTATACAAGAGTTTACAAGATTAAATGGAGGCAAAGCGTTTTACACAGGCCTAGATGACTTAGGTTCAATGATTTTTGAGGATTATACTGCAAATAGAAAAAGAAGATTATGAATGTTAGCGAACTAAAAACATTAGGTGATTTAAAGAAAATCAACTATCAATCAAAAAGTATAAAAAGAGAAATGAGAGAAAATCTCATTCGTCTTACACGAAGTGGGAAAGAACTTTTTGAAGGTATTAAAGGATATGAGCACAGTGTAATTCCTCAGCTAAAGCAAGCTATTCTCGCAGAACATAACATTAATTTTCTTGGATTACGTGGTCAAGCAAAAACAAGAATGGCCCGGCAAATGATTGATTTACTTGATGACTACATACCTATTGTATCAGGCTCAGAAATTAATGACGATCCTTTTCAGCCTATATCCGACTTTGCCAAAACTAGAATTAATGAATTAGGTGACCAGACACCAATAGAGTGGCTACATCGATCAGAGCGTTTTTTTGAGAAATTAGCTACCCCTGATGTGAGTGTAGCAGACTTAATCGGCGATGTAGACCCTATTAAAGCAGCTAACTTAAAATTAGCCTTGTCTGATCCAGAGGTTATTCATTACGGCATGGTTCCAAGAGCCAATCGATGTTTATTTGTTATTAATGAATTACCAGATCTTCAGGCGAGAATCCAGGTTTCGTTATTTTCTATCCTACAAGAAGGGGAGGTACAGATTCGCGGATTCAAACTTAAACTTCCATTAGATGTCGCCTTTGTATTTACTGCAAATCCTGAAGATTATACCAATAGAGGAAGTATCGTTACACCACTTAAAGATCGAATCGGATCTCAAATCGTTACTCACTACCCTAAAGATATGGAAACCGCGAAGGCGATAACCGCTCAGGAGGCAAAATGGAACTCATCAATCAATATTACTATACCGGAGCCTGCGAGAGATATTATTGAATCGATCGGATTTCAAGCCAGAAAAAGTGAATATATAGATGCTAAAAGTGGAGTTTCAGCTCGATTAAGTATTTCTGCATTTGAACATATGATGAGTCATGCTGAGTTACGTTTAATCGAAAATGGAGAGCAGACAGGAGCGATCCGTGTCTCTGATATACTAGCGGTAGTGCCAGCAATAACAGGAAAGGTTGAATTAGTATATGAAGGAGAAAACGAAGGTCCTGTATTTGTTGCAGAACATCTTATAGAATATGCAATCAAGCAGGTCTTTGAAGATTATTTTCCAAAAATCGAAAAGCTAGAGAAGAAAGGTGTAGAAACGCCTTACGATCATCTTTACACTTGGTTTTATGAAAATGATGCGTTAGAACTTCACGACAATTCAGATGACGCCTACTACCATCAGAGTCTTGATCAAATCAAACCTTTAGAACAGCTTCTAAACAAATATGCACCTGAAGTCGAAGGCAATTTGAAATACTTTTTTAAAGAATTAGTGATTTTTGGACTGGTAGCCAGTCAAAAACTATCGAAAGGAAGGTTCGAGAACACAACGACCATTAATGACTTGTACAGTAGCTATTTCTCTTGATTATGAATCAAATTCCTAAAAGTCTTTATACGTTTTTATACGAGTTAAAAAACAATAATAACAGAGAGTGGTTCGCTGAAAACAAAGATCGTTACAACCAGTTAAAGAATAGTTCTTCCCTTGTTTTTGACGATATACAAAGAGGGTTAGGGGTTACTGATCAACTTGAAAATCACAAAATTTTCAGAGTTTATAGAGACGTTCGATTCTCTAAAAATAAATTACCCTTTAAGACTCATTTATCGAGCTCTATTCATCGGGAGGGTAAACAGTTACGTGGCGGATACTATATTCACCTAGAGCCAAACAATAATTTTATCGCATGTGGTTTTTGGAATCCCAACAAGGAAGATCTTTTTAGAATTCGAAAAGAATTAGAATTAGAATACGAAGAGTTCTCTAATCTTCTTGTTAAAAAGGATTTAAAGAATCAATGGGGAGAACTCTTTGGAGAGCAGCTAAAATCGTGTCCAAAAGGTTTTGACAAAGAACATGAGGCTATTCAATGGTTGCGATTCAAGCAATTCATTTTAAAAAAGAATTTTACCAACGAGGAGTGCATGAGTGAAGATTTTTCGAAAAAGGTCATTGACAGCTTTGTTTCTGCTCGACCTTTTCTAGATTTTATGACCCTTGCCTTAACTACCGACCTCAATGGAGAGCCTATAATTTAGGCAGCATCAATTCGATCAAAAAGTAATAATTGATCTTTCAGACGAACGATAAGTAAATTCATCATCCGTTTGTTCAAAGCAGAAGAATTCAGCGTATAGGTTTCGTACTCCTCAACAGTAAACATACCAATAATCATTCCTTTTAAGGAGTTTCGAAATTTAATATCCTTTTGGATCGCATGCTCAACATAACGTTGTTTCTTCTCTATACTAAGCTCATAAAAAACGTTCTTGTGTTTTTTAATATAGTTTTTAAAAACGTTTATAAACAGATCGTTTTGAAGTTTCAAAATGGGTCGTAAAACTGCATTTTGAAAATATTCTTCTGACCCCATCTGATCATTTATTTTTGAGGTAGGTATGTCTGGGCGCTGCTGTAGCAACTTTTCACTTCTCGTAGACATGATTTTAAATATTAGTCAATGAAAGACTGAATAAGATCGCTTTTCGCTGATTTTCTGAGTTTTCGAATGGCTTTCTCCCTGATCTGTCGTACACGCTCTCGAGTTAAATCAAAGGTATTTCCAATTTCATCTAGAGTCATCGTAGAACTTTGTCCAATACCGTAATAAAGTTTAACAACATCAGCCTCTCGTTCACTTAAGGTATCTAAAACGCGACCTATTTCTTCTCTTATAGATTCTTTGACCAATTCTGTGTCAGGCATTGGAGTCTCTGAAGCTGAAATAACATCGTATAAATTCGAATCTTCTCCTTCGGCAAATGGAGCATCCATAGAGATATGCTTTCCAGTATTTTTCAAAGATTGTTTCACTTCTGAAACCGAAAGACCTAGTTCTTCTGCTATTTCTTCAGCCGATGGAGGACGTTCATGTGCTTGTTCTAAATAGGAAAAAGTTTTATTGATTTTGTTAATGGAGCCAATCTTATTGAGGGGTAAGCGAACTACTCTTGATTGTTCAGCCAGCGCCTGCAGAATACTTTGGCGAATCCACCAAACTGCGTAAGAGATAAATTTAAATCCACGGGTTTCGTCAAAACGCTGAGCTGCTTTAACTAATCCGAAATTTCCTTCGTTAATTAGATCGGGAAGTGTTAGGCCTTGATTTTGATATTGTTTAGCCACCGAAACAACAAATCGAAGATT
>DFQX01000004.1 GCA_002381155.1 Flavobacteriaceae bacterium UBA3478 | reverse complement strand
TCTACGAAAGCCTAATTGTGTCAGGTTAAAACCTTTATTGGTGAAGTCATAACCCGAAGAGAATCTGATTTTCCATTCAGGAGTAAGATCTAAATTACCCGAAAACATCAGTGAGGCATTGGTAAAGTTATTCTCTCTCGCTGCATTGGTGTATCCACTTGTAAACTGAAGATTCATATTCCAGGGGATAGCATTTCTATATAATTTACCAATCTCCTCATTCTCTTCTTCCTCAGTATCTAGGTCATCATTGAGCCCAAATCCAAACAGATCATTAGCTGCTCCTCCTGATGCCGTTCTGTAGTCAGAGTCATAACCTCTTCGGGTATCGTCCTCATTATCCTCTTTTTCTTCTCTTTGGTTTTTGGGTTTAAAGGTATCGTTGTTTAGGCGGTAGCTCACATTAATATTTGCTCGAGTTAAACGAAATAAACCACCTCCGTTTTGAACATTCAATGTATTTATTCGTCTTCCGTCTGCATCGATGGCATAGGGGTCAAGGGCTCCATTTAGATTGATATTCATCTTTTGGTCGAGAATCGCAGTTGCAGCATTAAAACTTAGCGGAGCAAGTCTAAGCGAATCGGCTTCCATGTTGTAAGAACTGGCAAAATTGAGGTTACTGAAAATCGGAATTTTCCTAGATTCTGTTTCTGTACTATCCTTTGATTTGACCTTAGCTTCGATAGTATTTTGGAGACTAAAAGTAAGTGCGTTACTTCTACTGAGTGAAGGGGCTCCGTTATAGGTTCCTTCGAATCTTGAATAAGTTTCCAATTCGCCGTCGTAATTGGTGTAGGTGTCGTAATACTGCTCAAATGAGGGTCGGTATCCCCAACCTACAGAAGGTCGCATTACGTGTCGTATAGCCTCTAATTTATTCCCTTCCTTAAAGGTATAGGTACCGTAAACCGTTGTACCAATATTGGCTGAAATACCATATCTGTTAAATCGGTCAAACCCTTTCACGGTGTCTAATACGATTTCTCTGTTTTGTTCGATAGTTGGGTCCTGGCCTCTTGTATAGGTTTCAAAGGTCCATAAATCTTCATAGTTAGCCCCCATAGAAACGCTAAAGAACTTAGCCACTTTGAAGTTCGTGCTAATCGGAATATTATGCCGTGCACCCATCTTTACATCATCGAACATTCTAGCCGTTAAGAAAAGCGAATCTGTCGTTTTTACTCGGTTTTCGAATCGAGAGCTATACTGAAAGTTAATGTTTTGAAGAATCCCCTTTTTCATTCCATTTCTAGGGGCAAATGGGAAGATTCGCTCCATATTCACCTGAGCGGTAGGTAGGGTTAAGTTGATTTCTTCAGTATTTGTGTTTTGATTATGCGTTGCACTGAGATTGACATTCACCGATGGGTATGCAGGAAAAGTCTTCGTGTAAGATATCGAAGACGAAAGGTTGTTGTTTTGCGTAAGTGCGAGGTTTTGTTGGTTCGCTGAACTTCTGAAATAGGAGCTAGACCCAATATTTACTGAAGCTGAAAATCTAGAATTTGGGTTGGCCTTTGCATCTTGACTATGAGAGATTTGGAGATTGAAAATGCTACTTCGACTGTAATCTTCGAAACCTTTTTGGCTCGTGATCAAATTCTCATATCTCAAATTAACATTTCCTCTAAATCGATATCGTTTAGTATAAACACTTTGCACTTTAAACCCATAGCTACCGTTGGTGTAATAATCGCCGGTAAGGTTTAAATCTACGTATTCGCTGAGGGGAAGATAGTAACCCCCATTTTGAATCGCATAGCCTCGCTGAGGGTCATTAGTAATTGTTGGGAAAATTAAACCTCCAGAGCGTCCTTGAGTTAAAGGAAGTACAGCGAAGGGTAATGCAATTGGGGTAGGTACATCGACGAGATACATGTTCGCGAAACCGGCAATGATTCTTTTGCCTGGAATGAATTTCGCTTTATTGATTTTGATGTAGTAATCTGGGTCAATCGTGTCCTTGGCGGTCGTTAGCTTTCCTTTTTGAAAATAAAAGACAGAATCATTTTCTTTTTTAGTCATCTCAGTGTAGACCTTCATATTCTCACTTGAAGGCCCCATACTTCCATATCCTGCTCCTTGTTCGGTTCGTGAATTAAAGATGATTGCTTTTTCGGTGTTGAAATTGTATCGGATTGAGTCAGGGACCAGAACGCTAGGACCTTGTTTGAAGTTAGGCGTCTGATCAAGGTTACCTTCACTATTTTTAATTCTCCCAGCTTGAACCTCATTAGTTACATAGTCGATAGAAATAATCCCAGAGGCTAATTGGGTATCTGTATAATTTATTTTTGCTTGGTTTGATAAGATGATAGCCGACAGCTTCTGATCTATAGCTACCGAATCTGTGGCGCTGTATACGATTGGTGCATCTAAAGTTGAAGCCACTTTGAATGATGGTTCGCTAGTTTGTGCTTGTTTTAGAGAATCTTTTAGGGCTCTATTTGCGGCAACTACTTGAGGTAATAAGGGAGCTACAATAGTGTCTGACGACGCGATCGGTCGAACTAGCAAGTTTTTTATAGCAATCTGCTTCTGTGCATGAACTGCCGAAAATGCAGCTATCCATAGAAGAAGAATGATCCAATAACGCCTTTGTGTCGACAAGAGTAATTCTAAATTTAAATCAAGTGAAAAAGGGCCTGATTAATGGGTTCAAACTTACGGATTAATTGCCGAAACTATCCGGGAATGCTTAATTTTAGGGTATGTTTCACATCTCTATGATTCGGTTACTTCTACGAGGATTGGTTATCGCCTCATTGCTCTATTTGGGATTTCCTTCAATCTATGCCCAATCAGATCCATTTAAAGTAGTTCTTGACCCTGGTCACGGGGGTAAAGACCCGGGAAATGTACATAACGGATATTATGAAAAGACCATCACCCTCGCCATTTCAAAAAAGGTTGAGGCCATTTTAAACAAAGAGAAAGATGTTGACGTTTCTTTAACTAGAGACCGTGACGTTGCGGTAGATTTATATGCTCGAGGGCCAATTGCTAATAAAAAAAGTGCGGATGTTTTCGTTTCTATTCACTGTGATGCTCATGATTCAAATGCTCATGGTGCAGGGACCTTTGTATTGGGACTTCATCGTGCAGATAAAAATTTAGAAGTCGCTAAACGTGAAAATGCGGTTATTTATCGAGAAGAGGGTTATACCGAAAACTACGCAAAGTTTAATAGTGACGCCATTGGGGTTTCAGTGATACAGGAAGAAAACCTTAATCAAAGTATTCAATTGGCCTATAAAGTCCAAAACGGCTTAGTAAAGCGTGCGGGTAGAAGAGACAGACAGGTAAAACAAGCTGGCTTTGTCGTGCTCTATGGAACCATCATGCCATCGATTCTTATCGAGGTAGGTTTTTTAAGTAATGCTAACGAAGGAGCTTTTTTAAATTCAAATGCTGGGCAGCAAAAGGTTGCTGAGGCAATAGCCGCGGCTCTAATTGATTATAAAAATGAATTCTTTATGAATTCGATAGCCTTCGATCAGCCCACATTTGATTCAACCACCTATTACCGTATACAATTGGCCGCCTCAGATCGAAGACTTTCAGAAAATGATCCTTTTTTTAAGGGGTTAAAACCCATCTATCGTGATGAAGTTTCAGCTGTAATGCGCTATTTTTACGGAAGAACCAGTTCTTTTCAAACTGCCCAAGAATTATTAAAACAGGCTCAGAATAAAGGGTTTAAAGACGCTTTTATTGCCGAAATGAATTAGCGAATCAATGAATTTACTTCGATTAACGAAAGAAATAAAGGCTGGATTAATTGTT
>DFQX01000079.1:8846-15528 GCA_002381155.1 Flavobacteriaceae bacterium UBA3478 | reverse complement strand
AAGGGTTTCCATACAGAAATCCACTTTTTCACTCTTAGTCATAAATCGGTAACTTTATAACAAAAATAGTTATGAATACACTTAAAGTAGGAGATAAGGCTCCTGAATTTCAGGTTTTAAATCAAAATGAAAACCTCGTAAAAAGTTCTGACTTAAAAGGAAGGGCTTATATACTTTTCTTTTACCCTAGAGCAAGTACCCCAGGATGTACTGCCGAAGCATGCAGTTTAAATGATAAATTTTCAGAATTAAGGAAAGAAGGATTTGAAATTTTCGGGGTCAGTGAAGATACGCCTGCAAAACAATTAAAGTTCATGGAAAAATATGGGTTCACCTATGACTTACTTGCAGATACCGAACATCAGTTAATTGATGCCTATGGCGTATGGGGTCCTAAAAAGTTCATGGGGAAAGAATACGATGGACTTCATCGTACAACCTTTATAGTTGATGCTAATGGAATCATTAGTCATGTAATCAATAAAGTCAGAACTAAGGATCACGCGGATCAAATTCTTGAACTCTTAGGATAGAATATTCTTCCAGGGGAAAATCTCTTCTGAAACTTTAATGTTTTTGAAGAGGTTTTTTTCTTTAATAATATCTGCAATTCCTTCAGGTAGCATCTCTTCCCATCCCGGTTGGTTATCAGCAATTTTTTGAAGTATTTCTCTTGAGAAAATATCTAAATTTTTCTCATCGAAATCTTCGATATCCTTCACTTTACCATTGTGCTTAAAGAATTTATAGAGATCTTTCATTCGAGGGTGAACCTTGATATTGTCACTATTTAAAATAGCTCCAGTTTTCGGGTCTTTCATAGGATAGAGATAGACCTTTACATTCTTAAAGAATAACTTTCCAAATGCCTCTAAAATTCCCCCACTTAAGTGGCGATAATACTTGTCGTCAAATACATCAATAAGGTTGTTGAGTCCCATCGTTAAACCAATGCGGTTTTTCGTGTATTTGTGGAAGTATTCAACCAGTTTATAGTATTCTTGGAATTTTGAAATCATTACTGTGTGCCCCAGCGAACTCAATAGGTCTGCTCGAGCTATGAAATCTTTCTCGTCGATATCACCGTGCGCCTTAAGGTTATCAAGAGTGATTTCAAAAATTACCTCGGTATTCTTTTGATTTACCTTTTCCTCAGTCATGAAAATCTCACTCGATTTATTCAGCATATCGATATTGAGTCGAGTAACCGGTCTAAAACTACCGCGTAATGCGAGGATATTCTTTTTATAGAGCAATGCAGCAGGTAATAGGTTATTACCATCCGGACCAAACATAACTGCTTCAGTCATATTGTTTTTGATCAGTTGTAAACTCATTAATCGATTGTCTACCTGTTCAAAATGAGGGCCAGAGAAATTAATCATGTCAATCTCTAAGGTGTCTTTGTCAATATGGTCGTAGAGGTATTTGAGTAGTTTTTTTGGTTCGTAATGCTTGTAAAATGCACCGTAGATCAAATTAACACCTACAATACCACATGTTTCCTGCTGTAATCTAGCTTCATTTTGTTTGAAACGAACGTGCAGAATGATCTCATTGTACACCTTTTGATTCGGTTCTAATTGAAATTTGATCCCTAACCATCCATGACCTTTATAACGTTTAGAAAAATCGATGGTCGCTACAGTATTAGCATAAGTGAAAAAGAGATAATCGGGATTCTGAGATTTATCAATTCGCTCTTCAAGTAGATTCGTTTCGTGAGAGAGCATTTTTCGAAGTCGAGATTCGGTCACATATCTCCCGTCGTTTTCGGTTCCATAAATAGCGTCGCTGAATGATTTGTCATACGCGCTCATCGCTTTAGCAATAGTTCCAGACGCACCTCCTGCCCTAAAAAAATGGCGTGCAGTCTCTTGACCGGCACCAATCTCGGCAAATGAACCGTAAATATCTTTGTTTAGGTTAATTCGAAGGGTTTTGTCCTGAATTGATGGAACTAATTCGTATTCACTTTCTCTAAAAACAATTTTACTCATGGTTTAAAACGCTAACGTTACAAAGGTAACAAGTAATCGAGTGAATGCTTAGAAATTTAACGCTAATTTTAGGGTGTGAAAGGCGCTATTACATTAACCTTTTTAGGAACCGGTACTTCTCAAGGAATTCCTGTGATCGGAAGTGATCATCCGGTCTGTATGAGTCCTGACATCAAGGATAAAAGACTCCGCAGTTCTGTTTTAATCGAAGGTATTGAAACCAATGTAATTATCGATTGTGGTCCAGATTTTCGACAACAACTTCTTAATAATCCGGTAAAACGGTTAGATGCAGTGCTTATTACCCATGAACATGCGGACCATACAATGGGTTTAGATGATATTAGGCCTTTCTTTTTTAGGCAAGGAGACATGCAGTTTTATGCTACCGAAAAGGTTTTCAGGGCTCTATCTCAACGATTCGATTATATTTTCGATGAAAATTATCAGTATCCTGGAGTTCCTGAGATCACTAAGAATTACATTGCAAAAAACATTCCTTTTAAAGTGAAGGAATTTCAATTCTTACCAATCGAAGTAGATCACGCTGGGATGCAGGTATTAGGTTTTAGAATAGGTCGTTTGGCCTATGTTACAGATATCAAGCATATCTCTGAAGATCAAATAGCATTATTAGACAACTTAGATATATTAATTATTAACGCATTACGACATGAGTCGCACCATTCCCATCTGTCGTTATGTGAGGCCATTGATTTGGGAAAACGAATTGGTGCGAATAAAACTTATTTCACACATATTAGTCATACCATGGGTTTTCATAATGAGGTGTCTGCTGATTTGCCAGAAGGTTTTTTCTTAGCTTATGACAACCTAAAACTAGAATTTGATAGTAATGAGTAAGAGTATTTTCAGATATTTATTTTTCTTCACATTAATCATCCTCATTTTTTTAGCGGTTAATTACCAGCGAAAATTAGAGCAATTAACCAATCAGCTAGAGCAGTGTGAAGCTCGCTAAGAATGTGAGTTTATAAAGCTTAAGAAGTCGCGAAAATTATCGGGATGAACTTGGTGTCCAGTAGGATAGTTGTGATAATCAACATTCAAACCTTGACGCTTCATTTTCTCAGCAGAGTGTTGAGACCATTCTACGGGAATTACTTGATCTTCAGTGCCGTGTGAGAGATAGAAATAGGTGTTTGGTAAAGATTTAATTTCTGAAGGAAGAATTTCTTCATTTAGATAACCACTTAGCCCAATAATCGAATTAAAAGAGTATGGGTAATGGTAGCCTAAGGCTAGACTCAGTATGCATCCTTGACTAAATCCTAAAAGGTGTACTTTGCCCGTTAAATTATATTTATTTCTCAGTAAGTCAATTTCTGTTTTGATCCTTTTTACAGAGTCTTCAGCTTGTTTAATATCGTTCCATTTTGTGCCGTCCGCTTCGAAAGTAATTGCATACCAAGCAAATCCAGAAAACCCTGTTGAATAGGGCGCTCGTAGAGAAAATACGGTTAAATGTTTTGGTAAATACCTTGCAAAACCAAAAAGATCTTCTTCTGAACTTCCATAACCATGGAGCAAGACAATGCAGTCCTCTGAAGGTTCTTCAGAAGCTTTATGAAGGTAATGTAGGTGCTCCATTAGGATTATTTCAATGTAAGTATCCCTTTGGAAAAACTTCCAGTGCCAATAGTTTCGAAAGATTCACCGCAAAAAAGTTCGGTTTGAGGATCCTTTTCAATAGCCATATGAGACTTGTCGGTAGCAAAGAAACTCAGATTAGCCACTGAGCCTTCTTTTATCTCTGGGGTAGGGATTTGGAATAGTTGGTACCCTCTACATAGGATTTCAACCGCTGTTTGGATACCAACCAATTTAGAAAGGGCAGGGAAGAGGTAATCCTTTGTTTTTGATCCAAATTCTGCGAGATCAAACTCTAAATTCTTTTCTTCGGTGCTGCAATTGAAATGATCCGATACAACGATATCAATGGTACCCTCCTTAAGTGCCTCTATAAGTATTAATCTAGTTTCCTCATTGGCCAATGGTGGATTCAATTTATACCTAGAATCAAACCCTTCCAATTTTTCGTCATTGAAATAAAGGTTCCCGATACTAACACTGGCCGTTACGCTCAAACCTTCTTGTTTTGCCTCTCGGATGAGTTCAATAGATTCTAGGGTTGAGATTCCCATAAAATGGATTTTACCACCGGTGTATCTAAGTAACTCTAAATCTCTTTGAATACGGATCGATTCTGCGATTGAAGGAATTCCTTTTAAACCTAATTGGGTACTAGTTATACCTTCACGTACTACCCCTTTACCTTTTAAATAATAGTCACAAGGAAAAACTCCAACAATTCCGTCAAAAGGCTGTGTGTACTGAAGGGCCAATTTCATTAGTCCTGTATTAGTAATTCCCTTTTTGTAATCGACAAACGCAATGGCTCCAGATTGTTTCAAGTCATAGAGCTCAGCTAGTTCTTCACCCTTGCTATCCAAACTTAGGGTACCGTAGGGTAATATGCTTATTGATAGGTGCTTATATTGATTAAAAAAGGATAACGCACTTCCCTTATCAGGTAGCGGAAGTGTATTTGATAGTAAACCGATATGCGTAAATCCGTTTTTCGAAATACTGGTTAAATCATCTAAAAGTTTACCCTTTGCCTCGTATCCTGGTTCGCTTAGAGCGATCTCAGCATCAATCCAACCGCAACTTACCATTTGCCCCGATAGATCAATTGCTTCTTCAGTATGAATACTTAGGTCGGTACCAATTTCAGTAATATTGGCTCCTTGTATTCTAATATCTACGATTTGATTGTTTAAGGGATGTCCTGATTCTATCAGGGTAACACCTTTTAATAAATATTCCTTCATTGAGATGATTTAGTGCAAATTTAGGAAATAAATCAGCCTTAGTATTTTGCTGATTTCGAACCTACATCGCTTTCTTGTATAAAAGCTTTTAAATCGTCATTGGCTGACTTTAAATCTGCTGCTCTTAAATACATCATGTGTCCAGATTCGTAACCTTTAAAACTAAAGCGATCACTAAACTGTCCACTGGGATCAATTTGCCACAAGGTATATTTTGCATTGAAATAGGTAGTGGCACCGTCATAATATCCTGATTGACAAAGAACTTTTAAGTAAGGATTTTCAGCCATTGCAATCCCTAAGTCCTCTCTAGTATTGACACGATCGTCCTCCCAAGGTCGAACGGGACCAAACATATTGTACTTAACATCGGTTCTGAATCCAAGGACTTCATTGTAATAGTAATTTACTGCTGGTGTAAAACTATGCAGCCACGAAGTAAGTTCTGAATTATAGTCAGGTCTCATCCCAACTTTCTCTTTATCGATTCCTTTGTAACGACTATCTAAGCGTCCAACGGTAAAGCCTTCCTCTTTGAGCAGATTTTTCCAAAAATAGGAGGTAGGTATACTCAGATTTAGCCCCGCAACTTCTGATACACTTAGTCCCGAAAACCGAGCTAAGTCTTCGGTGATTTTTTGACGTTCGCTTCCTTTTAAAGATCCACCTTTAGCAAGTGCAGGAATTAAGGTGTTTAAGGTGAAGTCTTCAGATTTCTTAAGGGCTTCTGTTAACCCCAATTCATTTAAACCGCCTTGTAATTTATTATGATAATGTGCAGCAGCCGTATAGTAGGGGACATTTAAAGCTTCTGAAACTGGACCCCCAACACGTAACACCTGATAGTCAGCAGGGCTAACCATGATTACACCATTTAGATACATCCATTGTGATTCTTGAAGGGTTCGGGCTAATCCCATTACTCGGGTTCCCCCATAACTTTCGCCAATGATATATTTTGGCGCTCGCCATTTATTATGTCTTGTTACGAAGGTGTTTAACCATTCTGCTAGATAGTTGATATCAGCATCAATGCCGAAGAATTTTGAACGATCAACTTGTTTTGGATCTAAAGGTATAGTTCTTGAGTAGCCCGTATTTACCGGATTAATAAAAATAATATCCGCATCCGTAAGCACCGTATTAGGATTATCTTTTACTCCATAGGGTTGCACTGGAAAACCTTCATTATCAATCGTTAAAACTTTAGGACCTGTGTAAGCAAGATGCATCCATACCGATCCGGATCCAGGACCCCCATTGAAACTCATGATTAGCGGTCTTGTTTCTTTGACCTCTTGATTCGAAGCTTTCTTCTGGTAATAAGTGTATTGTAAATACGCGATTTCACTACCATCGGTATCCCATACTGGTTGGGTACCCACTTCTACAGTATATTCTAACCAAGAATTACCGATTCGAATACGATCTTCTTTAACCATCAGTGTATCTGAAGGAAGACTGCGTTGGGCGATTAATCCTATAGAACTGAGGATAAAACCTAAGACAAAGAGTTTTTTCATGGTATTAAAATTTGATTGAATTAAAGTACTAAAACTGTTCAAAGGCGCCAATTCCAAAAAGAGCAAAATCGTATTTAACAGGATCAAATGGGTCAAATGCCCTTAGGTTGGTATCCAATTCCTCTAAAGCCTTCGCGTCATTCTGTTTCCTTTTAAGTAATCCTAATTGTTTTGCGATTCGAGCGGTATGAACATCTAAAGGACAAGATAATTGACCGGTATCGATTTTGTTCCAAATTCCAAAATCAACTCCTTTATGATTGGGCCTAACCATCCATCGCAAATACAAATGAATTCGTTTCGC
>DFQX01000079.1:0-8449 GCA_002381155.1 Flavobacteriaceae bacterium UBA3478 | reverse complement strand
ATCCGTCTGAAATAAAGTCTCTAGGCTATCATTGGAACTGTAATAACCCTTTAGTCGAATAAGTAAAAAGGTTAAATCACGATCATTAAAGGTTCGATGAACAAACCCTTTAGTAGTACGTTCAATCTCATTAGAGGTATGTTCTAAGAGAAAATGATGGGGTTGACCTTCGAGAATTTCAAAGATTTTTTCCGCGTTGTTGATGATTGACTTTCGATTACCCCAAGCGATCAGGGCGGTCAGTAAACCGAGTATTTCTTTATCTTGTTTACTTTCAGCTCTATGTACCACTCCCAAAGGATCGGTTTCTAAAAATTCAGGTGACTCATATTGAGCAGCTTTTTCATCGAGATACTGCTTTAATTCTTTTTTAGATAATCTGGCCATTTTCAAGAGTTATCATACGATCGGCTTTAGCCGCCAAATTTTTATCATGAGTAACCATTAAAAAGGCTGTGCCTGTTAACTCTCGAAGTTCCGAAAACATCTCGAAAAGTTGACTTGCATTGATTGAATCTAGGTTACCACTAGGTTCATCGGCGAAGACAATAGAAGGCTCATTGATCAGTGATCTAGCCACAGCAACTCTTTGCCTTTCTCCACCAGAAAGTGTTGCAGGTTTCTGATCTTTCTGTTCTAAAACATTCATTTTTTGTAATAAACGGTGGGCGCGTTCTTCTAAAATTTTGTGATCTTGACCCGCAATTTTTCCTGGTAACAATACGTTTTCAAGAGCACTAAACTCGTCTAATAACCCATGAAATTGAAATACAAAGCCCATGTGTTTGTTTCGATATATCGATTTGGTCTTTTCAGAACAGCTTAAAAGATCACTATCCAATAGAGTCAGGCTTGAATCAGATCTATGGTCAGGGGGTTCTAATCCACTTAATATATTTAGCAGGGTAGTCTTGCCTGCTCCTGAAACTCCTGTTATTGCAATAATTTCAGCTTTATTGACAACAATCGAAACACCGTTTAAAACTGGCTTGTTCTCGTAATGCTTATATAGATTTTGACCTTTTAAAATCATTGTTGTGATGTAACTTCACGCAAAATAAAGATTATGAAAGAGAAAATTTACTTTGCTAGCGGATGTTTTTGGTGTACAGAGGCGGTATTTCAAAGAGTTCATGGGGTGGTGAATGTAAAGCCCGGATATATTGATGGGCTATTTCGAAACCCGGCATATCGCGAGGTATGTACGGGAAGAACAGGTCATGCAGAATGTGTTGAAATTGAGTATGAAACAGCTGTTATCAGTGTTGCTGAACTACTAGAAATCAATTTTGTTACTCACGACCCGACTCAGCTTAATGCTCAAGGTAATGATAAAGGAACTCAATATAGAAGCGGTATTTATTGCACCACCGACAAGCAGAAAAATGAAACATTGAAGTTCATTGAACTTCTTGAGAAGGAGAATGTTTTCGATAAACCTATAGTCACTGAAATTAAAATGGCGATAGAATTTTTTGACGCCGAATTAGAGCACCATAACTACTATAGTACACACAAAGAACAACCTTATTGTCATTGGGTAATCCATCCAAAAATTGAAAAATTAGAAAAGTACTTTTCAGATAAATTGGATTAATCCTTTAAAATTCCCAAACGTTTGAGCATTTTCTTTTCAAAGACCCAGAAAAACTTGAATTGACCGAAGATCCATCCGAATAATACAAGTAGGACTTGATATAAGGGAAATATTAAAATGATTCGTAACGGCCAGTAAAGGATCGGATGGGTTTCTGAATATATTCCAAAAAAATGAACTACAGGTGCAGCTATTTTGGAAGCTGTACTACCAGTAATGGCGAATACAATAAAAATGATTGCCAATTGCAAGTTGGAGGTTATTTGCCACTTTTCTTTGAGTCGATTCATGAAAGAAGTTTTTTATGCATTATCCGTATATTCTATGATATTGGTTAATACCTTGACACTTTCCAAGGAAAGGGCATTATACATGGATGCTCTATATCCGCCAACAAGTCGATGACCTTTAATTCCAACGATATTTTCTTCCTTACATTTTAGATCAAAAGCTTCTGCTATTGCCGAATTCTCTATAGTGAAAGTGACATTCATTTCTGATCGACTATCTCTATCAGCAAAACCTTTGAAATGGACACTCTTGTCAAGAGCGTTATAAAGTAGTGCTGCCTTTCTTGCATTATTCTCTGAAATTACTGAGATGGTTTTTTCTTCAAGCCATTTAAGATTTAAAAGGCTCGTGTAAATCGAAAATACCGTAGGAGTGTTGAACATAGAATCGGCATCTACATGCTTTCTATAATCTAGCATTGACAATTGGTTTCTGCTCACTATCTGCTCGAGAAATTGATTTTTAATTACAACGATTGTTGTGCCAGCAGGCCCAATATTTTTTTGAGCCCCGGCATAGATTAAATCAAACCGGCTATAATCTCTAATCGTTGAGAATATATCAGAACTCATATCGATGATGGATGGGCTGTCTAAGGTGCTAAATTCCTTGAACTGTGTTCCGTAAATCGTATTGTTACTTGTGAGATGAATGTAGTCGTAACCCTTTGTAGATAGAGTTTCTAATTCTTTTTTGTTAGGTACTGATTTATATTCGACGGTTTCGCCATCGAAAAGTACGGACACTTCTCCGATCTTTTTTGCTTCAGCAATCGCCTTTTTACTCCATACTCCGGTATTTATATAGCCTGCACTCTGACTCAAAAAATTATAGGGAGCCATTCCAAATTGAAGAGATGCCCCACCATGCATAAATAGAGCTGTATGGGTTTTGCCTGAAAGACCCATTAATTTTAATAGGAGATTTCGAGCCTCTTCTATGACATCAACAAAAGCCTTAGATCGGTGGCTTATTTCTAAAATTGAAAGCCCTGATCCATTAAAATTTTTTACGGCTTCTGCAGCCTCTTCAAAGACTGTATTTGGCAAAATACAAGGACCTGCACCGAAATTGTGTGATTTGATCATTGGTTATGACAATAAGAATTGCAAGGTATCAATTTGGTCTGCAAAATCCCATAATTTAGGTTGCTGAGTTTGCCCAAAATTCACCTCAAGTGATGAAGAACTTTCAGAAGAGACGATGCATTGTATATACTCTCTATGTTCTTGGATGTAGCTATTCACTTCAGTTAGATTTTCATAAAAATTGTAATGAAGAACTCCTAAAGGAGACTTGAGCATCGGTTTATTCTGAAGAAGAATAAATTCAAGGTCGATAAACGGGTCACCATTCATCAGTGCTATCGCTTTGTGATAGTCGTAGTTGTTGGCATATTTATTATGATTGATGATTGTTGTATAGGATTTAAATGCATTTTTTAGACGATCAAAATCAAAGAAGTGAGGCACCCAAAGTTGCGTTACGTTTCGGCATCCTAATCCGAAATATTGAAAAACATCATTCGCCAAGTATTCCAATTCGGTGTCTGTAGTTTCATGTGTAATAATCGCAAGAGAACTCCTGTTTTTTCTGATGATATTTGGAAATTTAGAGAAGTAATGATCAAAATATCGCGCACTATTATTACTTCCTGTAGCGATAACGTGGGTGAATCCCTGAGCTGTTGCTTCACTAATTTCAAAATATTCCAAAGCTGCTGGATTGATCTTTCCTATTTGATCAATGAAGAATTTGATTAGAATAGCGTCTTTTGAAGAGACCTTAATCATCGATTTTGATCCGGACAAAAAGGAACAAACCACATCGTGCATGCCAACGAGCGGAATGTTTCCGGCCAGAATAAGCAGCACTACCTTATCGTTCTTTTTCTCAAAAAGTTGAGTATCATAACCACTTATAAATTGATTTAAATGGTTGTTATCTAATAGAATAGACCAAGAAGACAAGCTTTGTATTGTGCTTTCATTAGTAAACCATGGATTGCTTTGATTTACCTTATTTAAGAGGTTTTCAAAAGTCGCATTATACGGTGAGCAATTCAACTCAAATCGCATCATCTCCCCAAGGTCTGCTAAGACTTGAATTCTTTGATTTAATGATAGAACCTTCATTTGTTTACTATCTAGAGTGTAGCTAATTTTGCACAAAAGTAATACATCATCTCATGGCAATCATTATCACTGACGAATGCATCAATTGTGGGGCTTGTGAACCAGAGTGTCCGAATACAGCAATATATGAAGGCGCAGATTCATGGAGGTATAGTGATGGAACCAAGCTAACTGGAAAAGTTTCGTTGAATAACGGTGATAATATTGATGCAGATTTAGCTCAGGAAGCGATAAGTGATGAATTTTATTATATCGTTCCAGACAAGTGTACCGAATGCGTAGGGTTTCATGAAGAGCCTCAATGTGCTGCCGTATGCCCTGTTGATTGTTGTGTTCCCGATCCTAATGTTGTAGAGACTGAAGAGGTGCTTCTTGCCAAGCAAAGACTGATGCACCCCGATTAATATTCCTAACCCTTTATTTTATGAAAGCAGGTATTGTAGGTTTACCCAATGTGGGAAAATCGACCCTTTTTAATTGTCTATCTAATGCGAAGGCACAAAGCGCGAATTTTCCCTTTTGTACCATTGAACCTAACGTTGGGGTTGTAAACGTCCCAGACCCTCGTCTTGAGGTTTTGGAGTCTCTAGTTAACCCTGAACGAGTAATTCCTGCTACTGTCGAAATTGTAGATATAGCTGGCCTTGTCAAGGGGGCTTCTAAAGGAGAAGGATTAGGAAATCAGTTTCTTGGAAACATTCGAGAAACAGATGCTATTATTCATGTTCTCAGATGTTTCGAAGATCCTAACATTGTTCATGTTGATGGTAGCGTTGATCCTATCAGAGATAAGGAAACGATTGATATTGAATTACAACTTAAAGATTTAGAAAGCGTTGAAAAACGCTTAGATAAAGTAAGTCGAGCTGCTAAAACAGGGAATAAAGAAGCTCAAAAAGAGAAAGAAATTCTAGACCTGTTGAAAAGCTGTCTTGAATCAGGCAATTCTGTTCGAACCTTGATCTTCGATAATAAGGATCAGCAAATTTTTGTTAACTCCCTTCAGTTAATCACGGATAAGCCAGTACTTTATGTTTGTAACGTCGATGAATCGGCTGCTGCTACAGGTAATGCCATGGTTGAACGGGTTAAAGAAGCAGTTTCCTCAGAAAATGCAGAGGTAATTGTTTTAGCGGTAGGTACTGAAGCAGATATAACAGAATTAGAATCTTATGAAGAACGACAAATGTTCCTAGAAGACATGGGATTATCTGAACCCGGTTCTGCAAAACTTATTCGCAGTGCTTACAAACTCCTCAATTTAGAAACTTACTTCACCGCTGGGCTAAAAGAAGTAAGAGCCTGGACCATTAAGGTGGGAAGTACCGCACCAGTCGCAGCAGGAGTAATTCATACTGACTTTGAAAAAGGATTTATCCGCGCAGAAGTGATCGCCTTCGAGGACTATAAACACTACAGAAGCGAACAAAAGGTAAAAGAGGCCGGAAAAGTTCGCGTAGAAGGAAAAGAATACATTGTAAAGGATGGTGATGTAATGCACTTCCGCTTTAATGTGTAAAACTTCCTCGGTTTTTGTTAATTACTTCTAGGACCTAAGGGCGCTAAATGATAGGGTTCCTATTATATTGTGCTTCCCTTAATAGATTTATGTCAAATACCCAATATACTGAAGATAATATACGATCACTCGACTGGAGAGAACATATCCGGTTGCGTCCTGGTATGTATATCGGAAAGTTAGGAGATGGATCTAGTGCTGATGATGGAATTTACATACTACTAAAGGAAATTTTAGATAACAGTATCGATGAATTTGTCATGGGTGCTGGTAAAACCATCGATATTTCGATTAAAGACCAACGGGTGGTTGTTAGAGATTACGGTCGAGGCATTCCTCTTGGAAAGCTTGTAGATGTGGTTTCAAAGATGAACACCGGTGGAAAGTATGATACACGTGCTTTTAAAAAATCTGTAGGTCTTAATGGAGTAGGTACAAAAGCGGTTAATGCACTATCTACCTACTTCAAGGTGAGTTCTTTTAGAGATAATAAAGAGCGTCATGCAGAATTTGAAAAAGGGGTTCTGTCTAATGACAATGAATCAGATTCGAAGCAACGCAAGGGTACTCGAACCGAATATGTTCCTGACGCAGATATCTTTAAAAACTTTCGATACCGTGATGAATATGTAGAGCGGATGCTGAAAAACTATGTGTATCTCAATCCGGGATTAACCATCGTTTTTAATGGAGAGAAGTTCTATTCTGAAAATGGATTAAAGGATTTACTCGAAGACCAAAATCCATCAGAGGATTTTCTTTACCCAATCATCCACCTTAAAGGAGATGATATTGAGGTAGCCATTACTCATTCTAAAACCCAGTATAACGAAGAATACCACTCTTTTGTTAATGGTCAGCATACCACCCAAGGAGGCACGCATCAAGCTGCGTTTAGAGAGGCAATCGTTAAAACTCTGAGAGATTTTTACGGCAAAAATTACGATGCTTCTGATATTAGAAAGTCAATCATCTCTGCCATTGCTATAAAGGTAATGGAGCCCGTTTTTGAAAGTCAAACCAAAACAAAACTGGGATCTACTGATATGGGAGGTGATTTACCTACCGTTAGAACTTACGTGAATGACTTTATTGGCCATCAATTAGACAACTATCTACATAAAAACCCTGAAGTTGCTGATCAAATTCAGCGCAAAATTCTTCAAGCTGAGAAAGAGCGAAAGGAATTATCTGGGATTAGAAAATTGGCAAAAGAACGCGCAAAAAAAGCCAGCCTTCACAATAAGAAATTGAGAGATTGTCGAGTACATCTCACCGATTTGAAAAACGACAGACGTCTCGAATCTACCTTGTTTATTACCGAGGGAGACTCTGCCTCAGGATCTATCACAAAATCTCGTGACGTAAACACTCAAGCTGTTTTTAGTTTAAGAGGAAAACCCTTGAACTCTTACGGTATGAGCAAGAAAATCGTTTATGAGAACGAAGAATTTAATCTGTTACAAGCAGCCTTAAACATTGAAGATTCAATGGAGGACTTGCGATACAACAATATCGTAATTGCTACCGATGCAGATGTCGATGGAATGCATATACGACTGCTCTTAATTACGTTCTTTTTGCAGTTTTTTCCTGAATTGATCAAGGAGAACCACCTATACATACTTCAAACCCCTCTTTTTAGAGTCAGAAATAAGAAGAAGACGATTTATTGCTACAGTGAAACGGAGCGAAAAGAAGCTTTAGCTGAATTGGGTGCTAAGCCTGAAATTACGCGATTTAAAGGTTTAGGTGAAATTTCACCCGAAGAGTTCAAGCATTTCATCGGTGAGTCGATTCGTCTAGAACCGATACTTCTTGATAAAGCGATGAGCATTGATCAATTACTCAATTTTTATATGGGTAAGAATACTCCTGATCGTCAAGAATTCGTAATTAATAATCTTAAAGTTGAACTAGATCTAGTTGATGAGCGAGCTACCACCTAATGAGTTAAATCAAGGTTCTGAACCGAACGAACGGATGGTTACCGTTTCGGGGATGTATCAAGACTGGTTTCTTGATTATGCTTCCTATGTGATACTAGAGCGTGCAGTTCCTGCTATCGAAGATGGGTTTAAACCCGTTCAACGACGAATCCTTCATGCCCTTAAAGAGCTTGATGACGGGAGATACAATAAAGTTGCAAATGTCGTTGGCCATACGATGCAATACCATCCCCATGGTGATGCAAGTATCTCAGATGCTATGGTGCAAATTGGGCAAAAGGAGTTACTTATTGATACCCAAGGAAACTGGGGTAACATATTAACGGGTGATGGTGCCGCAGCCTCTAGGTATATCGAAGCTCGACTTACCAAATTTGCCTTAGACGTTGTTTATAGTCCAAAGATTACTGATTGGCAAAGTTCTTATGATGGAAGAAAGAAGGAACCTGTTCATTTGCCAGTAAAGTTTCCGATGCTACTTGCTCAAGGAGCTGAGGGTATTGCAGTCGGTCTATCTACTAAAATTCTTCCACATAATTTTATTGAACTTATTGACGCAAGTGTTGCGTATTTGAATAACCGAAGTTTTTCTTTGGTGCCTGATTTCCCGACCGGAGGTATTGTTGATGCTACGCAGTATAACGATGGTTTACGAGGAGGGAGAGTCAGAGTTAGGGCAAGAATTGAAATTCAGGACAAGTCGACGCTTGTTATCCAAGAAATACCCTACGGCACAAACACATCTTCTCTTATAGACTCCATTTTAAAGGCTAATGATAAGGGAAAGATTAAAATCAAGAAGGTAGAAGATAATACTGCAGAAAATGTAGAAATCTTAATTCACCTACCCACTGGGATTTCCCCAGATAAAACCATTGACGCACTTTATGCGTTCACTTCTTGTGAAGTATCTATTGCACCATTGGCCTGTGTAATCGAAGATCACAAGCCCGCCTTT
>DFQX01000020.1 GCA_002381155.1 Flavobacteriaceae bacterium UBA3478 | reverse complement strand
TGCAAATTCATTCACATCAAAATCTCCCGTCGATCTGAATGACATTTTTATTGAGCTATCTTCTGCGTTTTCGATGAAAATAACTGAAAAACAACAACCTTTGAGACTTAATCCGAAGTTCACAAATTCTTCAGTATCTCCTCTTTTAAATCCGCAAGTTTTTTTGTCTTCTTCGGTAATGATCATATAGACGCTGTGGTAATTTTCTAGATAAGTCAGGGAGTCTAAACACCTGCCCATCAGTTTAAATCGACTCAGTTCACTTTGCTCAAAGAGTAGGGCATTAATTTTAGTTTTATCCGCTCCTTTTTCGAGAAGGTCTGCTGCAATTAATAGGGTAGTTGCGTTTGCGCTCGGATATTTGAAATTCCCGGTGTCCGTGATAATCCCTGTATATAAGCAATTCGCAATTGCTGAATCGATTTGATCGGTACTATTTAAATGTTTGGCTAAATGATAAATCATTTCACAAGTAGAGCTCATGGAGGTGTCGCTGAACGTGTATTTGGCGTAGTCTGATGGCGAGATATGATGATCAACCATTAAAATGGGGACAGAGCTATTTTCGATGAATTCTCCTAAAACTCCACACCGGGATAAATGATTAAAATCGAGAGTACAAATAAGACTCGCTGAATCTAATGCCTTTTTACATCCTTCTAAATTCTGATCGGCAAGTAAAATTTCGTTTGCACCGGGCATCCAGCCGAGAAAATCAGGAAATGCATTGGGCGAACATATCGTAGTGGTATGGCCAAATTTTCTCATTAAATGAGACATACCTAAACACGACCCAAGAGCATCACCATCAGGATTTTGATGAGGTATGATGACTATGTTTTGAGGGGTTTCTAGGTACTCTGATAGTCCAGCGATCGTTAATAAACTCATAACTTCGAAGATACAATTAATTTGATTTTAACTTGCTACTTTTAAAGACGCTTTAAGGCTTTCTAAATCGTTTCTTTATGATAAAAAAACTCCCTTACCTGGTCCTTGCTTTAATAGTTTCATGCAGGCAAAATCCAAAATCTGAAAGCAATGAAAGTTTGGTTTTTGTTGAAGAAATACAGCCGCATTCGAGCCGTATCGCCTTTGGCTCTTGTAATAATGCCTATGCACCCAATGAACTTTGGGACGATGTTTTATTGGCACAGCCAGAAGCATGGATATGGGGTGGAGATATTGTCTACGCAGATAGCGATAATTTTGAAACGATTGAGAAGCATTACCGTCGTCAATTAGAAAATGTGGAGTACCGGAAATTAACAGAGTCTTCGAAAATTCTTGCTACCTGGGATGACCATGATTATGGTATGAATGATGGAGGGGTAACTTTCTCTGCAAAAGACAAGAGCCAAGAGGCTTTTCTAAATTTTTTAAAGGTAGAACAGAGCGATTCAAGAAGAGATCAGGAAGGAGTATATTACTCTGAACAAATTCAAACAGAGGGGCATACGGTAGAAGTTATTCTTTTGGATACTAGATATTTTCGATCTGACTTAACCAAAGGGACAGAGGGTAGACGTTACGATCCCAATTACGATGAAGCAGCTACTATGCTGGGTGATATTCAGTGGATTTGGCTTTCTCATCGATTAACCACCAGTACTGCTGATCTTATCTTGCTTGTATCGAGTATTCAGTTTTTGTCATCGGAGCACGGTTATGAAAAGTGGCAGAATCTTCCTCACGAACGTGAGCGATTGATTTCACTATTAAACCAAGTAGATCAGCCAGTAATGGTTTTATCTGGTGATCGCCATATCTCTGAATGGTCAGTGCTTAAAACTGATGACAAAGAAATTATTGATTTCACCTCGAGTGGGCTTACACACTCTTATGAAAACTTTAGTGGAGAGCCTAATGCGCTTAGAGAGGGTAACGTGGTTTCGGTACCTTCTTATGGACTTCTTGATATCGATTGGAAAAAAGGAGTGGTTACCGGTAGAATGATCGGCAATGGTAATGCAGTTTTACAGGAGCATTCTTTTAAGTTCTAATTTTACCTATTTTTGCAGAAAATTTTAAAGAAAATCCATGTCTGGAACTAGAACTTTTACAATGATTAAGCCAGATGCTGTTAAAGCAGGTCACATCGGGGCTATTCTAGAACGTATTAACGCTGCAGGTTTTCGCATTGCTGCGATGAAGTATACGCAGTTAAGTAAGCGCGATGCTGAACTTTTCTATGCGGTTCATGCTGAGCGTCCGTTCTATGGAGAATTAGTTGAATTTATGAGTAGCGGCCCTATCGTAGCTGCTATTCTTGAAAAAGACAACGCGGTTGAAGATTTCAGAATTTTAATCGGATCTACCAACCCCGCAGAAGCTGCAGAAGGTACCATTCGCAAAGCCTTTGCGAAATCTATTGGTGAGAACGCGATCCATGGTTCAGATAGCGATGAAAATGCTGCTATCGAATGCGCATTTCACTTCTCCGGAAGAGAAATCTTCTAGGTTGTCAAACTAGTAATACCGACTTGATATAATCGCCATTTAGTGCTTCATTGTACATGGCGATTATTTTTTTTCTACCAAACAGTAGTTCTTCTCGCAGTACTGCTGAACTCAAGTACACCTTTAGTACCCCTTTAGAGAATTGAATATTTTTTGTGTAATTAGCCACGCCGGGCCCCATAATCTCTGGCCATAGTCTAATCACCTCTGCCTCTGTAAGGCCCTTTTCAAGTTTATTGGTCTCTATAAACTGCCTGAGTACCTCGCTAAGACTTTGTTCTTTGTCTTTTCTCATTCTAGATGATGAATTACATAGGGTCTACCGGTTGCTTTTACTACTTCCTCTGTTCTACTACTATTCGTATCACTAATGAATAATTGACCGAAGAAATCGTTTTCGACAAGTGCCACTAAACGCATCACTCGCTGATCATCTAATTTATCAAAGATATCATCTAATAGAACGATCGGTTTTTGATTTTTTTGATTTTTAAGAAAGGCATACTGGGCAAAGCGCAGGGCAATCAAAAAGCTTTTCTGCTGTCCTTGACTTCCGAATTTTTTGATGGGGTATCCATTTAAAAGCAACATCAAGTCATCCTTATGTATTCCGGTTGAGGTATATTGTAGTAGGCGATCTTTAGAAAGACTCTGTTCAAGAAGCGTTTTAAAATCGGTTTTAAGCAGTTCAGAATCATATTTAACCTCCACGACCTCACTCTCTACAGGACTGATTGCTTGGTACTGTTCAATGAAGTGTTCAGAGAAAAAGTTTAAGAATTGGTTTCTCTTCTCAAAGATGATACTACCATTTTCAATGAGTAATTCATCGTATAAGGCAAGGGTGTCTTTCTGAAAAACATTGTTTTTTGAAAAGTATTTTAAGAGAGAGTTTCTTTGACTTAAGGCCTGATTGTATTTGAGCAGTGCGTTTAAATAGCCTGAATCTGATTGAGAAATAATACTGTCGATGAATTTTCTCCTGGTTTCACTGCCTTCTGAAATAAGGTCTCGGTCGGCAGGTGAAATAATGACCAACGGAATTTTTCCAATGTGATCGCTGATTCGATCGTAAGTTTTACTATTGAGTTTTACCGTCTTTTTGGTGCCCTTTTTGAATCCGACGAAAAGATCGAGATCTCTCTGATCGATCTTGAATTTACCTTCTAAAGTGAATAATTCGGCACCATGTCTAACATTTTGAGTGCTTTGAGGATTGAAATAGCTTTTGGTAAAAGCTAAGTGATAAATAGCATCTAAAATAGTAGTTTTACCTGCGCCATTCCTGCCAACCAAGCAATTTATAGACGAATCAAAATCGAATTGATCGGCTTCGAAATTCTTATAGTTGATTAGAGATAGATGTTTTAGATACATAGTTAAAAATGGATGGTAAAAATAAGCATTGTTACCCAGTCGGTAGATTATGATAAAAATTCTATTTTTGCCCATCTAATATAATAGTATACCATGGCGAGTTATCAGCGAAGAGGATATAAGAAATCAGTTAAGGCCGTTGAGTCTAACGAAGAGGTTGTAAATCAGAACAGTCAAACAGCTGAGGTTTTTTCAGCATTAGACTCAGGGGCATCCCGATCTGAAGAGTGGTTTAGAAAAAATCAGAAAATTATTTTAGGATTGATCATTGCGATTGCAGTGGTAGGTATTGGAAGCTTTGCCTACAATGAGTTTATTTTAGCTCCAAAGGAGCGCGAAGCAGCCAATGAACTATACTATCCACAGTCTTATTTCGAACAATCTACTCAGCCAGGTGTCGCAAAAGATTCTCTGTTAGGTCTTGCGCTAAATGGTGCTCAAGGAAAATATGGCTTCGTTGATATCATAGATAACTATTCGGGTACTAAAGCAGCTAAATTAGCTTCTTATGGGGCAGGAATGTCTTACCTGCAGTTAGGCCAGTATTCGGAAGCGATTACCGCTCTAGAAGGGTTTTCTTCGGACGATGCGATCCTATCTGCTCTAGCTAAAGGCGCTATAGCAGATGCTTATGCTGGTTTAGAGCGTTACTCTGACGCGCTTTCAGCTTACGAGTCTGCTATCAATCAGGATACCAATGACTTTACAACGCCGATGTTCTTGCGAAAAGCCTTATTTATGGCTTTAGAGGTTAATGAAACTAGCAAGGCACTTAAATATGCGAAGCGTTTAAAGAAAGAGTATACTGGTAACACTGAGGCGTCGGGTATCGATGCGATTATCGGAAACCTAGAGTAAGAGTGGCTACGGCACATCATCACTTATCAACTTACGATTCATCTAAGGTTCCTTCGGGTGAGGGGAAACGTTTTGTCGTTATCACTGCAGACTGGAATGAAGAAATAACACATGCGCTTAGAGATGGTTGTCTTTCGACATTAGCTGAACACAAAGCGGGAACCATTGATCAGATTGCTGTTCCTGGTGCGGTTGAGCTCACCTATGCAGCGTCTAAATGTGTAAAGGCTGAGAATTACGATGCAGTTATCGTTATTGGTTGTGTGATTAGAGGTGAAACGGCGCACTTTGATTTTGTTTGTCAATCCATTACCCAGGGCATAACTGAACTCAATCTAAAAGGAACTACACCAGTAATATTCTGTGTATTAACCGATAATCATATCGACCAATCAAGAGCTCGAAGTGGAGGTAAGCACGGCAATAAGGGTGTTGAGGCAGCGATAGCTGCTCTTCAAATGTCTGAAGTTTAACTTCGGGTTCATCGATTCTTAGTATCTTTATTCTATGGCATTTCTAAAGATGAAATCGCATAAGAAATTCGGATACCAACCTCGTTACTACAAGGGGGAGGGTTCTCCCTTTAAGATGGAACATCGTTTCGATTCGTTTCGTAGTACAGCCCAGCCTCCGAGAGGTTTAAAAAACAAATTTTTTTGGGCTATCGATGATCTTAAATCGGGTGAAGAATCAAAAAAAAGCAACCGATTGGTTTTAACCATAGCTCTAATTTTAATCTTTTTCTTTTTAGTCATTATTGACTTTGATCTAAGCATTTTCACTAGTCGTGCCTGAAATTTTTAAGCTTCCAGAACATGTAGCCAATCAGATAGCCGCAGGGGAAGTTGTACAACGTCCGGCCTCAGTGGTTAAGGAATTGCTTGAAAATGCTGTTGATGCGGGATCTACAAATATTACTTTGGTTATTAAGGAATCAGGTAAGGAATTAATCAGTGTCATTGATAATGGAGTAGGTATTGATAAAGACCAGTTAGAATTGGCCTTTGAGCGACATGCTACTTCTAAAATTCGATCTGCAGAAGATTTATTTACCTTAAGTACAAAAGGGTTCAGGGGAGAAGCATTAGCAAGTATATCAGCCATTGCCCAAGTTAGTTGTAAAAGTAGGGTTCAAGGTTCAGAAGAGGCTTTTGAATATACGAATCATGGCGGACAGTCTTACGATATTAAAGAAGTCGTCGCTGAGGTAGGCACCACCATTTCTGTAAAACATCTTTTTTTCAATATACCTGCTCGTAGAAACTTCTTGAAGTCGAATTCAGTAGAATTGAAGCATTGCATCGATGAGTTTCAGCGGGTAGCGCTTATTCATACCGATATTTATTGGAAGATGTATTCTGATGATCAAGTTTTATTTGATCTTCCACCATCCAATTTATTACAGCGCATCGGCCATGTTTTCGGATCGAAATACCCTGAGCGTGTTGTATCTATTAAGGAGGCTACTGAAGTGGTTAAAATTTCGGGATACGCGCAAAAACCTGAATTTGCCAAAAAGTCCCGACAAGAACAATTCTTTTTCGTAAATGGTCGCTATGTGCGTCATTCCTATTTGCACAAGGCAGTGATTAAGGCCTATGAGGGTCTTTTAAATAATGATTATCAACCCGGATACTTTATTTTTCTAGAAGTAAACCCATCGATGGTTGATGTTAATATACATCCGACCAAAACCGAAATAAAACTGGTTGATGAGTTCGAGATTTTCACCCTATTGCAGGCTACTGTTCGCCATGGTTTGGGACAATTCAGAGTCAATGCGACCATTGATTTTGACCTCAATCCAGATTATCAGGTAGATTATCGATCTGAACGGTCTTCTTCACCTAACCGCATGCCCAAAGTTAAAGTAGACCCTAGCTTCAATCCATTTGTGTCAGTAGATGCTAACGATGCTTTAGGATTTAGTCAACTCGTGGTAGAAACTGAAGCCAAGCAGACCATCTTTTCTGACGATTTTGAAGGAGAAACGATAAGCTTTGAGTCTTTACAATCACCTATTCAACTCGACACGAAATATCTCGTAATAGCTAGAGATGCCAAACTAGTATTAATCGATCAGTATAGAGCTCATCAACGCGTGATTTATGAGCAATTATTGGCGGCAATGACCGTTGAGGTATCTAACTCTCAGCAATGGTTATTTTCTGAAGAGATCGAGCTAAACCCTTCGGAGCGCAACCAGTTTTCACAAATTGAAGATCAGTTAAGAGATCTAGGCTTTGCTATTAGTTTAACAGACCATCAACTAACCTTAAGTGGTGGTCCTGAATTTTTAGACACTCCTAATGCTCTTAAGCTTTTCAAGGAGCTTCTTAATCTTTCACAGGATAAGCATTCTTTAGAGAGCTTTTCTACTGCTGAGTTATCGGCTAGAATTTTGTCTCGAAATATGGCTATTCGATCGGGGGTGAAGCTCTCGCCTGAACAAATGAGAAAACTTTTAGAAGACCTAAATTTGTGCAAAGAACGCGAATGGTCGCCGGATCAGAAGCTGATTTTTAGGTTGATCGATGTTCAAGAAATTGCACGTAAATTCTAGGCTATGCTACAACAAATGACTCCCGCTGTACGTGGAATACTTATCGCTAATGTGTTGTTCTTTATTCTAACACTGAGCTTAGGAGACTTTATGTATGGGAGATTCTCCCTTTGGTTTATGGAGAACCCTAGATTTGGTTTTTGGCAGTTTGCTACCCATATGTTCATGCATGGAGGTTTTGCTCATATACTCTTTAATATGTATGCGGTAGTGGCCTTTGGAACACCACTTGAACGTCAATGGGGCCAAGAAAAATTCATCTTCTTTTTCTTCTCCGCTGGCTTAGGAGCTGCATTTTTACACACGGGTGTGAATTACATCTATTTCAATAGTGCCGTTGAGGCGATTGTGGACTCAGGAATATCTAGAGTACAACTATTTGAGGCTTTGACCTCTACCTCAGGCGTAAATCTAAGTTATATTGAACGCGGTGTTTCTTACGAAGTAGCAGAACAGTTGAGGTCTGCGTTTTACACTCCGGCAGTAGGAGCTTCAGGGGCTGTTTACGGTGTCTTAGTAGCTTTCGCCTTTATGTATCCCAACGCTCGTTTGATGCTGCTATTTCTGCCATTTCCTATTAAAGCGAAATACTTTGTGCCCCTCATCATTCTGGGAGATCTTTATTTTGGTATTACTAATCAAAATACTGGTATCGCTCACTTTGCTCACATTGGTGGTGCATTATTAGGCTATATTATGATGTGGTACTGGAGTCGAAATTCATTTAACAATCACCGTTGGAACTAATGGAAAACCTGCGTTATCGATGGAATTTGATGAGCAGCTTTGATCGCTTCATTGCGATTCAAGTACTCGTGTTTTTGGTGATCTCGATTTTAGGTGTTGTTGGATTGTCTCTAGACCGTTGGTTGGTTTTAAGCTCGTCATTAACAACTTTATTATTTCAACCTTGGAGCCTAATTACCTACAGTTTTATTCATTCAGATCTTTGGCACCTGATATTCAATATGCTTTGGCTATACACCGCGAGTCGTTATTTTTTAACGCTTTTTGATACGGCCCGGTTATTTGCGGTTTACTTCTTGGGTGTATTTTTTGCCGGACTTACTTTTCTTTTTTCTTACTCCCTTTTTCTAACCTCTAGCGCCTATCTAGTTGGTTCTTCGGCTGGGGTCATGGCGGTGCTCATATTTATTGCTACCTATACTCCGAATCAGCCTATTAGAATTTTTATTTTCAACATTAAGTTGTGGCAACTCGGAGCCTTTTTTGTTGTGATTGATTTACTGCAATTAACCTCGGGTGTCAATTTTGGTGGTCGCTTAGCCCACCTCGTTGGGGCGGGAATTGGTTATTTTATGGCGAGCCAATTATTAAAAGGAGTGGAGATTGCTGATGGTTTACAAAATTATTTCAGACAAGGATTTCGATTCAATTTCGCTCGTAAAAAGCCATCCTTTAAGGTTTACAAAAACAAAAAACGAACCAGCGCTGAGCCCCTATCTGATCAAGAGAAGATTGATTTAATTCTTGATAAAATCAGTGCGTCAGGTTACGAAAGCCTTTCTGCCGAGGAAAAAGACTACCTCTTTAGAAAGGGCCAGAAATAGAAATCTGTCTTAGGTAATCTAGTCCATGTCTTGGGCCTAGATTGAACAATAGATCAATAGCCGATAGATTACTGAGAAACCCTGTGCGCTCTTCAAAAACCTGTGGATATCCTTTTTCTTCTATTACTCCTGTAGCACCTTTACATAAGATTAAATAACGAAGATCTAACACCTCTGGGGTTGAGTCAATTTTATGATATGATTCAGTAAACCTATCAGGGAATGCGATTCTAAATTGATCGCAGAGATACTTGGTGATTTTGAGGTTGTGATCAAATAGATCTACTGCACTGTTTTGGAATAACTCTTTGAATTCTAGCTCAAAAAATTCAAAATAGGGTGAGGTTCTATAAGCTGTTGTGATACTCTTTAAATGTTGTTTATTCCAGTCAAACACTTCTTCACTTCTAACTTCATTGTAACGCTGTCGAATGTTCTTCTGATGTTTTACAGGTAGGCTAAGATTTAGTTTTCCTTGATCTGTAGCTATAGAGCATCTACTTCGATATGTTTGTTTTTGAAAATTATCGTGTTTTTCAAAGACAATTTTATCCCCGTATTGAGCTATCGTGGCAAGACTTTGGGTCGTTAGAAAATAGGAGGGATGCAGAAGTACAGCTTTCAACATGTTAAGCTTTTTTTCGCTTTCTCACTGCTTTAAAACCAAAATAACCTACAAGACCGAGTATAAATACCCATAAATAAGACTGAGGTTGCCCAGGTCCTTTTACGGTAGTAAAGAATCGATCCCATGGAGGTTTCATTTTAAGTAGACCATCGTTGAAATGATCCCAACTCATC
>DFQX01000070.1:1220-4811 GCA_002381155.1 Flavobacteriaceae bacterium UBA3478 | reverse complement strand
TTACACCATTCGTCGTGCATTAAGGTTGGTAAACTTTAGGTGAATTCACCTAAATGCTCACTTGGTAAATAAATACGCGTTTGTCCTCTGGGTTACGCACTCGAAGAATTAAATCTGGGTAGAAATCATTGATGCGCTTGATGAGTTGGGCACGCTTCGTCTTTTGAGATTCAAAAGTCAGTTTATCGATTTTCAAAAGGATATCTAACTCATCTTTGGTAAGAAGGTTTTGACCTTTTTCGGCGATAAAGCTTTCTAAGCGGTCTTTAAATTCAGCTTCGAATAAAGGTGTCGAAACGGTGGTAGTTTGAACAGATTTTGATCTGAGCCTCTTTACTGCCAGAACTACTAAAATTAGCAGTCCTAACGCGCCTAAAATGTAATTTATAAGACTTGATCCCTCCCATTTAGGTTGCGTAAAGGAGTGTGCGTAAAGGTCAAAATCCTCAGGTTTTCCGTCCACATTAGAGACGTCCCATTCAGATAGGTCGTATGAGAATTGCTTTGCATTTCTGAACATATTGGTCATGAAACGTACAGAAGAGGTATCCCACATACTAATATCCCGGTTGAAGCTAACTGCCTCTGCGAACATTCCACCTAAGTTTTCGGCAGAACTCATATCCCAATTATTCAGTGGTTGGTTAAAGTAGGGAGTGTCGTCGAACATCCCACTAAAATTGGTAACCTTAGAAACATCCCAAGTATTTATGTTTTGATTGAAATAAGAATCGTGAAACATGCCGTTCATTAGGGTGGCCGATGACACATCCCAAGAGCTGATATCCGAGTTGAATGCCCGTGTACCATGAAACATATCTCCAAAATCGGTAACCATAGAAACATTCCAAGAAGAAAGATCTCCAGAGAACGACTTCGCCCACATAAACATCTTACTCATCGAGGTTACCGCAGAGGTATCCCAAGAACTGATGTCTACATTGAAACTCTCACGCTTATAAAATAGGTAGCTCATATCGGTTACAAAGGATGTAACCACTAAAGTGAGATCAGCATCGTCATTGACCATGGATCGCAATAATTCGTTATCAACGACTAGATAGGATTTATTCTGAAACTGATATGTTTGACCGATGATTGCCTCTGAAGTTGCCTTTACGGTTACACCGTTTTGATCTAGGTAGATCGGGTCACTAGGCTGAATAATAAATGTAGCCCATGAAAAGAGCACAAGGAGCAATTTCATTCTTTGTTTTTGTCGTTAACCAAATATAATTCTATTCCTTTTAAAATTTAGGTCATTGACTGACTGCTACACCAATATTTGAATCGGCGGTACCGTAATAAAGAAAATACTTCTCTTTAAAGTAAATGAAACCTTCAACAAAAACGACTTGATTCACCTCTCCTACCTTTTCGAATTCTGTTTCAGGAGAAATAAAATGAGTAGTTGTGCGATCGAGAAGTTTCCAGGGTTCGGATGAATCGAATAAAGCTTGACCGGTAGCATAGGTAAATTCAGGAAGTAAGGCCATATTAAAATCTCTGGCGTTTGAAGCGTTATAAATAAGCACGATACCCTCTGGTTTTAAAACCGCAAAGGGGCCGGGCTCAACCAATCTAGAATCAAAATAGCCGGGACGTGGATTCAGCACCCTCAATGGAGTTTTCTTCTCCCCGTCTTCTAAAACCTCCCAAGATTTCAAATCTTTAGAACGAGCGATGAAAAGAGAGGTGTCACCAAAATACATATAATAATATCCGTTAATTTTTGTTGCCATAAATTGATCTTCAATCTGTGAAGTAACTAAGGCTCCAGATTTAGACCACATATCAGCATATTTAGGGTTTTCAAATACCGATCCTAGCTTTTCCCAATGAATCAAGTCTGTTGAGGTGGCCGCGAATAAACGTGCGGTTTTTCCATCATAAGCTGTGTACGTAAGAAAATATCCGCCTTCTTCTAAACGAACTACCCGGGGATCTTCAATACCTCCAGGCCATTCAAATTCGTACTGAGCATCATGATCTGGGAATAGAATAGGTGTAGCAGCTTTTTCAAAATGAATTCCATCAGAGCTGGTTGCTAGCGCCAGCCTCGAGGTCATTAAAGAATCTTGTGCTCGATAGATTAGATGAACTAGCCCGTCTTTTACTACCGCAGAAGGGTTTAATACGTTCTTCTCTTCAAAATATCTTATTTCTGAGCTAATAGGGTCTAAAAAACTATAATCACTTGAGGGTCTAAGGATGGGGTTTGCATCGGTAACCTTTTCAAAAGGCCCAAATTCCCAGGTAATCGCCACTTGGCATCCCGCCAATAAAAAGAAAAATACGATACTTAAATGTCTCATAAGCGTTCTATAAATCCTTCAACCCCATCTCGAACAGGGTCAAAGGCAGGCACCCCACTCTCCGCAGAAATTCGCTTTTTAACGACTACAGCTTCTGCTTCAGATAGCATCGAAGTGTTCACAGCGACTCCAATAACTTTTGCCTCTGGATAGGTGCCGCAAACTGAGGCTAAAGACTCGTTTAATTGTATAAACTCCCTAAGGTTAGGGATTTTAATTTGAGTATTGGATCGCAGGGTCGTTTTGTCGCCACGCATACAGAGAATTAAATGGGTTGGACAGCTCCCTCGCATCAATGGCAAAGTAGCCGTACTACTGGGATTGAGAAGTGAACCTTGCCCTTCAATAACTACAAAATCTTTATCTGAATGCTCTAAAACAGCAGTCTCTACGGCGCCGGTAGCATAATCAACCTTAAAAGCGTCAAGGGGTATCCCTCCGCCTGTAACGGTGATACCAATCTGTCCAGTAGCTACAAAACCCGCCGAATGATTTTCTTTAAGAAGGCCTCTATACAATTCTAGGCCGGCAGTCATCTTTCCGACCGCGTTATCGGTACCCACACATAGAATTCGCTTACCCTTATGTTCTAGAGCTCTTGCCGAACCAATAGCCGGGACAAACTGTGGAACACGAACATCCCATACCCAGTTTTGACTCAAACGACCCTTATATCTCGGAGCCAATAGATCGTGAAGTCCGTTGATAAGCGAAACTCCTGAATCAATCGCTTTGTCGAGGGTTTCATACCAAAAATCAGGGATTTTTCCGCCCACAGGGGCAATTCCTAAAAGCAGTACCTCAGCACCAAGAGCAATCGATTCCTCTAAACTTGAAACCACCGGAATCTTTCTAGAAGTCTTCATAAAATCACTCACGACTCGCCCTGCTTGAGCACTATCGATCACTGCAACAATGTCGTTAGCTAAATATCTTACCGCGCCGAAGCCCATCTTTCCGAAATCACTTTCGAGATGGCCCTCCATATAGATCGCTACTTTGTCTTTCGGTTGTAACATTATTCTTCAGGTTTTAATCTTGCCCCATGACCAAACCCATCAGTAGGCATAGTGGTACCCTGCACAAGAGGCGCTCCTTCAGCTACATCAGGAGCTAAATTGTAATGGGAATCTAAATCAACATGATCAATAATTCCCGTAAGTGAGGCAGCTGCAGCGATAGAAACAGAAGACTCAGACATGCAACCAATCATAGTTTTTAATCCATAAGATCGCGCCACCTGAATAATCTCTAACGCTCCCGTGATACCGCCGCA
>DFQX01000070.1:0-832 GCA_002381155.1 Flavobacteriaceae bacterium UBA3478 | reverse complement strand
ACAGCTCTGGTAATTGATCTTCAGCCCCTTCAACCAAAGGTTGTTCGATATATTCAACCCCACGCTTTGATAACCAATCAAGCATATGTTTTGCATCACTAAGTGACCAACCACCATTAGCATCTACTCTCAGTTTGAGATGGTATGGAGAAGCAGAGCGAACCACCTCTTCAAACATCTCCTTATCGGCATCGATACCTTCAGGAGATCCTAACTTTATTTTTAGCCCTTTTAAGCTAGGCATATCATTCATGAGTAACGGAATACGTTCTCTCACCACCTCAGGGGTATTAATACCAATGGTCATCGAAGTAGCTGCGGTCGGAAGCGAAAGCCCCAACATCCTGTAAAGCGGCATTTGCGCTTTCTTTGCCAGCAAATCCCATCGTGCGATATCATAAGCGGCATAGGCACTCGGAGCGATTTTCATGGCTCTTCCTCGATCAAACGCCTGATAAATAGACAAGCCCTCGGGATTAGTATCTAAAAACCGCTTTAATTCTTGCCTTACTTCTTCAGGAGTACCTGCCCCTTCAGAAGCGCCTGGAGCAGCCTCCCCGATACCTGAGATAGAACCTTCAGTGATCTGAATAAAAACATTAGTAGAATCGTATCGCACTCCCCTCGAAATCGCCAGAGGAAAACGCTTTTTTAATACCCGATCAAAGAGGCTGATGTAGTGATGCATCGATTGTTGTTAAGTATAACTAAATGTAGTGAATCTCATGTATTCTCGTTTAAAAGCGTATTTAAACTTCTAAATATGTGTTGTCACTTTTAAAACATTAAGATTGGTGGTATTTTCGCTACCTAAAAGAGATTTAACGAACCC
>DFQX01000092.1:903-28784 GCA_002381155.1 Flavobacteriaceae bacterium UBA3478 | reverse complement strand
AATGCCCTCTCCAAGATCGATTAGGCTAAAGTCTTTGTTTGTGAATACGGTTTGCTTTTCTCTAAGATTGTCTAGTAAGATAAAACCTTCTCGACCCGGAATGTTTTGATAATTTTTTGATTCAGTATCGTAGTAATGGGTTTTTCCCTCTACAACCTTATAAAACGAGGACTGACTGGCTGCTAGTTCTTCAATCCAATTAGGAAGTTGAAGATTTTGTTTCTTAACTAGCTCAATACCCTTTTGTAATCCTACAGCGTCCCATATTTCGAATGGGCCATGTTCCCATCCGAATCCTGCCTTCATGGCGTCGTCAATCTTGTAGATTGCATCGGTAATTTCTCCCATACGATGAGATACATAAGCGAAGAGATCGGCAAATACCAAACGATAGAATTCTCCAGCTTTATCCGAACCACCAACGAGTATAGGGAACCTGTCAGCAACATTACTTACGCTTTTGGTTTTTTCAAGTGTGGCGAATTTTGCTTTTTTAGCTTCGCGGTATTCACCGGTGGTTAGTTCTAAACTTAAGATTTCAGATTTACCGTCTTTCTTGATTTTTTTGTAGAAACCTTCTCCTGTTTTTGATCCGAGTCGGTTAGCTTCCATCATCGATTCGATAAAATCGGGTAAGCTGAATAATTCGTGTCTCTCGTCAGAGGTACAATGTTCTTTAATTCCATTAGCAACATGAACTAAGGTGTCTAAACCAACTACATCAACGGTTCTAAATGTGGCAGATTTGGGCCTACCTATAACCGGACCTGTAAGTTTATCTACCTCTTCAATCGTCATTTCAAGGTCTTTCACGCGGTGAAAGAGACTTTGAATACTAAATATCCCGATCCGGTTTCCAATAAATGCCGGAGTGTCTTTAGCAACCACAACAGACTTTCCTAGATACTTTCTACCGAAATGCTCGAAAAAATGAATCGTTTCTTGGTTGGTCTTTGGCCCTGGAATAAGCTCTAATAAGCGAAGATATCTAGCAGGATTAAAGAAGTGAGTGCCCAAAAAGTGTTGCTGAAAATCTTCACTCCTTCCTTCAGCCATAAGGTGTATTGGAATTCCCGATGTATTTGAACTAATAAGCGTTCCTGGCTTCCGGTGTTTTTCAACGGATTCAAAAACCTGTTTCTTGATATCAAGTCTTTCTACAACTACTTCAATGATCCAATCGACTTTTGCAATTTGATGCAAATCATTTTCAAGGGTTCCCGTTTTAATTCGGTTAGCGAATGAAGCGTTGTAAATCGGAGAGGGCTTAGACTTTAATGATTTACTTAAAGAGTCATTAACAATTCTCTTTTGCACACTCGGATGGTCAAGGCTCAATCCTTTAGACCTCTCGTCTTCATTAAGTTCTTTAGGACTAATGTCTAATAAGAGAACTTGAAGGCCGATACCCGCAAGATGAGCAGCGATTCCACTACCCATTATTCCTGAGCCTAGGACGGCTACTTTTTCTATATTCCTTTTCATAGGATCGTATTAGAGGTTTGTTGAAAGTCAAAAAGTTGTTCTGAACTGGTCGAATTTATAGCTTCAATAGTGTTGTAAAATCCTATTAGTTCTTTTTGAGAGACTTTATTAGCTACAGCTTCATTGAAGGTATAAACGTGTTTTTTAATAAAATCCCTTTTGATTAATCCATCTGAAGTTAGGTGTAGGATAACACCACGACCATCGTGTGGATTAGGCTTACGCTCAACCAGGTGCAGGTCTTCTAAGGAGTTAATCAAACGAGATAAAGAAGTGGGTTCCATTCCCATTATAGGACCGAGTGCCGTAGAGGCCGTTCCATTTTTAGGATCGATACTCAGTAAGGTCAGTCCAAGTGCCATAGTGATACCGTATTGCCTAGCAACTTCGCTATACATTTTTGATACGGCCTGCCAAGTGGCTCGAAGGGAATGATCGATAAGAGGTTTTTTTGTGCTCATTGGCTCTAAGATACGTCAATTTATTATGCATGCATAATAAATTGATAAGAAATAAAAAAAGACCTGCTAACACTAGCAGGTCTTATAAATCTATTGTATTCAGTACTTTACGATTCCCTGTAAATCGATTCGTAAAGGTCTAGGTATTTGGCTTTGACCTCTTTTCTTCGAAGTTTCATTGTAGGGGTGAGGTGTCCTCCTTCGATACTCCACTCGTCTGGAGTCAGTCTGAATTGCTTGATCTTTTCCCACTTTGCAAAACCTTCATTGGCTTCATCAATTTCTTTGCTAATACGTTCGATCACTTTAGGATTGGTTCCCCATGCTGAACGATCTGCTTCTAATTTAACTCCTTTTTTATCGGCCCAATCTTTGATAAAATCAAAATTCATTTGAATAAGTGCTGCTGGCATTTTTTCGCCTTCACCTACCACCATGATCTGTTCGATAAATAGTGATTGCTTACATCTGTTTTCTAAAAGTTGTGGAGCAACGTATTTACCGCCAGAGGTCTTGAACATTTCCTTTTTACGATCAGTGATGCGTAAAAACCCATCGCTATCAAATTCTCCAATATCCCCTGTGCGGAAGAAGTCGTCTTTAATGACTTCATTCGTCTTTTCCTCGTCTTTGTAATAACCCATCATTACATTGGGTCCTTTACAAAGGATTTCACCATCTTCTGCAATTTTCACTTCAATACCATCGATTTGTCTACCGACAGTGCCTATGCGCCAATTCCCATTGCGCTGATCGTTTACGGTAATTACAGGTGAGGTTTCAGTAAGACCATAACCCTCCATAACAGGAATACCTGCAGCACCAAAAACTCTGGTCAATCGAGGCTGTAAGGCGGCACTACCGGAGACCATAAGTTCTAAGTTGCCCCCAAGGGCTTCTTGCCACTTAGAAAAGATCAATTTTCGGGCAATTTTTAATTTGAAATTGTAAAGGGCAGAACGATGGTAGGGTTCAAATTTTAACCCTAACTCTAATGCCCAAAAGAATAGTGATTTTTTAATTCCGGTTAATTCCTTTCCTTTTCCGACGATTTTATCGTAAACCTTTTCGAGTAGTCTAGGTACCACGGTCATCACCGAAGGTTTAACTTCTTTAATGTTATCACTGATTTTGTCTAGTCCTTCACCGAAGTAAACGGTAACCCCGCAGTATTGGTAGATATAAATAATTACCCTCTCAAAAATGTGACACAAAGGCAAAAAGCTAAGCGCTATAGCTCCCTTATCGAAGGGTACTCGAGATCGAGCCGATAATACATTACTCACAATGTTGTGATGAGAAAGCATTACTCCTTTTGGTTTTCCGGTAGTACCAGAGGTATAAATAAGCGTGGCTAATTGCTCGGGCTGTACCGCTTCTTTTCGTTTTTCAACTTCTTCTTGATTATTGAGTGAAGCACCTAGTTTTGGAAGCTCTTCGAAGATTTTACAACCTTTAATTTGGTCGAAGCTAAAAATCTCCTTAAGCCCTTTTACCTGATCCTTTACAGATGCTAACTTGTGATACACTTCTTCACAAGAAACGAAGCAGTAGCTGGCTTCACTATGGTTTAAGATGTATGCGTAGTCTGTTTCAGAAATAGTAGGGTAGATAGGTACCGTTTGGGCTCCAATTTGAAGTACTGCAAGATCCATTAAACACCATTCGGTACGATTAGTCATCGAGATCAGTCCAATTTTATCATTGGCTTTCACACCCATCTCGATGAGTGCGCGACTGATAGCATTAGCAGTGTCTATGAATTCTTGAGAGCTGAAACTCTTCCATTCACCATTCTTTTTGGTAGAGAATAGTTTTTCTAGTGGGTGGTTCTCTAAATGATAATATGCAAAATCAAAGAGACGTGTTACCTTCTTCATGTTAGCAAATTGTTAGGACATCCAAAATACGGGATATTTCTAACAATTTAAAATCCATTTACGAGCATTGATAAATGCTTCGATCCAAGGACTGAAATGATCTTTGTTTTCTGGGTAGTGTGCCCAGTTCCAAGCAAATAACGAACGTTCGATATGTGGCATGGTAGCTAAATGCCGTCCTGAAGGGTCACATAGCATAGCAACGTTATAATCGCTTCCATTCGGATTGGCCGGATAGCTATCGTACCCATAAGTACCGACGATGTGATAATTTTCTTTCCCTTGAGGAAGAGAGAATTTTCCTTCGCCATGAGAAATCCATACTCCCAGAGTACTTCCTGTTAGTGAAGAAAGCATTACCGAGTTATTGGGTTCCACAGTAACTGAGGTGAAATTACTCTCGTGCTTAGAGGAGTCGTTATGTACCATCTTACCGTGTGTTTTATGTTCTGGATAAAGCAATTCAAGCTCCATGAATAATTGACATCCATTACAAATTCCTACAGAAAGTGTGTCTTTTCGAGCAAAGAAGTTGTCGATAGCCTTTTTTGCGTTTTCATTGTATTTGATGGCACCAGCCCAACCTTTTGCCGATCCTAGTACATCTGAATTTGAAAATCCGCCGACAGCACCAAGGAATTGAACATCTTCTAGGGTTTCTCGTCCACTCATCAGATCGGTCATATGAACATCGCGCACTTCGAAACCAGCCAGATAAAGGGCATTTGCCATTTCGCGCTCTGAATTACTTCCTTTCTCTCTTAAAATAGCCGCGACAGGACGTTTTCCTTCAACAGTAAAGGCCTCACGCTGGTAGTTTTTAGGGAATACATAGTTTAGAGGCTGCTTACCTAAGTTGTGATAACGAACCTCAGCTAGGCTATTCGCTGTTTGATGCTTGTCAAACAAATACGAAGTTTCGAACCAAACCGAACGCAGTCGTTCAATTTCTAAACCGATTTCTACGTGGTGATAGTTAATCTTCACACGAGGCTCAGTGGTTACTGATCCTATTTCTATACAGGGTAGTGGGCAGTTTTTAGCGATAGGATCAAATTCTTCATTTGTAGCTTGTAGAATAACCCCTGCATTTTCTGAAAATAATACTTCAATAAGAGACTGATCGCTTAAACCAGATAGGTTGATTTCAGCTCCTAGTGCTGTTTCAGCAAAACATCCTTCAAGAAGGGTAGTGATTAAACCTCCGGATGCAACGTCGTGACCTGCTGCGATATTTCCGGCTTTAATTTGATTTTGAATCCAATCAAAAGTTTCTTTAAAAGCCTGATCATTTAATATGTTAGGTGCGGTGTTTCCAATTTTATTTTGTGTTTGTGCAAATGAGGATCCACCGAGTTTAAATGAGTCTGCAGAGAGGTTAATGTAGAATAACTTTCCTTTTCCTGGTTTAAAAACTGGTTCTACGGCTTTTGCAAAGTCATTGCAATGACCTGCAGCCGAAATAATTACGGTACCTGGTGATAAAACTTCCTGTCCGGCATACTTCTGCTTCATGGATAGCGAATCTTTACCCGTAGGGATATTAATCCCTAGAGCAACCGCAAAGTCAGATGCCGCCTCTACAGCTTTGTAGAGTCTTGCGTTTTCACCTTCGTTATTACAGGGCCACATCCAGTTTGCAGACAGGGAAACCGATTTAAGTCCATTCTCAAGAGGAGCGAAAACGATGTTCGTAAGCGCCTCTGCGATACTGTTTTTACTTCCTGCTACGGGGTCAATAAGACCGCTGATAGGACTGTGTCCGATTGATGTAGCAATTCCATTTTTGCTGGTAAAGTCGAGGGCAGAGACTCCATAGTTCTGAAGGGGTATTTGTAGGCTACCCACGCATTGCTGTTTAGCTACTTTACCTCCGACACAACGATCTACTTTATTCGTAAGCCAGTCTTTACACGCTACAGCTTCAAGACGAAGTACCGCCTCTAGATAATCGTGAAAATGCTCTAATTCAAAATCGATCGAAGCATAGTCTCTCTGTGTATCTGTATCACTAAGAACCATTTTTGGAGCGTTTCCAAAAAGGTCAATAAGGTCAAGGTCAAGGGCTTTTTCTCCTTTACTTGAAGAGGATACAACGAATCTCATATCTCCCGTAATCTCACCTACTTCGAAATACGGAGCTCGTTCTCTTTCAGCAATTTTTCGAACCAGCTCGGTGTCTTTGGGTTGGATTACTAACCCCATTCGCTCCTGAGATTCGTTGCCGATAAGTTCTTTAAAGGAAAGGGTAGGGTCACCAACGGGTAAAGCATCGATTTCGATTTTACCACCAGTTTCTTCTACGAGTTCAGATAAACAATTTAAATGCCCTCCTGCACCATGATCATGAATCGATACAATTGGATTTTCACTACTTTCTACCAATCCCCTAATGGCGTTTGCTGCTCTTTTCTGCATTTCTGGATTGGAGCGCTGAACTGCGTTAAGTTCTATGGCGCTACCGAAGGCTCCCGTGTCAGCACTTGATACCGCTGCACCGCCCATTCCAATTCGATAATTGTCTCCACCTAAGATAACGACCTTATCATCTTTTGAAGGCTTGTTCTTCTGAGCGTATTCTGCATTGGTGTAACCGATACCTCCTGCCAACATAATTACTTTATCGAAAGCAAGCGTTCTAGGATCTTTACCTTCTTCAGTCTCCTGATGTTCGAACGTAAGCAGTGAACCAACGATTAGTGGTTGACCGAATTTATTTCCAAAATCAGAAGCGCCGTTTGACGCTTTAATTAGAATATCTAAAGGAGTTTGATATAGCCATTTTCTTGCTGCGGGTTGTGTTTCCCAATTTAGTTCTTCTTCACGATGACGTGCATAGCTTGTCATGTAAACTGCGGTTCCTGCAAGTGGGATAGAACCAGTACCTCCGGCAAGACGGTCTCTGATCTCTCCACCAGAACCGGTTGCAGCGCCATTAAAGGGCTCTACCGTAGTCGGGAAGTTGTGTGTTTCTGCCTTTAATGAAAGAACACTTTGACGTTTTTTCTCCTCATAATTTGAAGGCTGATCAGCTCTTTGAGGAGCAAATTGGGTAATCTCTGGTCCTTTAATAAACGCAACGTTGTCTTTGTAGGCCGAAACAATATCTCCAGGATTTTCTTTTGAGGTTCTTTTGATCATTCCGAAAAGTGAATTCGGCATGGCCTTTCCATCAATTTCGAAGATTCCATTGAAAATCTTGTGGCGACAGTGCTCCGAATTTACTTGAGAGAATCCAAAAACTTCTGAATCGGTAAGGGGGCGTTCCAGACGTTTACTTAAGCCCACTAGATAAGCAACTTCGTCATCGCTTAATGCTAGTCCCTCTGATTGATTGTAAGCTGCGATGTCAGTTATGGCCTCGATAGGCGCTGGTGCGGTAGCTACATCAAATAAGGTTTGAGTCAATCCTTGGTGTTTCACCACTAGCATAGGGTCAAAACTACTGTGCTCCTCTGCCGCAGCAAATTGCTCTACTCTTTGAATACTTTCAATGCCCATATTAGCAATGATCTCTGTCGCATTCGTGCTCCAAGGGGTAATCATACTGGCTCTTGGACCGACAAATATTCCCTCAACAGACTCTTCGCGAATCAGCGTCAATCCGCCAAATAGCCATTCTAATTTCTCAATAGTCTTCTCGTCGAGGTTGGCGGTACTTTGTACTGCGTAAATCAATTGTGATGGAGTTCCGAAAAATAGAATCATAGCGGAATGTGGTTAAGTTCCAAAGGTATTTTAATTAGGTTTTTCGCTCAAGTAACGCGATAAAAAATCCGTCGAAATGATCTTTTGAGGCGTATAAATTATGACTTTCGATGAGGCTGAAGTTTTTTCCAGCTTCTGAGGTCATGAATTTTTCTATTTGTTGATCGTTTTCTTGTGGCAAAATAGAGCAAGTGGCATAAATAATTTTACCGCCTACCTTAACCAATTTAGAGTAGGATTGTAAGATCTCTTGTTGAGTAGCTACCACGCGATCTAGAAAATCGCTATCAATTTTCCATTTGGCATCCGGATTTCGTCTTAATACACCCAGTCCTGTACAAGGCGCATCAATAAGAACACGATCAGCAGAGCCGTACAATTTTTTAATCACCTTATTCGAATCGATAAGACGAGTTTCAATATTATGTGCTCCTGCTCTCCTGGCTCTAAGCTTCAGATTATTCAGTTTGTACTGGTGTATATCCATGGCAATAAGCTGTCCTTTATTCTCCAATAAAGAACTTAAATGCAGGGTTTTACCTCCGGCCCCTGCACAAGCATCAATAACACGTTGTCCCGGACGAATATCGAGTAGTGGAGCAACCTTCTGAGAACTTCCATCCTGAATTTCAAACCATCCATCTTTGAAACTTTGGGTAAGAAAAACGTTCTGTCGTTCTACTAATCGAAGGGCTTCGGGTAAATCAGGAATTCTCACCGTGTCAATACCTTCTTCTTGTAGACGTTTTTCAGCAAGATCAATGGTTGTTTTCAAGGTGTTGATTCGAAGAACCACATCGGCCTCTTCATTAAGCGCTTTAATCTCTGCCTCCCACAATTGATTACCCAAGGATTGTTCGCCTAGTGTATCTAACCAGTCGGGAATTGATTCTCTAATTGCTCTAGTTTTTATAAGCGCGTCGAAACGACCTTTGATTTTACGTGTCGGAGTAGGCTCGAATTCAGGCCAATCTGCAGGAATTTGTATTCCTTTCAGTGTGGTCCAAACCGCGAACATGCGCTTTATATTTTGGGCAGAAAAATGACCGTTAACCTCAGCGATCTCAGCATAAAGCCGCTTATATCTTATGATTTCGTAAGTAGTTGAGGCTATGAACGCTCGATCTCTAGCACCCCATCGCTTGTCTTTTTTTAGCGCCTTTTCAATCACCTTGTCGGCGTATTGACCTTCATTGAAAATCAGATGAAGGGAATCTAAAACAGTAAAAACAAGATTGCGGTGTAGTCGCATAGAAGGTTATTGAGCTCGCGAAGATAAGAAAGCTTTCTGAAGCTTTTCGATTCTTAGCTCAAGGATTGTAGTGCAACCAATTTCGCATAGAGTCCTTTGTTTGCTAAAAGGTCCTGATGAGTGCCTTTTTCAGCGATTTGACCATGATCTAGAACAACGATTTGGTCGGCATTGCTAATAGTGGATAGGCGGTGAGCTATTGCAATGGTTGTGCGATCTTTGCTTATGGCTTCTAGCGCCATTTGAACTTGCTTTTCACTTTCAGTATCTAGCGCTGAGGTTGCTTCGTCTAGTATTAGGATCGGAGCATTTTTTAAAAACGCTCTGGCGATAGCAATGCGTTGTTTTTGTCCGCCACTTAACTTGTTTCCTGAATCTCCGATGGATGTTTGATATCCTTCTGGCATAGCCTCAATAAATTCATGGGCATAAGCTTGTTTCGAAGCCCATATAATTTGATCCTCTGTCGCATCAGGATTTGAGAGTGCAATATTATTAGCCACCGTGTCATTGAACAGTAGTGGGTCTTGACTTACCAAGGCAATATGGTTTCTTAAATCATTTTTAGTGAAATCTTGAATCGCTACACCATCAATCTTTAATTGACCATACGGGGAGTCGTAAAATCTTAATAGGAGCTGTGCGATCGTTGATTTACCGCTACCCGAACTCCCTACTAGGGCAAGCATTTGGCCTTTTGTTATGGTAAGGTTTAGGTGATTTAGTACGTTTTGCTCCTCGTAGGCAAAATTAAGGTTGTCAAAGTTGATCGACTCTTCAAAATGAAAAGGTTTAGGGCTTATTGGGTCTTTGATGGTTTGATCAGTTTTAATGACCTCCAAAACTCGTTCTGCCGAAGCCTTTCCTTTTTTAATGTTGTAGTTAACGGTAGTAATTGACTTTACCGGATTGATTATTGTGTAAAATAACCCTATGTATCCTAAAAATTGTTGAGGATTCAAAGAGTAAGATGTGCCTAGTACTAATCTACCTCCGTACCATAAGACAGATAAGACCACGCAGACCCCTAAGAATTCGCTGAGAGGAGAGGCCATGCCATTTCTGCGTAAAACGGCATTCATGGTGCTACGATACCTCTGGGTAGAAGTGTTGAATTTTTCTTTTACGCTCGATTCTGCGGTAAAAGCTTTGATAATTTTCAAGCCGCCTAATGATTCTTCTAAAAAGGATAGAAAAAGTCCTGACTCTTTTTGTGCCTCTAGCGATTTAGCCTTCAGTGATTTACCTACTCTGGCGATGATAAAACCTGTGATGGGAAGAAAGATAAATACAAAGAGGGTGAGCTGCCAGCTAATGGCAAGCATAGAGAAAATCACAAAGAGAATGGTGAGAGGTTCTCTTGCCAAGGTTTCCAGAGAGTTGATAATCGCGCTTTCGATTTCTTTGATGTCAGAGGTCATCCGAGATAAAAGGTCTCCCTTTCGTTTTTCAGAACTATAAGCAATGGGTAGGTCGATTAGTTTGTCATAAAGATCATTCTGAAGGTCCTTTACCATTCCTGTTCTAAGTGAAGCGAGGGAGTAGAGTGCCAAGTATCTAAAGAGATTTTTGAGAAAAAATATGATGGCACTGAGAACGATAATAATCAGCAAGGCTCTTATTGGCCCATTCGCATTGGATTCTTTGGTTAGTTGGTAATTTAAGCTTCCCTCTACATATCCTTTTAACGAACTGATTCCATCGTATACGGGCGCTTCGGTAACTTCTGGCTGTGTGCCAAATAGAATCCCTAGGGTAGGAATGAAAATCAGAATAGACAACACATTAAATAAAGCGTAGCCCATGTTGAATAGCACGTTGGCATAGGCCGATTGCTTATAAGGACCTGCATATTTAAGGATATGACGAAAGGCAGATTTCATTAATTCAATTGCAGTTCACTGATGATTTGATCAATTTTCGCCTCAATGTCTTTATTGGTCTTTTCGAAAACCTCAGCACTTTCTAACTGTGTTTTGGTGCTGATGTAAAATTTAATTTTGGGCTCTGTTCCGCTCGGACGTGCAGCAACTCTAGTACCCTTAGTGGTCTCGTAGATTATTACGTTTGAGGTAGGGAGGTCAATCATTTCCTTTTCACCAGTCTCAAGGTTAATTCGCGTACTAGTGTTATAGTTTTCAATATACTTTAGCGTTTCGCCTACGATTGTTTTAGGTGGACGCGCTTCAAAATCATTCATCATCTTGCGTATTTCGCTGGCCCCTTCTTGCCCTTTTTTGGTAATAGAAATCAGACGCTCCTTATAAAATCCATAGCTGAGGTAACAATCGATGAGTAAGTTGTAGAATGAAGAACTTTCGCTTTTTAATTGCGAACCTATTTCTGAAGCTAAAAGACTAGCGGTAACTGCATCCTTATCTCTAACGAAATCTCCGACCATGAATCCGTAGCTTTCTTCTCCGCCTCCGATAAAGCTCTGCTGCGGAAAATCTTTGATCATCTTACCAATCCATTTGAACCCCGTTAGCGATATTTTGAAGTCTACCTCATATGCTTTGGCTAATTCTTTGAGCATTGGAGTAGAAACGATCGTGGAGGCAATAAACTCATTTCCTTTTAAGCCTTTCTTCTTTGCTAGTCGAAGTAGGTATTCGGTCATGACAATCATGGTTTGATTCCCGTTGAGCAGTTCAAGAGTTCCAGAAGGATTGCGGACAGCTATTCCTAGTCGATCACTATCAGGGTCAGTCCCGATCACCATATCGGCTTGTTTTGTTTCAGCAAGGTCCATAGCCATTGCAAGTGCCTCGGTTTCTTCTGGATTGGGCGACTTTACTGTAGGAAAATCTCCATTGGGTGCTGCTTGCTCCTTTACGATGTCAACGTTTTTGAACCCTGCCAGTTCAAGTACAGGTGGTATTGCTGTGATCGAGGTGCCATGAATCGAAGTGAAAACTAATCTAAAATCTTCTTTTCCTGCTGCGTTAAAACTCCCAGCCTTTACGCTTTCTGCAAAAAAGGCTTTGTCTACTTCCTCATCAATCAGTTCAATGAGTCCGGTATTTGCATCGAAATTAATCTGATCGAAAGAAATCGCATTAATAGCTTCAATGATTTGCTTGTCTTCGGGCGGAACAATTTGTCCTCCATCGCTGCTATAAACTTTGTATCCGTTATACTCTGGTGGGTTGTGAGAAGCCGTAAGTACAATACCTGCTTGAGCATTCAAATATCTAACCGCAAACGAAAGTTCTGGTGTAGTTCGAAGCGAGGAGAAAAGGGATACTTTAATGTTATTGGCCGATAAAATTTCTGCAACAATTTTAGAAAGGGTGTCACTACCGTGACGACAGTCGTAAGCAATCACCACTCGGATATCGCTGTATTGTTCCTTTAAAAAGTTTGCCAAACCTTGTGTTGCTCTACCAAGGGTGTATTTGTTTATTCGATTGGTTCCGGCACCTAATACACCTCTCATTCCGCCTGTTCCAAATGCTAAATCAGTGTAAAAACTATCATTCAGAGTGCCCGGATCGGTATCGATAAGACTTCTAACTTCTTCTATGGTTTCTTCGTCAAAAGGGCTCTTAAGCCACTGTTGTGCTTTTTCTAAAGAATTCATTTCGTTGTGTGATTGATGGATTGTTTTATTTGATATCGTGAAGTTTGATTTTTTGAACGTATGATCAGTTCGCCGATAAAACCGGCAAGAAAAAGTTGAGTTCCCAAAATCATTGTGGTCAGTGCAATGAAAAATTCGGGACGCTCTGTAATTAAACGTCCTTTAGGTTCAATAAATAGCTTGTCAATTCCCAGGTAGACGGCTAGTCCCGTTCCTATAATAAACATGAGTAGGCCAATGGCGCCAAAAAAGTGCATCGGTCGTTTCCCAAACTTTGATACAAAGCCAATGGTGATGAGGTCTAAAAAACCATTGATAAAACGTTCGGCCCCAAATTTGGTCTCTCCGTATTTTCTAGCTTGATGTTTCACTTCTTTCTCGGCAATTCTATTAAAACCAGCGTTCGCAGCAAGAACCGGTATGTATCGATGCATTTCACCATGAACATCTATGTTTTTAATTACTTCGCTGCGATAAGCTTTTAATCCACAATTAAAGTCGTTGAGTTTGATCCCAGAACTTCTTCGAGCCGCCCAGTTGAACAATTTTGAGGGGATGTTTTTACCGATGAGACTATCGTAGCGCTTTTTCTTCCATCCCGATACCAGGTCTAACTCTTCTTTTTGGAGTAGTTCTATTAGGTCGGGAATTTCTTCAGGACTATCTTGTAGATCAGCATCCATAGTGATTATTATATCACCACTTGCTGCTTTAAAACCCGCATGAAGCGCCTGGCTCTTCCCAAAGTTTTTCTGAAATTGAATCGCTTTTATTTCAGGGTGCTTCTCGCATAATTGTTCGATGACCTCCCATGACCCATCTTTACTGCCATCATCAATATAAATTACCTCAAAATCAAAACGATTGGAGTGCATCACCGACACAATCCAATCGTTTAATTCTGTTAACGAATCACATTCGTTGTATAAAGGGATAACAATTGATAGCTGCATTGCAGAATCAAAAGTACTATTTTTTAGTGGCTAGTCCTCGCTTCGTTTAAGAATTGCAGCAGGGATTAGAGATAGTAAGAAACCGAAAATTACCGCAAACAATAACCCGAATGCTGCTTGAATTGCCGGAGTTTGAAATTGTTGTGCAATCTCTAACTGCGCATCGATTTGCTCAATAGTCATTTCGGTATTCTCGATCAATTGCTCTCTTTGAAAATTCATAGCCTTAGTCATGGTCTCAGGATCAATCACACGGGTAAGTAGGAGATTAAAAAGGACGATGATAATACCGCTAATCACTGCAACACCTACACCGATTTTAACTCCTTGCCAGAAAGACATTAAATTGCTGTTTGCATTTCTAAATTGATACATGGCTACTGCGTACAATGCGGTTGAAAGGACAACACTTACTAGGGTTACAAAAGTTCCACCTTGATAATGCATATCCATGGTGTAGAGCATGAAAGAAAAAATGGCGCTTAAAACACCAAGGATTGCTCCATAGAGAAGCATGAAAGAGCTTGTTTTTACTGTTGAATTCATGGTTGTGGTTTTAATGTAAGGCAAGATACCATATTAGCACCAATATTAAAATCTTTTGAAAGCGTAAAGCGGGCGAAAAAAAGATTGTACAAAAGAAGAAATTATTTTAATTTTGCACACTCGAAAAGAATATAGTATTACGATGAAACCAGAAATACACCCAGAAAATTACCGTCTAGTAGCGTTTAAGGACATGTCAAATGACGATGTATTTATCACTAAATCAACTGCAGAGTCTAAAGAGACTATCGAAGTAGACGGTGTTACTTACCCAGTAGTGAAGCTTGAAATCTCAAGAACTTCTCATCCTTTTTACACCGGTAAATCGAAATTGGTTGATACCGCTGGTCGAATCGATAAATTCAAAAATAAATACGCAAAGTTCAAGAAATAAAGAACTTTTCAATAGAAGTTTTAAAAGCACGCTAACCGAAAAGTTGGGGTGCTTTTTTTTTGATTGTATTTTTGCCCAAAACAAACCTTCATGCATATAATACTGAGTGATTTTGATGAGACAATTCGGTTTTATCCACTTACTTTATCTAGGCCTATTGCTGAATTAAGGTTTGGAATAACGACTCTAAAGGAGAAGTGGGTTGACTCACTGAAAGAGGGGGTGTTTTCTTATGATACTGCTGAACATTTAACACCCTATTTTTCGAAAGCGCCTGAAAATAGTGCTGCAATTGTAATCAATGCGGCTATTGTTCCCTCGGTAGAACTGACACATTGTATATTACAACTGAAAGAAGGCCAGCAATTGATGTGGCAAAAGATATGTCTAGCCTACGTTCGTCCTGAAAACTTTGATGGAGATCATTCTCGTTTTGAAGTAGTTGCTTTTGAAGGAGAATTGATCCATCTAAATCATATCACTGATTTATTCTCAAAGTTAGATAAGGTGTTGATTCGTGATTTTGATGAAGTAGCCTTGGGCGCATTTACTGAGCTTCACCCTACCTGCACAGTTATTGGTAAACATCCGGTCTACTTATCTAAAGGTGCTAGTGCTTTTGCAACGATATTTAATACTGAAGATGGGCCTATTTATATAGGAGCGGGTGCCAAAGTTATGGAAGGCTCTATTCTTCGAGGCCCATTGGCTATTGGTGATTTTTCTACCGTAAAGATGGGATCGAAAATCTATGGGGCTACTTCGATTGGTCCTCATTGTAAAGTAGGAGGAGAACTCAATAATGTATCTATGCTTGCCTATTCGAATAAGGGGCACGAAGGGTTCTTGGGTAACTCGATATTAGGTCAGTGGTGTAATCTAGGAGCTGACACCAATACAAGTAATCTTAAGAATGATTACGGCGAGGTGAAACTATATGACTATTCAGCAGGACGGTTTAAGGCAACAGGACTTCAATTCTGCGGTTTGGTCATGGGAGATTATTCAAAGGCAGGGATCAATACCATGTTTAATACGGGAACAGTCGTTGGTTTTAATGCTAACATTTTTGGGGCAGGTTATCCTAGAAATTTTATTCCAAGTTTTACTTGGGGTGGTCCGCAAGGTATGAGCGATTATCGATTAGATAAGGCAATGGAAACTGCCGAAAGAGTTTTAGAAAGAAGGTCAATTGCTTTCGATGATAGGGAGAAGGGCTTATTTGCTGCTGTACATGAATTAACTACTAAGGCTGGTTTCTAGTGGAAAGTAGGGGTAAAGCTGCGTTTTATACACTCGGGTGTAAGCTGAACTTTTCAGAGACTTCAACACTTGCACGCTCTTTAGAAAAGGAAGGGTATGAAAAGATTTCTTTTGAGGACAAGGCAGATATTTATGTGATCAATACCTGTTCGGTTACAGAAAACGCGGACAAGAAGTTTAAATCTATTGCAAGACAAGCACATAAAACCAACCCAGAGGCGCTAATTATTGCCGTTGGTTGTTATGCTCAATTAAAACCTCAAGAGTTAGCTGCGGTTGATGGAGTAGATATGGTGCTCGGCGCTAAGGAAAAATTTGAATTACCTGCATTTCTGAATGATTTACTCCAAGATCAACATAGAGATTCTGCCGTTATTCATGCTTGTGAAATTGATGAAACTGATTTTTATGTAGGGAGTTATGCAACTTCTGAGCGAACCCGTGCCTTCTTGAAGGTTCAGGATGGATGTGATTATCCGTGTACCTACTGCACTATACCGATGGCAAGAGGAATCTCCCGAAGTGACACTCTGGAAAATGTGATCAACAATGCGCGTGAGATTGCGGCTCAGGATATTAAAGAAATTGTACTCACCGGAGTAAATATTGGAGATTACGGTAAAGGGGAATTTGGGAATAAGCGACATGAACACACCTTTTTAGAACTGATTCAAGCCTTAGATAAGGTAGGGGGTATCGCACGATTAAGAATTTCATCGATCGAACCGAATTTGCTTAGTAATGAAACTATAGAATTTGTTTCAAAGAGTAAAAACTTTGTTCCTCACTTTCATATACCCTTACAAAGCGGCGCAGATCAGATTCTGAAATTAATGCGTCGACGTTATTTGACGAGTCTATATACTGATCGTGTAAATCAAATAAGGCAACAACTTCCCGATGCCTGTATCGGTGTAGATGTAATTGTTGGTTTTCCTGGTGAAACTGAAGAACGGTTTTTGGAAACCTATCGCTATTTAGCTGATTTAGATATTTCGTACCTGCATGTATTCACCTATTCTGAAAGAGAAAATACTTTGGCAGATACCATGGAAGGAGTTGTAGAGGTATCGGTTCGAAAAAAGCGATCAAAAATGCTCAGAGCATTATCCGCACGAAAGCGCAGAGAATTCTATACTTCGCAAGTAGGCAAATTCAAGCAAGTTCTTTTTGAAAAGGATATTCAAAAAGGGTATCTAGAAGGTTTTACCGAGAACTATCTACGAGTACGATATCCGTGGAATCCTGAATTGGCCAATAAGGTATGTTATGGTGAAATCATCGAAATTGATGATGAAGGATTTGCTCGATTCAGAATCGAGACGGTAGAAAATTAAATTCGAATGCCAACAGGGAGCATTCCTTGATACTTAAACTTGTTTCGCTTTAAAAATGAAGCCACCTCAGAGCAGGTAGGCATAACTTTAAGTTTACTCTCACCGATATGATCTAAGACTTTGGTTAAGAAAGCCTCTTTGAAGGAACTATTATTCAATGAATCTGGCACGATAAGCTTAGTTAGAAAAATCTTTCTTTCTTGAGCTACGTATTCGATTTTAGCCATTTCGCCTTCTACGCAAGCCTCGAATTGTCGTAAAAAGGCATTGTCCTTTAGTTCGAAGTCAATCATGGTTGGTCGATTAGTCTCCTAAAGATACATCTTTTTGTCAAAATAGAACTAAACATCTGGTTATGAGTCTCTTTTGAAATCAGGTATCGAATTGACTTAGGATTAGATTTTCTTCAATTGCTGTTGCATCAGCTTCAATTGGTCTCCAAGCATCTGATTCTTATCCAATTTTTTAGCTTCTGTAAGTAGGGTTTGGGCTTCTCTTTTTCGGCGTTTCTGCATAGCGATTCCCGCCAGACTCATCTTTGCCATAGCTAAATCATGGTCCATACTCAAACCTAATTTAATAGCTTGCTTAAAATGCTTTTCTGATGTTCCCAGATTTTTTTGTGCGTAAATAATACCAAATAGATAGTGATAGTATCCCTGTTGCTTTTGAATAAGTGCTCGATTCGGATCTTTAATTTTATTCAAAATCTTTTCAGTTCCTTCTAGGTCCTGTTTACGCATTTTTAGAAAAGACCAAAGGATCAATTCGTTTCTGAAGTAGAAGAATAAGATAAGTACCGCTAGAAGGGTAAAAAAGATACCATTACCAACGTTACCTTCAATAAATTGATAAATACCGTATCCTAACGAAGCTCCAGATAAAACGAGTTTGATATTCTTGTGAATCATGATGTCTATTATATTTGGTGAGGCAAATTTAAGGATTTAAATAGCTTTTAAATTTTTAGTTTTAAGATTTAAAAATATCCTTATATTTGCACCCAATATTTTTAAGCTGAAATTTTAAGCACTAACGCAATGAAAAGAACATTCCAACCTTCAAAGCGCAAGAGAAGAAACAAACATGGATTTAGAGAGCGTATGGCTTCTGCCAATGGGCGTAAAGTTCTTGCTAGCCGCCGCGCTAAGGGACGTAAGAAACTAACTGTATCATCAGAGCCTCGTCACAAGAAGTAATGACGAACTGCTGATTTACAAATAATTAATAAGGTGTTACTTTTGGGTAACACCTTTTTTTTGAAATATAATTAACGAAAGTCACCAAGAAAAATGCCAAAAAGACAAGATCTCAACTCAATTTTAATTATTGGTTCTGGGCCAATTGTAATCGGTCAAGCCTGTGAATTTGATTATTCTGGCTCACAATCTCTTCGTTCACTGCGAGAGGATGGAATCGAAACGATCCTTATCAATTCGAATCCGGCCACTATTATGACTGATCCTTCAATGGCTGATCACGTCTATTTAAAACCACTGAATACTAAATCGATTATTGAGATCCTTAAAGCACACCCAAACATTGATGCCGTGTTACCAACTATGGGAGGTCAAACCGCACTTAACTTATGTATTGAGGCAGACGAAAAGGGTATTTGGAAAGACTTTGGGGTTGAGATTATTGGTGTTGATATAGATGCTATTCAGATTACTGAAGATCGTGAGAAATTTCGCAATTTGATGCAAAAGATCGACATAGGAATGCCTCCTCAAGCTTCAGCAAATTCATTCTTAAAGGGTAAAGAGATCGCTCAAGAATTTGGATTTCCTCTCTGCGTTAGGGCTTCTTTTACTCTTGGTGGTGCCGGAGCTTCGATTATTTATGATCCAGAGAAATTCGACAATCAGTTGAGTTATGGTCTTGAGATTTCTCCGATTCATGAAGTAATGATTGATAAGGCACTCATTGGCTGGAAAGAATATGAACTAGAACTTCTTAGAGATAAGAACGACAATGTGGTTATTATCTGTACGATCGAGAATATGGACCCGATGGGAATCCATACTGGGGATTCTATTACCGTCGCTCCTGCAATGACGCTATCTGATCGTACCTTCCAGCGCATGCGTGATATGGCTATCAAGATGATGAGAAATATCGGGGACTTTGCTGGAGGTTGTAACGTGCAGTTCGCGGTGAGTCCTGACGAGGCAGAGGATATTATAGCTATTGAGATTAACCCACGTGTTTCTAGATCTTCAGCTCTAGCTTCTAAAGCGACAGGATACCCAATTGCAAAAATTGCCACGAAATTGGCTATTGGCTATACTCTTGATGAATTGCAGAATCAGATTACAGGTACGACTTCAGCCTTATTCGAACCAACGCTTGATTACGTTATCGTGAAAATTCCGAGATGGAACTTTGATAAATTCGAAGGTGCTGATCGAACTCTTGGACTTCAAATGAAATCGGTAGGAGAGGTAATGGGTATCGGAAGAAGCTTTCAAGAAGCATTGCACAAAGCCACCCAATCGCTTGAGATTAAGCGAAACGGCTTAGGAGCTGATGGTAAAGGTTACACGAACTACGATGAAATTATACAGAAACTTACGGTACCTAGTTGGGACCGTGTTTTCGTCATTTACGATGCGATTCAACTTGGTATTCCGTTAGAACGAATTCATGAGATTACTAAAATTGACCGCTGGTTCTTACGTCAGTACGAGGAACTCTATCTTCTTGAAAAAGAAATCTCAAAACATACCATAGATACCCTTAATCGCGACTTACTTCTTGAGGCGAAACAAAAAGGGTTTGCGGATCGTCAGATCGCTCACATGCTTGATTGTGTAGAAAGCCAGGTTTATCAAAAGCGTGAAGACCTTGGAGTGAAACGAGTATATAAACTGGTAGATACCTGTGCTGCTGAGTTTGAAGCTCAAACTCCTTACTACTACTCGACCTTCGAGGCAAGCCTTAAAAACGCTGACGGAGAAACCTATGTTTCTAACGAATCTGTAGTGACTGATCGCAAGAAAGTAGTTGTTTTAGGATCGGGTCCGAACCGCATTGGTCAAGGAATCGAGTTTGACTATTGTTGTGTTCACGGTGTACTAGCTGCCGCAGAGTGTGATTATGAGACCATCATGATCAACTGTAATCCAGAGACCGTTTCAACCGATTTTGATACGGCAGATAAACTCTATTTTGAACCTGTATTCTGGGAACATATCTATGATATTATAAAACATGAGAAGCCTGAAGGTGTCATCGTTCAATTAGGGGGTCAAACGGCACTGAAATTGGCAGAAAAATTAGAGCGATACGGAGTTAAGATTATTGGAACAAGCTTCTCTGCTCTTGATTTGGCAGAAGACCGTGGGAGTTTTTCTACGCTTCTCAAAGACAATAACATTCCTTACCCTAAGTTTGGTGTGGCTGAAAACGCTGAGGAGGCTTTACAACTTGCAGATGAGTTAGGTTTTCCACTTCTAGTTCGACCTTCATATGTGCTTGGAGGACAGGGAATGAAGATTGTAATCAATAAGCAGGAGTTAGAGGCTCACGTAGTTGATTTACTTCGCAGCATCCCAAATAATAAGCTGCTTTTAGATCATTATTTAGATGGAGCTATTGAAGCTGAGGCGGATGCTATTTGCGATGGTGAAGATGTCTACATTATCGGTATTATGGAGCATATTGAACCTTGTGGAATTCACTCAGGAGACTCGAATGCCACATTACCACCGTTCAATCTAGGCGAGTTCGTAATGCAGCAGATTAAGGATCATACACGAAAGATTGCTTTAGCGCTTAATACCGTAGGATTAATCAATATTCAATTCGCTGTTAAAGACGATACCGTATACATTATCGAAGCGAATCCACGTGCTTCTAGAACGGTTCCTTTCATTTCAAAGGCATATGGTGAGCCATATGTTAACTATGCGACCAAAGTGATGCTAGGTGAAAAGAAGATCAGTGATTTTAATTTTAATCCTCAACTAAACGGTTACGCAATCAAGCAGCCCGTATTCTCGTTCAATAAATTCCCAAATGTCAATAAGAATTTGGGTCCCGAAATGAAAAGTACAGGAGAGAGTATCTTGTTTATTGATGATCTTAAAGATGACGCTTTCTACGACTTGTACACGCGTAGAAAAATGTATCTATCGAAATAAAAAAAATTTTCGAGAATAATTTTAAAGAGACCAGTCGTGATGAAAAGTACCCGGCTGGTCTTTTCTTTCATAGGTGTGTGATCCAAAGAAATCTCTTTGCGCTTGTACCATATTTACCGGTAGATCTGAACAGTGTAGTGTGTCATAGTAGCTAAGACTACTTGAAAGTGTTCCGATAGGTAAAGCATTTTTCACGCCAGATAAAACGAGTTCTCTTAACCCTTCAACGGCTTCAGTTAAAGCCGATTTGAAGTGAGTAGATTCAAACAAATGTATGATAGACTCATTTTCAAAACTTGTTGCTAAATCACCTAACATTCTCGATTGAATTATACAACCCCCGCGCCAAAGCTTAATAACACTCACTAGGTCGATTTGATAATCATAAACCTTAGAGGCTTCACTAATTTGTTGCAATCCTTGAGCATATGCGATGGCGAAGCTTGCGTATAATGCCTTTTCTGCATGTTCAACCAGTGTATTGAAATCAATCTTTTCTAGATGAGGCTTTTTACCTGATAGTTGTACTCGTAATTCTTTTAAGGCCGACAAGGCACGTTGACTAACGGCCATATCAATGCTAGGGATGGCGATTCCTAGGTCCATGGCGTTTTGAGAGGTCCATTTACCTGTGCCCTTTTGTTTTGCCTTGTCTAGGATATTGTCGACGAGTTCCCCCTTTCCTTCAGGGTCTTTCGTTCCTAAAATAGCGGCGGTTATTTCGATTAAGAAAGAAGATAATCTTCCTTTTTGATAACTATCAAATGCCGACTTTACTTCTGCGTTGGAGAATCCGTAAGATCTGAAAAGTGCGTAGACTTCTGCAATACTCTGCATGATGGCATACTCAATGCCATTATGAACCATTTTTACGTAGTTGCCTGCACCTGATCGTCCGACATAAGAAACGCAGGGCTCGCTTTCGTATTTTGCTGCAATTGCTTCGAAAATGGGAGCCACCCTCTGGTAGGCTTCGAAATCACCTCCCGGCATGATACTCGGCCCCTTTCTTGCTCCTTGAGCGCCACCAGATACACCAGTCCCTAAAAACAGTAGCCCTTTACTATTTAAAAACTGCTCGCGCCGCTCAGTATCAAGAAAATGACTATTACCCCCATCAATGATTAAATCACCTTTGTCGAGTTTAGGAATTAATGATTCTATAACCTGATCAACAATAGCTCCAGCAGGAACTAAAAGCATGATAGTTCTAGGTGAGGTGAGACTTTTAAGAAAATCATCAGTGGATGTAAATGCCTCTAGCTGGTGACTTTCTAAACGCTCAGATTGCATGGCGCTAACCTGTCTCGGATCAAGATCTAAACCACTAACTTGAAATCCATGATCTGCAACATTGAGCAGTAGATTTCGTCCCATTACACCTAATCCAATTAAACCGAAACTTGATTTATTCATAGTTATCCACTTTAAATTCTAAAACGAAATTAAGGATGTATATTCGCCTTGTCGCAAAAATCGAATAATTCTGACCAATTAAAAAGCGTTTATGTCATTCACGAAGGCCGATTCTCAATTAATTGTTCTATTTGGAGCATCGGGTGATCTTACTTCAAGAAAATTAATTCCGGCCTTAATTCGTTTATTCGACAGTAATTTAATATCTCAAAATACTCGTATACTTGGGGTAGGAAGAAGTCCTTTTTCGAATGAGGAATTTGCCTCTAAGGTACTTCTCGAAAACGATCACCTTTCTAAGGATATTCGTAAGGAAAGCTTCGATAAATACGCCGAACGATTTTTATACTTCACCTTAGATAAGGACTATCTAGATGACTATGAGGCGTTGGCAAAAAAGGTATTTGAAACCGATAAGACTTTTTCACTAGAGGGTAGATATTTATTCTATTGTTCTACTCCACCTAATCTTTATGAATCGATCGCTAAACGATTAAAGGTAGCAGGATTGTTAGATGATCAAAAAGGGTCAACTTCATTTCGAAGATTGGTCGTTGAAAAGCCCTTTGGCTATAGTCTCGAAACGGCTAAATCGATTAATGAAGGTTTACATCGATATTTTAAAGAGGAGCAAATCTTTAGAATTGATCATTATCTCGGCAAGGAAACGGTCCAAAACCTTTTGGTAACTCGATTTTCGAATTCGATTTTTGAGCCTCTATGGAATTCTAAATACATAGAGCGTGTCGAGATTACCAATGCAGAAGCGGATGGTGTTGCCCTCAGAGGTGGTTATTACGATCATACAGGAGCGCTTCGCGATATGTTTCAGAATCATCTTTTACAGTTAGTTTCTTTGGTCGTCATGGAGCCTCCTCAGTCAGAAAGCTCTGAAGACATTAGAAATGAGAAAGTAAGGGCTCTCGAAGCATTACGACCATTACTTACGGGTGAAGATATTGAACGTAATACCCTTAGAGGCCAATACACGGCTTCAAGAATTAATGGCTCGCTTGTTGAAGGTTATCGAGAAGAACAGGGAGTTGCTGAACAATCACTAACCGAAACCTTTGCGGCTGTCCGATTTTTCGTAGATAATGAGCGATGGAAGGGTACTCCCTTTTACGTGAGAACGGCGAAGCGAATGCCTACAACGGTTACAGAACTTGTTATCTATTTTAAGCGACCTGAACAGCAAATATTTCAATATAGTGCTGGACATTCAAAGAAGAATATTTTGGTAATTCGTATCCAGCCGAACGAGGGTATTCTCTTGAAATTCGGAGTGAAACAACCCGGTCAAGGATTTAAGGCTCAGCAAGTAAACATGGATTTTTATTACGACAGTTTTACAGATCGAAAAGTATTGCAGGCTTATGAACGCCTTTTACTAGATGCTTTAAATGGTGATGCTACGCTTTATGCTAGGGCTGAAGAGGTTGAGAAGGCATGGGAGTTTGTAGATCCGATCATTGCGCATTGGAACAGTCAGAATATGCCGATGCATGGGTATCCTGCAGGTACTTGGGGCCCTAAAATGTCTAATGAATTTATCGAGGGCCCGGGTTATTGGAGAAATCCTGGTGAACTCCTCACCGATGATGAAAATTATTGTGTAATTTCATCTTGATGGATAAAAGAATCTACTCGAATAAATCATCTTTAACTGAAGCATTTGCACATTACTTAGCTCAGCTAATAACAGATAAGTTAAGCACTCCCTTGGGTTATAAAGAGGGTTTTCATTGGTCTTTATCTGGAGGAAGCACTCCCGTCGGATTGTTTGATTTTTTAGTAGAGCGTTATCGTACACAAATTGATTGGTCATCGGTTTACTTTTATTGGGGAGATGAACGTTGCGTAGCTCCGAATGATTCACAGAGTAATTACGGGATGACCTGTAAACACTTACTTAATCATATCGATCATCAAACGGATCGCGTCTTTAGAATTAAAGGGGAGGAGGATCCAGAGGTTGAAGCCGATCGTTATCATCAACTTCTAAAGGCTCATCCTATTATAGACTTAGTAATGTTAGGTCTAGGTGAAGATGGGCACACCGCCTCGATTTTTCCGCATGAAATAGACCTATACCGTGCAGATGCCTATGCCGTCGCTGCTAGCCACCCTTCAGGTCAACGCAGAATAAGTATGACCGGTAAAATGATTGATGCTGCAACTCAAACGGTGTTTTTGGTTTCAGGTGCGTCTAAGGCAACCGTTGTTGAAGAAATTGCCAACAATAAGCCTGTGGCTGCTACCTACCCAGCAACTTTAGTGAAGAATGCGGTTTGGTTCTTAGATGAGGACGCCTCATCACTCCTCTAGAGCTCTGTTTAAATTTGCCTCAGGAAGATCCTTTTTGGTTTTAGCTCCGAGTTCTCTTAATTTATCAATGCTACGAACGACGTTACCCCGACCTAAATGAAGTTTATTCATAGCTTCTTCATAGGTTTTCTTAGCATCATTCATTCTTAACCCCACCTTATTCATATCCTCAATAAAACCAACAAACTTATCGTGTAGCGCCCCCGCCTTTTGTGCGATTTCAAGTGCGTTTTTATGTTGTCTATCGGTGTTCCACATGGCGTCGATGGTACGCAATGTTGCGAGAAGTGTAGTCGGAGTAACGAGAATGATGTTTTGGTCGAAAGCCTTAGAATACAGTAAAGGATCTCTTTGGAGAGCAACTCCGAAAGCGGGTTCGATAGCAATAAATAAGATTACAAATTCAGGTGAATTGACTTCATATAAGTCTTCGTAACGCTTTTCACTAAGTTCTTTGATGTGTCTTTGAATTGAATTTAAATGGAGCTTTGCAAAAGTTTCTTTCTCTGTTTCATCTTCAGTATTGATAAATTGCTCGTAGTGAACTAGAGATACCTTCGAATCGACGATGAATTTTTTGTCATCGGGTAAATTGATAATTACATCAGGCATCAAACGCTTACCTTCAGCAGTTGTAAAACTCTGTTGAACTGAGTATTCAATATCCTTACGAAGGCCTGATTTCTCAAGTATTCGCTCGAGGACCATTTCACCCCAGTTTCCTTGCATTTTATTATCACCTTTCAATGCTTTTACCAGATTTGCAGCTTCATTTTGCATGAGAAGGCTTTGCTCTTGCATGTGCTTTAATTCAACTTTAAAGGTTTCGTGAAAGGTTAAATTTTGCTTATTCGAATCCTCTACCTTTTTGGAGAAGTCACTGATACGTTCTCTAAGTGGGTCGAGTAAGAGCTTAATACTTTCCTTGTTTTGCTCATTCATTTTCGATGATTTTTCATCGAGGATTTTCTGAGCGAGATTTTCAAATTCAGTTTGAAATTTTTTCTGTAAGCTTTCTAATTCTTTCACTCGCTCATCCTCCTTTGATTTTAAGGAGGTCAACTCTGCCTCGAGATGGATGAGATGACGTAATTGCTCTTCTTTTTCTTGCGAAATCGATTTTAAACTAGTTTCTGAGATGGCGAGTTGATCGGCTAATTGTCTAATTCGTTCATTGAGAAGTGTTTGTGACTCAACAGTACTTAATCTCTTGCCGAAATAAAAGCCTGTACCTCCTAGAATAAGTGCGAGTATAGTAAGTGCGATCTCAGCCATTTTCTAATTTTTAATCGTTACATCCATGTAAGGTCGCTTGAATTCAATGGTTTTTTTAGGACCACTCTCTGCGGTAGCTAGCTCAGATTCACGAGAAGACGAAACAACGCTGGTGATTTGTTCGATTGCCTTAGCTAGAAGTGGTTCGGTAATAGATCCAATTTGTCCCATATTAAGAACCGACTCTGATTGGATAATATCCGGTACAAGACCTGAGGTATAATCAGAAAAACCTACCGAATTCTCATATCTACCAACTAGAGGTTGAAGCGCCCATGAAACATTTGAATTAATATAAGGTTCTCTACTAGGGTGATAGAGAAAGGGGAAATTAGAATAACCGCTGACATCATCTACTAGAGTGATTGAAAATTCGTTTTTACCTCGAGTCGTGTCGCCAATGTGGATGACTTGCATATGTGGATCTAGGCCATTAATAAGAAGTTCGCTTGCTGAAGCACTTGTGGTTTCAGTAAGGATATAAACCCGCCCAAGGTTAAGTCCTTTATTGGTATCGAAATAATCTTCTAATTGATTTCCAAAGGCTTCATTCCATTTTTCATTCCAGTCTTGGCGGGCAAACACGGTCTCTTCTGTAGCGTTATAAATACGACTTGCAATTTTCCTAGCTGATGCGGTAGACCCCCCTGAATTATATCTAAGGTCAAGAACCATTTCGTTTACTCCATTGCTTTGAAATTCATCGAATACTGCCATCACCTCTGTATCGTAATTAGCGATAAAGGCATTGTACATGAGGTACCCGATTTTTTTATCTTCTACGGTGAAGATCGTGTCTAGATAAATAGGATGTTCAGCTAAATTCTCTTCTTTAGTTAGCAGTACGGACTCTTCGCTGTCTACAAATTCTCCATCCATGTATTCCACTTTACCTAAAGTGTAACTGTCATCGGTTGAAAACAATAATTCAATATAATTAGAGGTGGTAATTGGTGTTCCGTTTACCCTATTGAATAAGTCTCCGCGCTGAATTCCTTGTCTCTCCGCATCGGAGTTTTTAAAAGTGTATTTGGTATACAAAATCACTTTGTCACTGTCTTCTGCTTCTAAGACTAATCCAAATTCTAACCCATTACTTTTGGAGATGCCTGATAGCGTATTAGTTAATTCAGTATAATCATCTGAATAAAAAGTAAATCGATCCTCAGGGTCAAGTAAACTTTCAATGAAATTCTCTGGGTCTGGATTATTTTTTAAATAGTCAATATAATCTGCCGTGTTTTCAATCTTTGAATCTGCCAAATTAGGAACTCTACTTTGCCAGTAATACCATAGGTTCATCGATCTCCACATAAAATTTTGAATTTCGATGTCCTTAAGACTAACTTCATCAATCTCAGGATTGACTGGATCTGATGAACAGGAATTAAATAAGATGGTTGCTGCGACCAGTAGAGTGTAGGATATCCGTTTCAATTTCATAAATCGTGCTTTGTAACAAATTTAGGATGATTTCGTCTTAATTTGGAGAACCTTAAGAATCATTTGTGAAAGAGGCCGCTTACATAGAGACTGTTCATCAGATCGAGCAGAAATTATTTCGCATAGCGAAACGATTACTTATTTCGCATGAGGAGGCTCAAGATGCTACTCAAGAGGTGTTAGTTAAGGTTTGGCAGAGTTCTTCAAAGCTTTCTCACGTCAAGAGTATAGAGGCTTATGCCATGACCATGGTGAAGAATTATTGTTATGATCGTTTGAAGTCCAAACAGGCTTCGAATATGAGTATAGAGTATTCTATTCATGATAAGAGTCATGATCAATCGGCAGCCTTTGAAGCAAAAGATCGACTTTCCTTTGTCGAGAAAATTGTAAATAATCTGCCTGAAAAGCA
>DFQX01000092.1:0-531 GCA_002381155.1 Flavobacteriaceae bacterium UBA3478 | reverse complement strand
GTTCAAATGGAGCCAACAGCCATTCGAGTAAACCTGTCAAGAGCAAGAAAGAGAATAAAAGAAAGTTTAGAACAAATAGACGCCTATGGAATCTAAAGAAATAAAAGAATTAATAGATCGTTATCTAGCGGCAGAAACCAATCTTTCAGAGGAAGAGCGACTGAGAGCTTACTTCAGAAGCGATAAGGTGGATTCTTCATTGAATTGGGCAAAAATGCTTTTTGCTTACTCGGAGACCGCTCGTGAGGAGCAATTAGATTCTTCTTCAGTATCATCATCGAGATTCGATTGGAGACGTGTTGCTGCATCTGTTGCTATTATCTGTGTAACAAGTTTTGGAGTTTATCGTCTACAAGAAAATCACCAACAGAAACAAATGCAATTGGCTTATCAGCAAACGAAAGAAGCTTTTGATTTAATTGCTACACAAATGAATAAGGGGACCGCTTCGGTTTCTTATCTCGGTTATTATGAAAAGAGCGTTAGCTCATTATTAAATAAATAAAAAAGACTATGAAAAACGTTAAACAC
>DFQX01000097.1:10368-15405 GCA_002381155.1 Flavobacteriaceae bacterium UBA3478 | reverse complement strand
TCCTCAATCTTACGCTTGAATCTGAAGCCCTTACGCGACCTCAATTTGTCAAGAATCATTATACCGGCCACCAAGAAATTGTGGTGCAGGATTCAAAGAATATCCTATATCGCTTCTCGAATGACGGTAAACTTCTGTGGAAGAAACAATTAGAAGCGAAGATCAATGGAAGCATTCACGAGGTCGATGTTTATCGCAATCGAAAGTTACAGCTCGCATTCACTACCGAGACGGCCTTTCATATTCTTGACCGAAACGGTAATCACGTCGATGGATTCCCAAAACGATTTAACGATGGTAATATCGGAGCTCTTGCGGTATTTGATTACGACAATAGTCGAAACTATCGTTTCTTGTTCAGTCAAGGTAGAGACTTATACATGTATAATAATCGCGGAGAGAAGGTTGATGGCTTTACCTACAAGCGAGCCGAAGCTCCTGTAATTACTACCCCTAAGCACTTTCGAATAAACAGTAGAGATTATATCCTATTAGGACTTCAAAATGGACGTCTAAAGATTTTACAACGCGATGGAAAAGATCGTTTAGTAATCAATCAAAAATTTAACTTTTCGAAGAACGATATTTTCAACTATCGAGATCAGTTCGCTTTTACGACAACAGAAGGAACTCTTATTCAAATAAATACTTCAGGCAAAGTAAGCAGCACCAATCTATCACTAACCTCAACCCATGAGATTACTGGATCCTCGCGAAGCTTAGTAATCATTGATGGTCAGCTGCTTCAGATACGCGAAAAGCGAATGAGTCTTGACTATGGAATCTACACCGATCCTCAGTTCTTTTTGTTCAATGATAAAATCTATATCAGTGTACTTGAAGCTTCTTCGAAGAAACTTTATCTGTACGATAGTAACGGAAAACTCTTTTCAGGCTTCCCAGTCCTAGGGGCTTCAGGAATTGATTTAGCCGATATAGACGGAGATAAAAAGGTAGAGCTCGTCACCAAAGACGAAGGAAACTTTCTTACGGTTTATCGATTAGAGTAGGTGCTTCGATAAGAGATACTTCAAAGATTTCTGCAAACTTTTGAGTCCATATCACCTGAACTTCTTCAAGGCTCGGGCATTTAGCACCCAGCTCTGATTTCATTGAGGTAACCGCTTTACCCTTAATCCCGCAGGGAATCATTAAATCAAAATACCCAAGGTCAGTGTTAACATTTAGGGCGATACCATGCATGGTTACCCATCGACTTGCTCTGATCCCCATGGCGCAAATTTTACGAGCCATTGGTGTTCCAACGTCTAACCAAACTCCAGTTTCGCCAGCAGATCGCTCTGACTGAATACCGTAATAGGCAAGTGTCGCAATAACAGACTCTTCGAGTAGACGCAAATATTTATGAATGTCAGTAAAGAAATGATCAAGATCGAGTATTGGGTATCCGACGAGTTGCCCAGGGCCATGAAAGGTAATGTCACCACCACGATTAATCTTGTAGAACTGTGCTCCACGCTGAGCAAGTACCTCGTCACTGACCAAAAGGTTATTTAAATCGCCGTTTTTTCCGAGCGTATACACAGGCGGATGTTCAACTAGCAATAAATGGTTCTCAGTAGCTACTTCAGTCTCATCTCTTCGATTTTGAATCTTACGATCTACGGTAGATTTAAAGAGCGTTTCTTGAAAATCCCAAGTCTTTTTATAGTCTAAAAGCCCTAACCGATGTAACCACACCTTTTTACTCATAATGCAAAAGTAGTTAGAACCCCGAGAATCGAACCATTTATTAACCAACACTTCTTATTTTTGCGATCAATACTATATAGTCTATGGCCCTTTCAGAACAAGAACTCATTCGAAGAGAAAAACTAGGCAAGCTACGAGCGTTAGGAATCAACCCTTACCCAGCTGCCGAATTCAAAGTCACACATAAAACTTCGGAGGTAAAAAAACAGTTCGAAGAGGGCAAAGCCGTTGTTATGGCTGGTCGTCTGATGTCACGAAGAATTCAAGGAAAAGCTTCTTTCGCAGAACTTCAAGATTCTGAAGGTCGACTTCAGCTTTATTTCAATAGGGATGAGATTTGTTCAGCTGAAGACCCAACCTTATACAACGAGGTATATAAGAAGCTCTTAGATATTGGAGACCTTATTGGTGTTGAAGGTACCTTATTCAAGACACAGGTTGGAGAAATGACGCTACTTGTGAAAAAATTCAGCCTACTTAGTAAATCTCTCAGACCTCTTCCACTACCAAAAGAAGATGCTGAAGGGAATGTCTATGATGGTTTCACCGACCCAGAGCTTCGCTATCGACAACGTTACGTAGACCTTGTGGTGAATCCACAGGTTAAGGAAACCTTTATTAAAAGAACGAAGATCACCAATACCATCCGCTCGTTTTTCAATGAGAGAGAATACCTTGAAGTAGAGACGCCTATTCTACAAGCGATTCCTGGTGGAGCAGCAGCCCGTCCGTTCATTACGCATCACAACGCGCTCAACATCCCTCTCTACTTACGAATTGCCAATGAACTTTATTTAAAGCGACTGATTGTTGGTGGCTTTGATGGGGTTTATGAATTCGCGAAAGACTTCAGAAACGAAGGAATGGACCGCACCCATAACCCAGAATTTACAGTTATGGAGTTGTATGTTGCTTATAAAGATTACTTCTGGATGATGAATATGACCGAACAGCTTCTTGAAAGAGTAGCTATCGAGTCTAATGGCACTACTGTATTAACAGTCGGTGATAAAACCATCGACTTCAAGGCGCCTTATCCTAGAGTTCCTATTCTAGAGGCAATCAAAATACATACGGGTCATGATGTAAGTGAAATGAATGAGGAAGAACTGAGAGCTACGGCCAAGTCTCTAGGTCTTGAGGTAGATGAAACCATGGGTGTCGGAAAATTAATCGACGAAATCTTCGGAGAGTGCTGTGAGCATCATTATGTACAGCCAACCTTCATCACAGATTACCCAAAAGAAATGAGTCCACTAACCAAAGAGCATCGAAGCAACGATAGACTTACTGAGCGTTTTGAGCTTATGGTCAATGGTAAAGAACTTGCCAATGCATACAGCGAGCTAAACGACCCTATCGATCAGAAAGAGCGTTTTGAAGATCAATTAAAACTTTCTGAAAAGGGAGATGATGAAGCAATGTTTATCGACCAAGACTTCTTAAGAGCTCTTGAATACGGTATGCCTCCAACCTCTGGTATCGGTATCGGTATTGATCGATTGACGATGCTTATGACCAATAATAGCTCCATTCAAGAAGTACTTTTCTTTCCACAGATGCGCCCAGAAAAGCCTGCACTTGATTTAAATGAAGATGAAAAATTACTAGTTGAACTTGTAGAGAAAGCCGGCGGCACTATTGGGCTTGGGGAGTTAAAGGAGGCCAGTGGTCTCAGTGGTAAGAAATGGGATAAAACCACCAAAAACCTAAGCAAGGAAGGCTTAATCAAGATAGAAAAAAACGATAGTGGACTTTGGGTTCACTTAGCCAATTAACGCTACTTCTACCTTACAAAACCAAAAAAAGCCTCGCTCTTCGCGGGGCTTTTTGTTAACTAACTCAAAACTTAAACACCGAAATCGTTGGATTCCTTGTGCAAATATCTGACACATAAGGGCATTTGTAAAGCCAAATCAGAAGGTTTTACACGAATGTAACTTTAGGGATGAGAGGTTAAAGATTGCCTAACAATGGGGCATTTAAACTATATTCGGACAACTAAAAATGTAACACTATGAGATTCTCCATCCGTTTAAGTTTTGGGCTACTACTTGCCCTGATGATGGTGAGCCCCGCAGAGGCTCAATTCAAATTCTTGAAGAAGAAAAAACCTGCACCGGTAGCTGCAAAACCTGCACCTCCAGCTAAGAAAAATGCGATTAAGTCTTATGATAAAGTAATCACGAAAGATGCTAAAACCGATGAAGGTTTATTTAAAGTGCATCAAATCGATGAAGACTATTTCTACGAAATTCCAGACTCGCTGTTTGGCCGTGAAATGCTTATGGTGAGTCGTATCTCAAAAACGGCAGATGGCGCTGGATTTGGAGGAGGAAAAATAAATACCCAAGTATTGCGCTGGGATAAAAAAGAAAGAGATGTACTTCTTCGTGTAGTTTCTTACAGCAACGTAGCCGCTGATAGCCTACCCATTCATGAGGCCGTTGTTAATTCGAACTTTGAGCCTGTAATGTATAGCTTTAAGATTGAAGCCTTTAAAAAGGACTCTATTGCTCCAGCAACCGTAATCAAGGTAAATGATCTTTATACCAAAGACGTAAATGCTCTTGGACTCCCTGAGGGATACCGCACGCGATACAAAGTAAGTCGTCTTGATGGTGAACGTTCTTACATCGAACACATCAAGTCGTATCCATTAAATATTGAAAACCGTCACGTAAAAACTTACTTCGCCAGAACTCCGCCGAGTAACGGTGATTTAGGTTCAATTTCGATCGAAATCAACAACTCAATGATTCTTCTTCCCGAAGAACCGATGAAAAGACGCTACTTTGACGAGCGTGTCGGATGGTTCGCCAGAGGACAAGTAGACTACGGACTTGATGCTCAGAAAAGTAAGAGTGTTACCTACCTTGACCGTTGGAGACTTGAGGTAAAAGATGAAGATATCGACAAATTTAAAAACGGAGAGCTCGTAGAGCCTAAAAAGCCAATCGTTTATTACGTTGACCGTGCCACTCCAAAAAAATGGATTCCTTATATCAAGCAAGGTATCGAAGATTGGCAAGTAGCTTTCGAGGCTGCAGGCTTCAAAAATGCCATTATAGCTGCTGACCCACCCAGCGAAGAAGAAGACCCAGAGTGGTCCCCTGAAGACGTTCGTTATTCGGTGGTGCGCTACCTAGCCTCTCCTATTCCAAACGCAAACGGACCTCACGTTAGTGACCCAAGATCAGGAGAAATCTTAGAGTCAGATATCAACTGGTATCATAACGTAATGTCACTACTTCGTAACTGGTACTTTGTTCAAACCGCAGCCATCAACCCTGAGGCGCGTGGTGTTGAGTTCAAAGATGAGAT
>DFQX01000097.1:8227-10020 GCA_002381155.1 Flavobacteriaceae bacterium UBA3478 | reverse complement strand
GGATTACCTCATAACATGGGTTCTTCAGTAGCCTACCCTGTTGATTCACTTCGCTCACCATCATTTACTAAGAAGTATGGCACCGCACCATCGATCATGGACTACGCTCGTTTCAACTACGTGGCACAGCCCGGTGATGGAGACGTGGCATTAATGCCGAATATCGGGGTGTATGATAAATATGCCATTAGCTGGGGGTATCGTCCGATCTTAGATAAAACAGCAGAAGAAGAAAAGCCGATCCTTAACCAGTGGATCACTGAACATGCCGGAGACCCAATGTACCGTTTCGGGCACCAACAATCAGGAGATGTGGTTGACCCAAGCTCGCAAACCGAAGATCTTGGAGACGATGCTGTTAAAGCTAGTACTTATGGTATTGCGAACCTAAAGAGAATCCTTCCTAACCTTCGTGAGTGGACTACAGAGCCAGAACAGAGCTATGAAGATTTAGGAGAGTTGTACGGACAAGTATTCGGTCAATTTAGCCGTTACATGGGACACGTTTCGAATCATATTGGAGGGGTATACGAATACTATAAAACTACCGAACAAGAAGGAACCGTTTACACCCCTGTATCAAAGGCTAAACAAAGAGAGGCCTTGGCTTTCATGCAGAAAGAGCTATTCAACACACCAAAATGGTTGATCGATACTGACATTATTTCTAACACAGAATACTCTGGAAATATCGAACGCCTTCGAAGCCTTCAAGCTCGTTACCTCAACAACATGCTATCGCTTGGAAAACTAGCGCGACTTGTTGAATATGAGACCTTACAGGGTAGCAAGGCTTATTCCCTTGTTGATTTTATGCGTGAACTCAGAGGAGGTCTTTGGAGTGAGCTCAACTCTGGTAAAGCTATAGACACCTACAGACGTAATCTGCAAAAAGCGCACATAGAGCGTTTGGAGTATTTAATGACAGCAGACTCACAGCGTAAACTACCTGATTTTGGTGGCTATAGAAAATCAACTGCAGTAAATACTAGTCAATCTGACATTCGTTCAGTAGCACGCGCAGAGCTAATCAATATCAGAGCTAGCATTAACGCAAATCTGGCGAATATGTCTAACCGAATGAGTCGTTATCATCTTCAAGATGTAGTAGCAAGAATCGGTGAGATCATTGATAAAGACTAAGAGTAAACCCCGCTTCGGCGGGTTTTTTTATAATCTTATGTTAAACCCAAAGCATTGAACAAAATTTAACAAGCTCTTAGGAATACTTACAACACTTCTTATCGTACTTTGCCGAGAAATATTAAAACAAACTATGAAAGCACTTCTACCCATTATTTTTCTAAGCCTGACCACGTCAGCATTTGCTCAAGAGAGTGATACAGAAAAAAAAGAGTTTAAAGCCATTTTCATAAAGTCAGATGAAAAAGAATCTCCTGTTTTGCAAGGCGATCACATCCTTTTCGAAAAAGGAATGAAGTGGCATGCCAAAGGGGAAGAGAAACTGAGCGCTGAACAGAAGGCCACGCTAATGACTAAGCAAATGACCCTACATCTTAGCCTCGATGAAGGCCAAGAGCGCAAGGTAGGTAAAGTCAATGCCAAGCATCATGAGCAAATGGAAAGTCTCAAAGATCTCAAAGGTTTTGAAAAAAGATCAGGACATTTAGATGCACAAATTGAACACCAACGAGAGCTTCAAAAAATACTTTCAGAGGAGCAATTCGCTCAATTCAAGAAAATGCATCAGAAGAAGAAAGGTCAAATGCATGTAATGCCATTAGGCGCATCGCTCGAAAAGCTCCATGAACTACCAGGAATGCCAGGTTTAC
>DFQX01000097.1:1126-7924 GCA_002381155.1 Flavobacteriaceae bacterium UBA3478 | reverse complement strand
CCAGGAATGCCAGGTTTACATCAAGGCCAGGGTGAATTCATGTTCTTCGGAGATGATTCAGATAAAAGCTTCGAGGTAATTATTGATGGCGAAGGCGACAAAATAGATACATCAAAAAATGTTTTTGTTTTTAAAACAGATGAGCTTCACAATGAGGATACCGATGCATCAGAGCACAAAAATGTTCGTATCAGAATGCGTAAAGATGGCGCGGGACCAATGCATCAACGAATGATGAGAGGCAAATCGAACATCACTGTAATGGGCGCACGTCTTGATGATCAACCACTAATTATCATTAATGGTAAAGAAGCAGGAGAAGATATCAATTTAGATTCACTAGATCCTAATACAATCGAGAGTATCAATGTATTAAAAGGCCCATCAGCAGAAAAAGCTTATGGAGAAAAGGGTAAAAATGGAGTGGTTGAAATCACCCTGAAAAAGAAATAATTCCTGAGCCTTTAAAAAATTAAAAGCCCGCGATGCGGGCTTTTTTTATTCCTAATAATTACGGGTTCCAGCTTTTGAGCGCTTCAATCGTAAAATCAATATCTGACTCTGAAAGCGCATCGTTTAAGAAATACGCCTCAAATGCCGAAGGAGGTAAATACACTCCGTTTGCAAGCATATGATGAAAGTAGCTGTTAAATCGAGGACCACTAGCGGCGGCAGCCGTAGCAAAATTCACCACCGGCTCTTCTGAGAAGTGCACCGAAATCATACTACCGTAGCGATTAAGCGTGTGAGCAATACCCTTTTCAGAAAGAACGTTATGAATGCCAGATTCAAGTAACGTAGCCTTATGCTCCAATCTTGAGAATACCTCATTATCAGCCTCTATCACTGAGAGCATGGAGTGTCCCGCTGCCATGGCGAGAGGATTTCCACTAAGTGTACCGGCTTGATAAACGGGTCCCTCTGGAGCTAAGTGTTGCATAATTTCAGTTCGAGCAGCAAAAGCACCTACGGGGAGACCTCCTCCGATTACCTTTCCGTACATCACAATGTCGGCAGCAACTTTAGTGGTCTCTTGAGCACCACCAGCGGCTAAACGAAAACCGGTCATTACCTCATCAAATAGCAATAGAATTCCATTGGCGTCGCAGAGTTCTCTGAGACCTTCTAAGAATCCTTCGGCAGGAATGATACACCCCATATTTCCCGCTATCGGCTCTACGATAATCGCCGCAATTTGCTCAGGATTAGCATCGATTAGTGTCTTAACCGATTCTAGATTATTGTACTCTGCAAGTAGCGTATCTTTTGCGGTACCTGCAGTCACTCCAGGGCTATTTGGGCTACCAAAGGTTACTGCTCCACTACCTGCTTGAATTAAAAAGGCATCAGAGTGTCCATGATAACAGCCAGCGAATTTAATTAGCTTCTCACGCCTAGTGAATCCACGAGCTAGACGCACTCCACTCATACAAGCTTCGGTACCAGAATTCACAAAACGTACTTTGTCAACGTTAGGCACCATTGAAACCACCTTCTGAGCTAGCTGGGTTTCAAGCTCCGTAGGCATACCAAATGAGGTTCCCTTTTTGGCACGCTCAGTTACTGCTGCTAACACGGGCTCAAAAGCGTGTCCGAATAAGAGCGGACCCCATGAAGAAATATAATCGATGAGTCGATGACCATCTTCAGTGTGTAAATAGGCACCCTTGGCCTCCTTGACGAACACGGGAGTTCCTCCTACCGATTTAAAGGCACGTACCGGTGAATTTACTCCTCCAGGGATTACTTTATTAGCCTCCTGAAAAAGGGCACTACTTCTTTGATATACTGTCATTTTACTCTCTTGGGAATTTCAAGAATTTGACCGATTGACAAGTCGTCGGTATCGAGCAAATTCATTTTCTTAATCGATTCTACAGTAACCTCGTATTTCTTGGCAATACTATAAAGCGTATCTCCTTTGGTCACTCTATGTGCTAAGCCTCTGTAAGCATTGGCAATGTCGTCTTGTGCCTGATCGGCCATCTCGCGTGTTCTCTTCCCGATACTGGTAATGGCCGTCTTAGCCTGTGTAAGAACATCGCCTACTTTTTCTTTACGCGTTTCCTTTTTCAACTGACGTCGACGCTTACCAAGGGTCATGTCATCGTATTTATCGAGATCGTTACGCTCGATGATAGCGATTAACTTATCTGAGTAACTATTATCTGTGGCGTATCCGGCTGCACGTAACCCTCTGGCCCAACTCTTATAATCGGTAGGTCTCAATTCAAAAAGGCTTGAATAGCGAGGTCTTGAGGTGAGAAATTTAGAATGATCTCTATACGAGGTGATCGGGCTTCTGTATTTTCTAAAGCATTCCCCCTTCGCGTCGTCATCGTAAGAAACCGAATCGCCGGTCCAGCTATCGTGGCATTTAATCCCAAAATGATTGTTCGAGGACTTAACAAGCTCGCTCTTACCAGCATTCGTTTCGAGAATCCCTTGCGCAAGGGTGATACTAGCAGGAACTCCGTACAACTTCATTTCTTTCATAGCTATCTCAGCAAAACTTTCGATATAGGCTTTTTCTGAAATAAACTTCTCGTAATCTTTTTCAGACCAGGATTTAAGACCTAAATCATCGATAGCGTCTTTGGTGCGTTCTCCGATTGATTTTCCTAAATTCTGCTCGGTTGTTTTTGAGCGTGCAATTCGATATAACTCAGGGTTAGGCGTACAACTTTGGAGAACTAAACCGAGAAATAACGTTATAGCAGCGTAACCTGAAAAATTCTTAATATGCATCAAATGTTGATCTTAAGTTGACCCTTACGTTCTAGTCGATCGTTCATACCCTCGATTCCTTGTAAACCACCGGTATGGATAGCCAAAATTACGCTTCCTTTCTCAAATGCACCACGTTTGATGTCCTCTAATAATCCAAAAATCATTTTACCGGTGTAGACAGGGTCGAGCAGAATTTTAGTCTGCTTGTAGAACCAGTTCATTCGAGAGATGAGTTCAGAGGTGGTTTTGGCGTATCCACCAAAAGTGTAGTTATCAATAATCTCAAAACTGTCTTTGGCAGTGAAACGTTTGACTTCATCATATAATCCTTCATGACTTAACGAGGCATAGCCTCTTACCATTTGGGTCGGATGCGCTCCCTCAACAATCCCGGCCAAGGTGGCTCCTGTACCTACAGGACTGCAGATATAATCTGCACGAATGTCTTCATCGATAAACAATTCTGAAACACCCTTAACGGCTAGCGAATTACTCCCTCCTTCAGGAATCAAATACTGACCTCCCTTTTCTGATAACGATCGGGCCTTCTCGGGGTCAGCGGTTAATTCTCGGTACCGATAGCGAGAGACAAAAACAAACTTCATTCCAAGCTTTTGTGCTTTAGAGAGGGTTGGGTTGGTAGCTACTGAATTGGCCAATTCTTCTCCACGGATAATTCCAATGCTTTTAAATCCGTACTCAGCAGCTGCAGCAGCAGTAGCTAGAATGTGATTGCTAAACGCTCCTCCAAAAGTGAGTAAAGTATGAGCACGCTGCTGGCGAGCCTCTTCAATATTGTACTTGAGCTTGCGAAACTTGTTTCCCGATATTAGGGGATGCAATTCGTCTTCACGCTTTACCCAAAGTTCTACTCCCGCCGATTGTACCATAGGTAATCGAATGAGTTGATTGCGAGAGGTTTCAGTCATTGGCATAAGATAAAGTTATCGGGAATGTGACGGTAAAGCAACTCGAAGTTTTCACAACTTGTCTACAGTCTTATCTTTGTGGCGTGAAAAAGCATATTCCCGTCGAAGAAGGCGATTACTATACTGAAAATGGCTATCGGGTATTTACCGAAAAATACCATTTAAAAAGAGGCTACTGCTGTGAAAGCGGCTGCCGTCACTGCCCTTATGGGTATGATCCTAAACAAAATCGAAGAGCTTAAGGCTATTGACTTATATCGGCTCTGAGTTGTAACTTCATAGTGAGTTAGTTAAATGAATATGCTATGAAAAAATCAATGTACTTATTTGGGGCTTTTTTAAGCCTGTTACTGCTAGCATCCTGCAGTTCAATTCGAGTCTTTACCGACTACGATACCGAAGTCAATTTTTCAAATTACTCGAGTTTCGCTTTCTACAAACCGACGATTGATCAGGCTGAAATATCTGATCTAGATAAAAGACGCATCCTAAAGTCGATTGAGTCTCAAATGACTGCGAAGGGATATATACTTACTGAAAATGCCGATCTTCTTATCAGCATTGCTACTGACGAAGAATCTAGAGTAGATATCAACAACCAGGCTTGGGGTATTGGTTGGGGCTGGGGATTTAACCCTTGGATGTGGGGCCCTATGAATAATCAGACGGTAAGTACTTATGATCGAGGGGTACTACTCATTGATATATTAGATGCCGAAAAGAAGCAACTTATTTGGCAAGGCAAAGGCAGCGGCATACTGACCAATGTGACTAACCCAGAGGGTCGTCAAAAGCTAATCGATCGGTACGTTTCGGCGATTTTAGCTAAATATCCGATTCGCTAATTAAAGAGCGCTTTAGCTGCTTCTAAGGCTTGTGGTATACCCGCAGGGTTCTTTCCGCCCGCAGTGGCAAAGAAGTCTTGTCCTCCTCCACCCCCCTGGATGTGTGACCCTAATTCACGAATCATCTTAGAGGCACTTAAACCCTTAGTTGCTGCGATTTCCTTATCAATATAAATCGATAATAACGCCTTTTCTCCCACCTGTGCACCAAGTACAAGGCATAATCCTTTATGCTGAGCGGCTAGATCAAAGGATATCTGCTTCATGGCAGCCGCATCAAGATCAACAGGAACGGCGGCAAATTGAATATCGTCTATCTTAGTGATTCGCATGCCAATCGCAGCTTTAATATGTTTGATTTTTTCAGCAACAAGTGCGTCTCTTTCTTGTTTGATAGCAGCAAGTTCGCTAAGGGTGTCATCGACCGCTTTTATTAAGTCTTGTGCTTTTGGAAAACGTTCAGAAAGCTGTTCGATAAGTTCCTCTGTCTCTCTAAAATATTCACGAACCCCTTTCGCCGTAATCGCCTCAATGCGTCGGATACCCGCTGCAACTCCTCCCTCACTTACAATCTTAAATTGCCAGATTTCTGAGGTATTGTTAACGTGTGTTCCCCCACAAAGCTCGATGGATTCCCCGAAACGAATGGTTCTTACGGTATCTCCGTATTTCTCTCCGAATAGAGCCATTGCACCCTCAGCAATTGCCGTCTCCATAGCAACAGATCGGGCCTCTACTAGTGAAAGACCTTCATGGATTCGTTGATTTACTAATCGTTCTACCTCAGCAAGTTCTTCAGCAGTCATCTTTGCAAAGTGCGAAAAATCAAATCGCAAACTTCCTGGTTGAACTGACGAACCACGTTGCTCCACATGCGTACCTAGCACTTCTCTAAGGGCTTGATGTAACAGGTGAGTAGCGGTGTGGTTAGCGGTGGTATCTCTGCGAGCCTCCTGATCTATAATCGCTGTAAATGTTCCTTCTAATGAGCTTGGTAGCTTCTTTGTAAAATGCAGAATCTCGTTATTCTCTTTTTTGGTGGTATAGATATGAATATCACCCGCATCTGAACGCAACCTCCCGCGATCTCCTATCTGCCCTCCTCCTTCTGGATAGAAAGGAGTGGTATTTAGTACCAGTTGAAAGAGCTGCTCATTCTTCTGCTTGATCTCGCGGTATTTCAAAATTTGTACACCGTTTATTTCAAGATGATCATAACCGACAAATCCTTCTCCAGAACCTTCATTTACGATGATCCAATCACTCTTTTCTGAGGTTGCATCTGCCTTTGAGCGCTGCTTTTGAGCAGCTAACGCCTCTTTGAAACCATTTTCATCGTAAGTGTAACCCTTCTCTGAAAGAATTAGCGCAGTAAGATCGATTGGGAAACCAAAGGTGTCGTATAATTCGAACGCCTTCTCTCCTGAGAGTTCCTTATTGCTTGTTTCGATAAGTAAACTATCTAGGCGTTTTAATCCCGCTTCAAGAGTGGCTAAGAACGATTGCTCTTCTTCTTTGATTACCGAAGTGATCAGAGTCTTCTGAGCGGTTAATTCAGGAAACGCCTCACCCATCTGAGATTCAAGCGTATCCACAAGTCGGTATACGAAAGGTTCAGATTGACCTAAGAACGTGAATCCGTAACGAATAGCTCTGCGTAAAATTCTTCGAATGACATATCCGGCACCGTTATTTGAAGGAAGCTGTCCGTCAGCAATAGCGAAAGCAACTGCTCGAACGTGATCGACAATTACACGAATAGCGATATCGGTAGATTCCTCTTTTCCATAGGTTTGACCACTAATTTTTTCTAAAGTAGTGATGAGCGGAGTAAATACATCGGTATCGTAGTTCGACTGCTTACCCTGAAGAGCCATACACAACCTTTCAAAGCCCATTCCCGTATCAACATGCTTAGCGGGTAGCGGTTCAAGACTTCCGTTGGCCTTACGATTGAATTGCATGAAAACGAGGTTCCAGATTTCAACTACTTGGGGATGATCGGCATTGACGAGTTGATCTCCTGGAGTTAATTGACGCTCCTTATCAGAGCGAAGATCAATGTGAATTTCAGAACAAGGACCACAAGGGCCTTGCTCTCCCATTTCCCAGAAATTGTCTTTTTTGTTTCCAAGAAGAATGCGCTCCTCTGCGATAAACTCTTTCCAGAGNNAAAGCCCATTCCCGTATCAACGTGCTTAGCGGGCAGCGGCTCTAGACTTCCGTTAGCCTTGCGATTGAATTGCATGAAAACTAAGTTCCAGATTTCAACGACTTGGGGATGATCGGCATTG
>DFQX01000097.1:0-904 GCA_002381155.1 Flavobacteriaceae bacterium UBA3478 | reverse complement strand
CGATCCTTGTCTAGCTTATACACTTCGGTTAACAGCTCCCAAGCCCAAGAAATAGCTTCTTTTTTGAAGTAATCTCCGAAGCTCCAGTTGCCGAGCATTTCAAAAAGGGTGTGGTGATAGGTATCCTTACCTACCTCTTCTAGATCGTTGTGCTTACCACTCACTCGAAGACATTTCTGGGTATCTGCAACGCGCTTATCGGCGGCCTCCGTGTTCCCCAGAAAATACTCTTTGAACGGATTCATACCCGCATTAGTAAACAAAAGTGTGGGGTCGTTCTTCATCACTAGGGGTGCTGAAGGAACGATTTGGTGTCCTTTCGATTTAAAGAAATCTAAGAAGGTCTTGCGGACGAGATTCGCGTTCATATCAAAAACGTATCTTTGGGTGGTAATTTTGCCCCAAAAATAGAACAATTTGAAAGACCAAAAGCGCAAGCAGAAGTATTACTACGACCCAGATACCCTGTCGTATCGAAAGGTTGCCTCGAGGCCTCTTCGCAAATTATGGCAGTTTGGTCTATTTTTTATGGCTTCGGCGCTATCGGGAGCAGCGATCTTTTATTCGTTCAACCAACTAGGTTGGGTACGCAACTCAAACGAAATTGTTCTTCAACGCGAGTTAGATAATTACAAACAAGACTATCAGAATTTTATTAAGCGTCTCGACCGAACGGCAGAGGCCCTCGAAAATTTAAGACAACGAGATAACGAGGTTTACCGTCTATATTTCGAGATGGACCCTATCCCTGAAGAACAATATTATTCTGGCTTTGGTGGGGTGAATCGCTACCGAAAGTATGAAGGGCAGAATAATTCAGAACTGATTAAAGAGGCAGCCGAGAATCTAGACGTCATTGAAAAGGCAATAGTGAATCAATCTAGATCGCTTGACGATATCTCTG
>DFQX01000098.1 GCA_002381155.1 Flavobacteriaceae bacterium UBA3478 | reverse complement strand
CAACCGCGAATCAATCCGCTGCTCAAAACCGGTTAAACATGGCAGTAAATGTTAGATTTAACAACAATACGAAAGAGGATTCAATCTTCGAAAAGCGTTTTAGTTTCTTTTACGACTTTCCTGCAACGAGCCTTTTAGAAAGTGTAAAAGCGGAGGCCCACGAGGTGCTGTTTGAACGAATTACTCAAGATATTTTTAACGCCTCATTAGCAGACTGGTAATGCTAGTTAACGCTTCAATATATAATGATTGGCTCGAAAATTTCGAGAAGATAGGAGAAGAAGATCGCGAAGAAATTCGAGGAATAACGAAACGTTACCCTTACATGCAAAGTGCATGGGCGCTACTTTGGCTTTCGAGTGAACGACCTGAGACCAAACAATACGCGCTTCAAAGAGCCGCAAGTTTGAGTTCAAAGCACGCAATCTTACACGCTCTTGACATAGGAATCAATGATTCTATTGACATTGACGAATCGAGTATTTCTAGTACATCATATCAGCAAATTCAAGATGTAGAAGAAGAAGTTGAATTAGCAGGCGTTAAACCCAGAGAGAATAGAGTTGTACACGCCTTAACCCACGTTAAGCAAACTTTTGAAATTGAACTACAAGAAGTCGTACCCAGCCCTCAAATCCCAATTATTGAAAGACCGAGCTTCGAACTCGAAGGATCTGTAGAGACTTCAGAAACCAGCGTACAAAAATCTTTTGCTGACTGGATGAAACTTATGGTGAGCGGACAGACTGTTGACCTTGTTGGTGGTGTTAGCTCAAATGAACAAGAACGGAGGTTTGCTCTACTCGATCAGTTTATTGAGAGTAACCCTAAGATTAAAGCGGTAAGTGGGGAGCCAGACTCTCAAATTAATTACGAAAATAAGTTTGACCTTGAAGATGTCGTTACTGAGACTTTAGCCCAACTTTTATTTGACCAAAAAAAATATGGAAAAGCAATTAAAGCGTACAAGGCGCTTTCTTTGAAATATCCAGAAAAAAGTAGTTTCTTTGCCAACCAAATTAAAAATGCCAAGGCCCTTAAAGCCAAGGATTAAGTGAATAAATATGAGCACATTTAGCATATTTCTGATTCTAATCATCGTAGTTTCTCTGCTACTCACATTAGTAGTAATGGTTCAAAATCCGAAAGGAGGAGGTCTTTCTTCTAGCTTTGGAGGTAGCACACAAGTGGTAGGTGGAGTTAAGAATACTAACGACTTTTTAGACAAAACTACATGGACATTAGCTATTCTTCTAGTAGCCCTTATTCTACTATCGAATGTTTCTTTGAGAAGTGGATTCGCCCAAAACGATTCTAAAGTATTAGATGGTAGTGAAGCAGTTATCGAAGAAGTTGCTCCAGCAGCCGTAGAAATTCCTGCAACTTCAACAGAGAACGAGGAGTAAGATTTACTTCAGCCGAAAAGATACAAATGCCAGCTTGTCAGACAAGCTGGCATTTTTTATTACAGCTTGTCAGTTTTTCTCCTTTGGCATCATTTTCGTCTTTTTAGAAATCGAAAAACTTTTAAAACAAACATATTATGTCAAATCCAACTATCAAACCATTAGCTGACAGGGTTCTAGTTGAGCCCTTAGAGGCTGAGACTAAGACAGCCTCTGGTATTATCATTCCAGACACAGCAAAAGAGAAGCCTCAAAAAGGTACTGTCGTAGCTGTTGGTCCTGGAACCAAGGACGAGCCACTTACAGTTAAGGTAGGTGACACAGTTCTTTACGGGAAATACGCAGGAACTGAGTTAAAACTTGAGGGAACTGAGTACCTCATGATGCGTGAAAGTGACATTTTAGCAATTATCTAATTCGAAAAATTATGGCAAAGGATATCAAATTTGACATTGAAGCAAGAGACGGCCTAAAAAGAGGTGTCGATGCATTAGCAAATGCAGTTAAAGTAACGCTTGGTCCGAAAGGAAGAAACGTGATCATTTCAAAATCTTTTGGTGGCCCATCGGTAACTAAAGATGGAGTTAGCGTTGCAAAAGAGGTTGAGTTAACCGATGCTCTTGAAAACATGGGAGCACAAATGGTTAAAGAAGTAGCTTCTAAAACTAACGATCTTGCGGGTGACGGTACCACTACGGCTACTGTACTTGCACAAGCCATCGTAAAAGAAGGTTTAAAGAACGTTGCAGCAGGTGCTAATCCGATGGATCTTAAAAGAGGTATTGACAAAGCGGTTGAAGCCTTAGTAGAAGATCTTCACAAACAATCAAAAACCGTTGGTGACTCAACAGACAAAATCAAGCAAGTAGCTGCTATTTCTGCAAATAATGACGGAACGATTGGTGATCTTATCGCTCAAGCCTTCGAAAAAGTAGGTAAAGAGGGAGTAATCACTGTTGAAGAAGCGAAAGGAACCGACACCTACGTAGATGTAGTAGAAGGAATGCAATTCGATCGCGGATACCTATCTCCTTACTTTGTTACCGATTCAGAGAAGATGACTACTGAGCTTGAAAGCCCATACATCCTTCTTTACGACAAGAAGATTTCAGCAATGAAAGACTTATTACCCGTTCTTGAGCCTGTTGCTCAAAGTGGTAAGCCTCTTCTAATTATTGCTGAAGATGTAGACGGTGAGGCTCTTGCTACTTTAGTAGTAAACAAACTTCGCGGATCACTTCGTATTGCTGCAGTTAAAGCTCCAGGATTTGGAGATCGTCGTAAGGCAATGCTTGAGGATATCGCCATCTTAACTGGTGGTACAGTAATCGCTGAAGAGCGTGGATTTAGCCTTGATAACGCGACTATCGACATGTTAGGTACTGCAGAGAAAGTAAGCATTGATAAGGATAACACAACCATCGTAAATGGTGCTGGTAATGCAGATGACATTACTGCTCGTGTCAACCAAATCAAAGCTCAAATCGAGACCACAACTTCTGATTACGACAAAGAGAAACTACAAGAGCGTCTTGCGAAGCTAGCAGGAGGTGTTGCTGTTCTTTATGTCGGAGCTGCTTCAGAGGTTGAAATGAAAGAGAAGAAAGACCGTGTGGATGATGCACTTCACGCAACACGCGCTGCTGTTGAAGAAGGTATTGTTGCCGGTGGAGGTGTTGCACTAGTTCGTGCAAAATCGGTTCTTTCAAGCATCGAAACAACGAATGCAGATGAAAAAACCGGTATCCAAATCGTTGAGCGTGCTATCGAAGCCCCACTTCGCACCATCGTAGAAAATGCAGGTGGAGAAGGTTCAGTAGTTGTATCTAAAGTTCTTGAAGGTAAAGACGACTTCGGATATGATGCGAAAACCGATCAATACGTGAATATGCTTGAAGCTGGAATTATCGACCCTAAGAAAGTTACTCGTGTGGCCTTAGAGAATGCTGCATCAGTATCAGGTATGATTCTAACTACAGAATGCGCACTTATTGATATCAAAGAAGATGCTCCGGCAGGACCACCAATGGGTGGCGGAATGCCAGGCATGATGTAATTTTTTACATCTTACTTATAAAAAAGCCCCCAAATTTGGGGGCTTTTCTTTTATGGCTTTCTGCTCTATTTAGAATAGCATGTAGAAGGTCATAGCCAGCATGACTGCATTTTCAATGAATGTTGCTTCAGTCATTGGAAGCTTTAGTGCCGTACCCAAACAGGCGCACTGAATTTGTCTCTTGTCAAGTAATGAACGAATTACACCAAGAGTAGTTGACCCCAAGATTACCAAGGTGATATATAACAGGATTTGAACCTCAAATCGAGCGATGAAAAGTGCTCCGAGGATAACTTCTAAAAATGGGTAAACTTTTCCATAAAACGGTAACTTTTTAGCGATGGGATCGTACATAGAGAACGAAGGTGCAAAACCTTTCAAGTCAAGAAATTTGAAAAAACTAAACACCAAGAAGAAGCTTCCCATAAAATCAAGCATTGCATCTTCAAGACTTGAGGTTGCCCAGCGAAAACCGCTAAATGCAAACAAGTAGGCACCGATCAGGTAAAGCGGATATAATTGCTTCCATTTCGACACCTCAGCTTTTTCTGAAAAGACAGGCGATGCCCTAAAGGTGTATTTTTCAGCTAATCCTTCTGAAAGTGTAGCTTCAGAGAGCCTTTGGTTAGTGGACAAAGTAATCTTACCACTTTCTTTTTCAATCTCGACTTCGCTTACTCCTTGCTTTTCGACATAAAACTCTTTGAGCCTGGCTACGCAGGACATGCAAGTAATTCCGTCGATATAAAAGGTCTGTTTCATTGGTAAAAATAAGAGGTTATTCTACTTTTGTAGTTTAATACAAAGGTAATGCAAGCACTCCAAAACGCCGTTTCTCAATTGGTTGATAATGAAGCCTTATCGGTAGGAGAACGTCTCGAGCAAATTTGCGAACTATTGCGATCAAGTATCATTCACTACGACTGGGTAGGCTTCTACTTTCACGAAGACGCAACGCAAACTTTGAAACTCCGAGCATTTGCGGGAGAACCTACTGATCATACCACAATCCCATTCGGAAAAGGAATCTGTGGACAAGTCGCCCTGTCGAATCAAAACTTTGTCGTACCCGATGTTAGTGCGCAAGACAATTATATCGCTTGCAGTTTAACGGTAAAATCAGAGATCGTTATTCCACTTTTTAAAAACGGTAAGAACATCGGTCAAATAGATATCGACTCACACACTCCAGATTCTTTCACAGAAGAGGATGTAAAACTCCTAGAATTCGTCAATCAAAAAGTAGCAGAAATAGTATAATTATGAACTCAACGAAAACGATCCAATCGGCCCTAATCTCTGTCTTTCATAAAGATGGTATTGAACCTATTGTAAAGAAATTAAATGACCTTGGAGTAATCCTCTACTCGACTGGAGGTACCGAAAAATTCATTAAAGATTTAGGAATCGATGTGATTGCCGTTGAGACTATCACTGACTATCCTTCAATTTTAGGAGGACGAGTGAAGACACTTCACCCAAAGATTTTTGGAGGAATTCTTAACCGAAGTGAGGAGGTAGAAGATCAGAAAACACTTCAAGAATTTAAAATCCCTCAGATCGATCTAGTTATTGTTGACTTGTATCCGTTTGAGAAAACCGTAGCGGATGGTGGAAGTCACCAGGCGATTATTGAAAAAATTGATATCGGGGGTATTTCATTAATACGCGCAGCAGCAAAGAACTTTAACGATGTAGTATGTATCTCATCAGTGAGTCAATACGCTTCACTTTTTAATCTTCTTGAAGAAAAACAGGGAGCGACTGACATCTCTGACCGTCAAAAATTTGCAGCGGAGTCTTTTGCAACTTCTTCCCACTACGACACGGCAATTTTTAATTATTTCAATAGTAAAGAAGAACTGCCAGCGTTGCGTTTGAGCTCGAATGAGGCTAAGGTGCTTCGATACGGAGAAAATCCACACCAAAAAGGCTACTTCTTTGGCGATTTTGGTGATTTATTTAACCAATTACACGGAAAAGAACTGTCGTACAATAATTTACTAGACGTTGATGCTGCGCTTACACTGATGAGCGAGTTTAAAGATAATGAGCCAACGTTTGCCATCTTGAAACACAACAACGCGTGTGGATTAGCCTCAAGAGAATCTCTAGTCGAAGCTTATCGCGATGCACTAGCTGCAGACCCAGTTTCTGCATTTGGAGGTATTCTTATCGCCAACAAATCAATCGATGTAGCCACTGCGAAAGAAATCCAGTCTCTATTTTGCGAAGTAGTTATCGCTCCTTCATTCGAAGAAGAAGCCCAAGCAATACTCAGCGAAAAGAAGAATCGAATCTTACTTCGCCAAAAACACTGGAATCTACCAGAGAGCCAGGTAAGAACTGCTCTTAACGGATATTTAGTACAAGATCGTGATTCAAAAACGGATCTTACAGAAGATTTAAAGGTGGTTACCAAAAAAGCCCCAACATCAGCTGAAATTGAAGACCTTCTGTTTGCATCGAAAATTTGCAAACACACCAAATCGAATACCATCGTTATCGCAAAAAATAAACAGCTTATCGCTAGCGGGACCGGCCAAACCTCAAGAGTTGACGCTCTTAATCAGGCCATCCACAAAGCCAAGAGTTTTGATTTTGATTTAAAAGGTTCTGTAATGGCCTCAGATGCATTCTTCCCTTTCCCCGACTGTGTTGAAATTGGAGATCATTCAGGAATTGTTTCGGTAATTCAGCCTGGAGGTTCAATTAAAGATGAATTAAGCATTGAATACTGTGACGGAGCAGGAATGTCAATGGTAATGACAGGTACTCGTCATTTCAAACATTAATTTTCGTACATTCGAAAGCATCTACAGCAAGCGTAAACTATGGCCTTTTTTGATTTTTTAACCGAAGAGATAGCAATTGACCTTGGAACGGCTAACACACTGATCATTCACAATGGTAAGGTGGTTGTTGATAGTCCTTCAATTGTAGCCCGCGATAGAATGTCAGGCAAAATCGTTGCCGTTGGTCAAGAGGCCAACCTCATGCAGGGTAAAACCCATGAGAATATCAAAACGATTCGACCCTTAAAAGACGGTGTTATAGCAGACTTTGACGCTTCTGAAAAGATGGTTGGTATGCTGATTAAAAGTGTGCCTGCTCTAAAGAAAAGGCTATTTCCGCCTTCGCTTCGTATGGTCATTTGTATTCCTTCAGGAATTACAGAGGTGGAGATGCGAGCGGTAAAAGAGTCTGCAGAGCGCGTAAATGGTAAAGAGGTCTATCTGATCCATGAACCCATGGCTGCTGCTATTGGTATTGGTCTAGATATCATGAAACCTAAAGGTAATATGATCGTTGATATCGGTGGAGGTACTACCGAAATTGCTGTAATTGCTCTTGGCGGTATCGTTGTAGATCGCTCGGTTAAAATTGCTGGTGATGTGTTTACGAACGACATAATCAACTACATGCGTACCCAACACAACTTGTTCATTGGTGAGCGAACTGCTGAAAAGATTAAAATCGAATGCGGTTCAGCGACTGACGAACTAGATAATCCACCAGAGAACTTAGAAATTCAAGGCCGTGATTTACTATCTGGAAAACCGAAACAGATAGTGATCGGATATCGAGAAGTGGCTAAGGCACTAGATAAATCTATTGTTCGTATCGAAGAAGCCGTTATGGAAACGCTATCTCAAACCCCACCAGAACTGGCTTCAGATATTTATAATTCAGGAATTTATCTTGCCGGTGGTGGTGCACTTCTTAGAGGGCTAGATCAACGTCTCTCTGGCAAAACTGACCTACCAGTTTATATTTCTGAAGATCCACTTAGAGCAGTCGTACGTGGTACAGGAACTGCGCTTAAACATCTAGAGACTTATAAAACAGTATTGATCCAATAATGGAGAAACTGCTGGCCTTATTGATCAATAGGCGTGCAGAGGTACTCACCCTTTTATTACTTGCCATTGGGCTTGGACTCACCATTACCGCCGAGACACCGCAGCGAGCTAAGTGGCTAAGTTCTTCGAGCAAAGTTTCTGGAAGTATCTATCAACTGAAAGAAAATCTACAAGACTATTTCAATCTAAAACAGGTAAACCGGCGATTATCTGAAGAAAATGCTCAACTACGTGAAGCGCTTTATCAGTCACAATTTGAAAAGGCGCTCATCGAAGGAAAGTTTGGAAATACAGATACCTTGAAGCAGTATGTGGTGAGCCCTGCAAAAGTGATTAAAAACAGTGTTATTCGGGAAAAAAACCTAATCACCCTGAATAAAGGAGCATACCAGGGTATTATCCAAGATATGGGAGTTGTCTCAGACAAGGGGGTAGTGGGTGTCGTAGAACGAACCAGCGATCATTTTTCTACTGTGATACCACTACTTCATAAAGATCTTAGCATCAATGCTGCGTTAAAAAACACGAAACATTTTGGTTCGCTAATATGGGATACAAAAACCATTGATCGTTGCACCTTAGTTGATCTTCCGAAAATTTCAAATATTCAAATCGGAGACACTATTGTAACCGGAGGTATGTCCAGCGTTTTCCCTGCAGGGATACCTATCGGGCAAGTAAGCGCCTACAGTATTCCGGACAACAGTAGTTTTTATAAAGCTGAAGTACGACTCTTCAATGATATGTCTAATCTAGATCAGGTCTATGTCATAAAAAACACCTTGAAAGAGGAACAGGTTTCACTTGAAAATCAAACTAATGGATTCTAGTGGTCTAATTCTCTTATGGCGTTTTATCTGGGTACTATTACTGCAGGTACTGGTATTTAGTGGTATCGAATTCTTCGGTGTGGCTCAACCAATGCTTTTGGCACTGTTCCTATTTACCTATCCGACCGACAGCAATTATTCCCTAAGCATCTTCTTATCGTTCTTACTCGGATTAGTAGCGGATAGCTTTACAGACACACTTGCCCTTAATGCCGTAGCCATGACCGTGGCCGCCTATTTAAGACCTTCATTCTTGCGATTGGCTTATGGCATTAGAGTCGAATATTACAATGACAGCAAGCTTCAAGGCAATCTAGGACAACATAGTTATTTTCTTTTTTTACTGTTGTTAACACATCATTTTATTTTCTTCTCGGCTGAAGTCTTCGATCTAAGCCGTGCTTTTGTAATTTTGAAACAATTGATTATTCATCTGCCACTAAGTTTTTTGGTCGGATGGCTACTCATACAGTTGTTTTCATTGCAAAAGCGCTAACCCTCTATGTCGCGATTTTTTTATTCGCTAGTTATCATCATTGTCGGCTTACTCTTCATTGGCAAGCTTGTCAGTTTGCAGTTATTTTATGAGGAATCTAACATTGTAGAGTCAGATCCAGCTATAACCAAGAACTACCTCTACCCCGAAAGAGGATTTATTTACGACAGAAACAGAAATCTTCTCGTTGGTAATCAGCCCGCCTATGATGTTATGGTTACGCCTCGAGAGGTAACATCATTAGACACTTTAGAATTCTTAAAACTCCTAGATTTAGAGAAGGAAGAATTCATCGATAAAATGGAAAGAGCGCGCAGGTATTCGACAAGACTACCCTCTGTGCTTGTTGCCAACCTCTCCAAAGAAAGTTATGCCGCGCTTCAAGAAAAACTTCGTCGCTTTCAGGGATTCTTCATCCGCAAGAAATCATTACGAGATTATTACACCACTAGGGCCGCTCACGTGCTCGGTTACATCAGTGAAGTAAATACCGACGATGTACTCAGAAACGATTACTACATCCCTGGAGAAAACATTGGAAGAACAGGGTTAGAACGACAATACGAAGAAGTATTACGCGGGAAAAAAGGGGTCAGTTATGTGCAAAAAGATCGATTTAATCGAGTTATCGGGCCCTACAAAGAAGGAAGTCTAGATAGTCTTCCAGAAATGGGGAAGAATATCCATATTACGATTGACAAGACGCTACAAGAATATGGTGAGCGTCTGATGAACGGTAAACGAGGAGGTATCGTTGCCATTGAACCTAAAACGGGTGAAATCCTAAGTATGATCAGCGGCCCCACCTATGATCCTTCTCTGCTTGTGGGAAGACAACGATCGGCCAACTATACCGCAATGTATTACGACAGTCTCTCAAGACCTACTTGGGATCGGTCAATCCTGGCCCAACCCTCTCCTGGATCTCCATTTAAAGCACTGAATGCCCTTGTGGCCTTGCAAGAAGGTGCTATAAATCCCAGCACAACCTATAGCTGCGATGAGGGCTTTTACGTAGCTGGGGTAAAGAGAGGCTGCCACTGTGGTGGTGGAGTAAGAGATCTCAATTCAGGGTTGCTTCATTCCTGCAATGCTTATTTTGCAGAAAGCTTTAGATCATTTTACCGAAAGTTTGAAACCACTACTGAAGCCCATGATACCTGGGAAGCACACATGAAAAGTTTTGGACTAGGTGACTTTTTGGGTACAGACCTACCCACTGGTGCCCCAGGGAGAATTCCATCTACTGAATTTTATGATCGTGCCTATGGAAGAAATCGATGGGTTTCAACTTTTGTAATTTCAAATGCTATTGGGCAGGGAGAAATTGCCGCAACTCCCCTTCAGCTAGCCAATATGACCGCGGCTATTGCAAATCGTGGATACTTTATCACCCCTCATCTTATAAAAGAAGTAGAAGGAGGAAACAGTATCGATTATAAATTCAGAGAGAAACGGTATACCACCATCGACGAAAAGCATTTTGAGCCCGTAATTAAGGGTATGGAAGCGGTATACACCTCTGGTACTGCACGATTCTTGCAAGTACCCGGAATACGTCTTGCAGGTAAGACGGGTACGGTAGAGAACTATACCCGTATCGATGGAGAAAAGGTTCAGCTCACTGACCACTCCGTTTTTGTTGCCTTTGCTCCGGTTGAAGACCCTAAAATTGCTATCGCAGTATATATTGAACACGGCTATTACGGGAATAGGTACGCCGGGCATATTGCCTCACTCATGATCGAAAAATATCTAAAAGGCGAGATCAGTCGAGTGGATTTAGAAAAGCGAATGCTCGAGAAAACCTTAGCCAAAGAATACGCTAAACCAACGAGCGGAAAACCCTTTGAAATCAACGAATATGCGTGGTAATCTACTCATTTTCAGACTCGACTGGGTCAGTATATTCCTACTGCTCTTTTTAATCGGTTTCGGCTGGGTAAACATCTATAGTACCACTGTGGGCAATGACCTATCTGGCCCATTACTCGATTTAGGTACTTTTTATGGCAAACAATTATTCTTTGCCATCCTCAGTCTCATTGTAGTCATTCTCTACAGCTTTATTCCTGACCAATTTATAGAGCGATTCTCGAGCGTATTTTATCTCATCGGAATTGCCTTATTATTGGGTCTTTTTGTGTTTGGAAAAACCATCGCTGGAGCGACCTCTTGGTACGACTTAGGACCTTTTAACTTTCAGCCTTCAGAATTAATGAAAATGATCGTCGCCTTAGCCCTTGCTAAATATCTAAGCGATACTCAGGTAGATCTAAGATATAGTGTGCACCAGGGTTATGCCGTATTACTTCTTGTTTTGCCCTCAATACTAGTCATCGCTCAACCTGATCCTGGGAGTGCGCTCGTATTCTTTTCTCTTTTTCTAGTCTTATTCAGGGAGGGCCTTCCTCTTTATTATTTAACCTTCGTACTTTCATTTATCCTTGCTTTTGCGGCTACATTAAAGTTTGGGTTGACTTACACTTTCATTGGAGCACTCGCTCTTTATCTAAGCTATCTGTGGTTAAAACCTAAGCGTTTAAAAACACCGATATGGTTTACTATTTCTTATCCTGTCATTTTATTTACCATCATAGCTTCAACTACCTGGGTATACAACTCGGTATTCAAACAGCACCATAGAGATCGATTCTCACTTTGGTTGAACCTTGAAACCAATCAGGACCGGTTATTAGATATCAAACAAAGTATCGGATACAACACCTACCAAGCCAAACAAGCCATCGCATCAGGTAAATGGTCTGGCAAAGGCTTTCTCGAAGGAACCAGAACCAAGGGAGATTTCGTGCCTGCACAGCACTCTGACTACATTTTTAGCTCGGTGGGGGAAGAATGGGGATTCATTACTAGCGCCCTCGTAATCTTGGCTTTTGTAGCCCTTTTACTTCGATTTATTTATTTGGCCGATCGCCAGAAAAAAGCTTTTCACAGGATATACGGTTACGGAATCACGTCGATACTTTTCATCCATTTTAGCATAAACATCGGAATGGTATTAGGCATGTTACCTACTATCGGTATACCCCTTCCCTTTTTTAGTTATGGAGGGTCAAGCCTCTTATTTTTCTGCTTGATGTGTTACATCTTCTTAAAGATGGATGCAAATCGATTGAAAACGCATTTTGACTAACTCCCTATCCCTTTATTGGGTTCGGACGGTTGAAGGTATATCGCTTTAAATCTTTAAGTACCGCTATGGCTTCTTCTAGGTAAACATCCCTAGCGAGTTCTTTATGCCAGCGATCGCGTTTCTCTCGAAGTATAGAATCCTTTGTAAATAGACTTTGCTCATAAGGTAAAGAGCTAAATTTCAGTCTTGTATCGTATTTGTCAAGCGCTTCAAATTCTTTAGACTTCTTTTTCAAATCTTCTTTGTTCTTGCGATACGATTTAAGATCTAAATAAGCCGTGTCATCGGCTCTTTGCTCACTGATCCAGCGCGCCTCTTCATCGAGTAGTTTGACATATTGATTCACTTCTAATCGCTCTTGACTACTTTTCAAAATACGCTCGAAATCGATTTGCTTATGCCATGGAGTGTAATAAGCCGATGCTATTCGATCCCAAGAAAGTGGGTTATCTTGATCGCGTTCACCCACATCAATATAACTGAAGCGATCAGGTATCACTATGTCTGAAGCTACCCCATCTAATTGGGTTGAGCCTCCACTGACTCGATAAAACTTTTGAGTAGTAATTTTTAATGCACCTAAATCACCCAATTCGTTTGAACGAATAATATTTGAAAGAGGAATCACATTCTGTACGGTTCCTTTACCATAAGTTCTTTCGCTACCAATGATCACCGCTCGACCATAATCTTGTAAAGCGGCAGCTAAAATCTCTGAGGCAGAAGCTGAAAGTTCGTTGACTAAAACCACGAGTGGTCCGTCATATAAAATCCCCTTTTCAGGATCTTCTTGAACCTCTCTGCGATCTCCGGCCGTTCGAACTTGAACCACAGGCCCCTGATCAATAAAGTAACCAGCCATGTCAACGACCGTTTGCAAAGACCCTCCTCCATTATCTCTTAAATCTAAGACAACACCTTCAACGCCTTCTTCTTGCAGTCGCTCAAGCTCAGCTTTGACATCAATAGCTGCATTACGCTCGTTGTAATCGTCAAAGTCCACATAGAATTTGGGGAGATGAATGAGTCCGAATTCAGATTCCTCATCCGAAATTTTTACCGATTTTGCATAGCTCTCTTCAAGTTCTACCACATCACGAATCACTGAAATTTCTTCAATCACTCCGGTCGTACGCTTCACCGTCAAATACACCTTGGTTTCCTTAGGACCTTTAATGAGTTCAATAGCGTCATCGAGACGCATCCCTGAAATATCTACTGCTTCGCCTTCTTCTTGTCGAACTTTAAGCAATTCATCACCTACTTCAAGAGCCTTTGCTCTCCATACTGGGCCTCCTGAGATAATCTCTACCACTGTAGTACCTTCAGGCTTTTTCTGCAAACGAGCTCCGATGCCTTCGAACTTACCTGACATAGCAATGTCAAATCGATCCTTATCGGTAGGTGCAAAGTAATAGGTGTGCGGATCGAAGGTTTCAACCACCGCATTGATGTAGGTTGAAAAATAATCTTCACGATCTAACTCCCCGATAAAATGAAAGTACTCGTAGAAAGTTCGCTTCAGTTCTTCTCTAGCCTTTTCTTGTAGCTCATTAAGCACTGATTCATCAATGGCATCGACCTCCACTTCATTTTCACGAGCATATTTCTCCAATTGAGCATCCATCACTGGCAAAAGGCTAATAGTGAGTTGCTGTACCCAACGATCTTCAAGCTCAGCCTTGGTAGTTACAAAAGGCATTTCCTCATAGTCGATTTCAACTACCGAAGGAGAAGAAAGGTCAAATGAATCAGAAAGTAATCGCTCGTATCTGGCCTCAGCTTCTTCAATGCGCTGAACAAGTAAGGTGTAGGCTTCATCAAAAAAGACCAATTCCTTATTAATCAACTGATCATCGATACTCAGACGGTATTTTTCAAAAGATTCAATGTCTGACGCTAAAAAATAGCGCTTGAGCGGGTCCATTCCCTCAATGAAACGATCAAAGGCCTCGGCCGAAAATTGATCATCTAATTCTTTAGGACTATAATGCCCTTTCTCTAGCACATAAGTGATTAAATCAATGAGGAGCTTGTCCTTATTGTCTGTTTCAAAACTGTGATTCTCAGTAAAACTGCAAGAGGCAAAACCAAGGAGTAGGACGAGTAAGCCCAAACCAAATTTCTTCTTCATTATCGCTATTTTGGTCGTAATTCATCTCTAATTTACGCAAATTAGCCCTGTTCGGCCTTACGATTCTTGTTACATTTGGCTAAAAATTAACGCATTGTGAAGCGACCACTCATTTTAGTTACTAATGATGATGGATATAACGCACCCGGCATCAATCATCTCATCGAATTTGTAAAAGAGATTGCAGAAGTGGTAGTAGTTGCCCCAGACAGTCCACAATCAGGAATGGGGCATGCTATAACGATAGATAGTACACTAGAGGTGCACCGACTCGATCTAGACGGAGCATATAAGGGATTACAGGCTTACTCTACTAGTGGAACTCCTGCCGACTGCGTTAAACTTGCGTTACATGAAATTCTCGACCGTAAACCTGACCTAGTAGTTTCTGGAATCAATCACGGAGCAAATTCTTCTATCAATGTGATCTATTCTGGAACGATGAGCGCAGCGATTGAAGCGGGTGTAGAAGGAATACCAGCCATAGGATTTTCACTTTTAGACTACTCTTGGGGTGCTAATTTTGAGGCTTGCAAAAACGTGGTTCAAACCCTTGTGAAAGAGGCTTTAGACAAAGGAATTCCTAGCGGAACCGTTCTCAATGTGAACATTCCTAAAACAGATGGCGCAGCAGTGAAGGGAATGAGAGTGTGTCGACAAGCCAAAGCCAATTGGAAAGAGCGCTTTGACAAAAGAATTAGCCCTACTGGAAAAGAATACTATTGGCTAACCGGAGATTTCATCCTTTTAGATGAAGGTGAAGATACTGACATTGCAGCGCTTGAAGCGGGCTATGTTTCTATTGTACCTACTCAATTCGATCTTACCGCACATCACAGTATGGCACATATCAATTCTTGGAAAATTCATTAGACTGAAATTAGATTGCAGAAGCTTATTGTATCTTGTAATCAAACCGCCCAATGAAATACTACCTCATCGCAGGAGAAGCCTCCGGAGATTTACATGCATCTAACCTAATTCAGGCACTAAAGCATATCGATGCCGATACCGACTTTAGGGCTATGGGAGGTGATGCCATGAAAGAGGCTGGCGCCAAACTTTCAAAGCACTATTCAGAGATGGGTTTTATGGGATTTATCGAGGTACTTCAAAATTTGAGTACCATTCGAAAGACCTTCGACTTTATCAAAAAAGACATTCAAAGCTTTAACCCTACCGCACTTATTCTTATCGATTTTTCAGGGTTTAACTTGAGAATCGCAAAATGGGCGCATGAGCATGGCATCCTAGTTCATTACTACATTGCACCTCAAGTTTGGGCATCAAGATCGAGTAGAGTTGAAAAGATTAGAGCATACGTTGATCACCTGTATGTAACCCTACCCTTTGAACCCGACTTCTATCGCAAACACAATCATGACGCGACCTTCGTAGGCCATCCGCTCATAGATGCTATGGCTAATAGCAATGAAGCTGATACCAATCAATTCCTAAGGGATCAAGGCTTCGGTGAACGACCCATTATCGCATTACTCCCAGGAAGCCGTAAGCAAGAAATCAGTAGAATCTTACCAGAGCTCATTAAGGCAACTAAAGATTTTACAGCCTTTGATATTGTCGTTGCCGGTGCACCCTCACAAACTCCATCCTTTTACGAACCTTATTTGCAGGGGGCGAAAATCATTTTCGGTAAAACACAACAACTTCTTCAAGTAGCCCATTTAGCGGTTGTGACCAGCGGTACGGCAACTTTAGAAACCGCATTAATAGGTACCCCACAAGTGGTGGTTTATAAAACCAGTCCCGTCTCATACGCTATTGGAAAGCGCATCGTTACCTTGAAATATATCTCTCTGGTGAATCTCATTCTTGACC
>DFQX01000035.1 GCA_002381155.1 Flavobacteriaceae bacterium UBA3478 | reverse complement strand
TTCGGCAAAAATACTACAGAAATCAAGAAAATCTTACAAATAATTCAATTTTATTAAAAATTTCTAAGAATTATTCATTTTCGAGGTATTGACTCAGTCTTAGTTGAATTAATTGCTGTTCTTCGGCTGATGCCTTTCGATAGTCTAATATTTGTCTAAGGTTTAAAAGACGTGAATCCTGATTATCGTAAGCGGTGAATTCAAAGACCGTATCTATTTGATTATTAATTAGGACCTCTATGTATCTCACATAGAATTGATGCTTCTCTGTAATGACTAACTCGTCGTAACTATTCGTTTTGTTTTCTGGAAGTTCACAATATTCTGTAAAAATGGTGTCGTCTGATTGATCAGGTATTGGTTTAGATAAAAACTCAAGAAGATTCGACAAGCATTGCGCAACAATCGACGTAATAGCTGTTCTTGTATAATCATTACCTAATTGACCGGCTTCAAAAAGCACCGTTGGTATGCCTTTGGCATGAAAGTAGTCCCCAGTACAATTCGGATTGAAACCATCGTCATATCTTCCTATGTGTATCTTGAAATCGTCAGGTAACAACGATACCATATGATTAATCAGATGCATAGCTACAATTCTTGTAGGAGTTATCCTACGAGAATCATCGGCCGCGGCTGACAAAAAGGATAAAGCGGCTTCCTTATTGGTATCACCAACCGTAAACCTGGTTCTTTGATCGTGTAAATTCAGGTTGTAATGAGGTCGAAATTCTTCTACGAGTTTCAGCAGCGCCTTAATCTCACTTTGTGATTGAGTAAGTGCATCACGGTTAAGATCTATTCCCTTTCCATTGGCACGTGTGTACCTATCGGCACCGTCAGGGTTTAGTTGTGGGATAATAAGTAAACTTAGCTCTTTATGATAAGACGGAGATTGAAGATATTTTTCTAGCCAAATTAGTAATCCTCTGGTTGTAGTTGATTCGTTGCCATGCATCTGTGACCACATAAGAATCTTAACAGGGCCTTCTCCTAAACGTATAGCATGAATGGGTTGCCCAAGCTCAGAGTTACCTATAACTTCGGTTTCAATGGCATGAGCGGTCAGCCAATCTTTCAGGCGATTACTTGGAAAATAACGTTCTTCAAACATCTCACGCAAGGTAATAGTATATTTGTATTTGAATCAAATACGTACACTTGAAATCACTTTTATCTTTATTCTTAATCCTTATTTTTTTTAGTTCCTGTTTCAGAGCACCAGAAAGAAATTGTTCAGATTTTAAAACCGGAGTTTTTGAATTCGTAGCAATTACAGATTCAGACACCTTAATATCTATTTTTGAACGACATGAAGACTACGAGATCGACCGGTTTCAGAATCAAGTAGACACCTCCACTGTAAGATGGATTAATGATTGTGAAATGATCCTTAGAAACAAAAACCCAAAAAATAATCAAGAAAAGGAAGCGATTCATATCAAAATTCTTGAAACCAACGTGAATGGTTATCGCTTTGAATATGGGTACTTATCGGAGCCTATCAAAATGAGGGGCTATGCTAAAAAAATACGGTCTTTAGAAAAGAGTTAGCTCTCCTCCGTTATTCTGTACGTCACCATCATTATTTGAGTCTTCAATGTTTGACTCATCGATCTCATCCTCATCAGCTTCTGATTCTTCAAAAGGTAACGGGTCTTCAATATGAACTTGTTTGATCTTATCTGTGGTCACTTGATTACCTAAAGCCTTAATTCCCTTAACGCTAATAAAATCTTCGACATTGAGGGTTAAATCGGGGAATGGATCCTTTCCTCTTGGCTTGACAAACTCTAAACGAAGGATTGGGCGATAATCAGTCAAAAATGCGATTAATTCTGATCCTTTCGTTTCACTGATAACAAGCTCCTCTTTCAACTCTTGCTCGATTAAGAATCGCTTTAAAAAGTATCGTTCTCTTTCTCCCTCGTAATATAGTACTGATAGAGGTTTTGTGGGGACCCACTTTTCTAATAATAACATGTTATCAGGCATGTGAAGAGCTAAATCAGGACTAACCGTTTTTACGATTCCATCTGAGGTAACTATCAGTAAGAGATCATCCCCCTTAAAGGCACCTAAATACTCACCACGATCCTCAGAATTCAATCTTCTAGTGATCGAATCATACCATAATTCACGGGGTTTTAGAGTTGATCTACCAGAATCTTTGAATTCAATTTTCTTAACAGCATGTTTCGAAACCAAATTACCCTTTGACCCTCTCCCTTTAATCAAGATATCTGCAAAATCAATATCCCATTTCAACTTTTTAATACTTCCTGTAGGTCTTAGGAAGACGGTTATAGTTTCTGCTTCACCATTTGGGTTAGCGCTAAAATACAAGACCTGACAATTCTCAACATCAGAGGTTAATGAATACTTACGATCCCTAGTCACAGAGGTCACTGCAAATCTTTTTATGAATGAAGCGCCGTTTTTAGGAAGCTTATATACCATGTTATACACCATTCGCGAATCATTCTTCTTGAAGATGCCAACATGTATAATTTCCTTTCCTACAAAGACCTTAGAATCAACCTTGCTAACCTGCATTGATCCATCAGCAAAAAAAACGATAAAATCATCAATATCACTACAGTCAGCTACATATTCATCTTTGCGTAGTCCAGTACCAACAAAACCTTCCTCTCTATTCACATAAAGTTTAAGGTTTCGGATGACCACTTTTGTGGCTTCAATCGTATCAAAAACTCTTAATTCTGATTTGCGTTCTTTTCCTTCACCATACTTCTTTTTCAGCGATTTAAAGTAATTAATAGCAAAATCAATAATGTGAGCGAGATGGTTTTCGACTTCAGCAATTTGATCCTCTAATGATTCGATATAAGCAGCTGCTTTATCTATATCGAACTTAGAAATACGCTTGATTCGAATTTCAGTAAGTCTTACAATATCCTCTTCGGTAACGGCTCTTTTAAGGTGAATAATATGGGGCTGTAGCCCTTTGTCAATTGCAGAAATTACCCCTTCCCAAGTTTCTTCTTCCTCAATCTCTCGATAGATTCGATTTTCAATAAAAATGCGCTCTAATGAAGAGAAATGCCATTGTTCTTGCAACTCCTTTAGTTGGATTTCTAGTTCAGATCTTAGTAACTCGACGGTGTGATCAGTTGAGCGCTTTAACATCGTCTTTACATCGACAAAGGCGGGCTTGTGATCTTC
>DFQX01000085.1 GCA_002381155.1 Flavobacteriaceae bacterium UBA3478 | reverse complement strand
TTAATTGAAGGTTAATGGTAACCTTGCTATCTAGGTTGCAGATCACGTGATCTGGGTTTAAAACTTGGAAACCAGAAATGAACTTCTGGAAGTCACCAGCAGTGATCTTATCGGTATTAGCAATTGAGATCGCTACAGTTTCGTTCTCAACATCGTCAATTTGACGCTTAAAACGAACTTGCTTAAGGTTAAGGATCATCTCAGTTACGTCTTCAACAACTCCTGGAATTACTGAGAACTCATGATCTACACCTTCAATGCGTGTAGAAGTAATTGCAAAGCCCTCTAGAGATGAAAGTAATACACGACGAAGAGCGTTTCCGACGGTTAAACCGTAACCTGGTTCCAATGGACGAAATTCAAATTTCCCATCGAAATCAGTTGACTCGATCATGATTACTTTATCCGGCTTTTGAAAATTAAGTAGTGCCATATCAAAAGGTTATTGAGGGTGAAATTATTTAGAATACAATTCAACGATTAGCTGCTCTTTAATGGCCTCAGGGATCTGAACGCGCTCAGGAACATTTACAAAAGTCCCCTCAAGCTTCGCTGAATTCCAGTTTAGCCATTCGAAAGACTGATTTGTATTAGCTAAAGAGTCAGTGATTTTTTGAACTGACTTAGATTTCTCACGAACACCAACCACTTGTCCTGGTTTAACCTGGAACGATGGGATGTTTACGATCTCTCCATCAACCGTTACATGACGGTGAGATACTAACTGACGTGCAGCTCTGCGAGAAGGTGCAATACCAAAACGATAAACCACGTTGTCTAAACGAGATTCACAAAGTTGAAGAAGTACTTCACCAGTAACTCCTTTACTTCTGTTCGCTTTAGCGAAAAGGTTACGGAACTGTTTTTCAAGAATACCATAAGTATACTTTGCTTTCTGCTTTTCCATAAGCTGAACAGCATACTCTGATTTCTTACCACGACGACGGTTGTTACCGTGTTGTCCTGGAGGATAATTCTTCTTTTCAAAAGATTTGTCATCACCGAAGATTGCTTCACCAAACTTACGAGCGATTTTAGTAGATGGTCCTGTATATCTTGCCATAAAAATAAAATTGCGAGGTGGTTATGAATTAAGGCTTATCCTTCGATAACCGTTAACCCTCTATTAATCAATAAAATTAAACTCTTCTTCTTGCTGGTGGTCTACACCCGTTGTGTGGCATTGGAGTAACATCAACAATCTCTGTTACTTCGATACCTGAATTGTGAATCGAACGAATCGCAGATTCACGACCATTTCCAGGTCCTTTAACGAAAACTTTCACCTTACGAAGACCAGCTTCTTGAGCAACCTTTGCACAATCCTCAGCAGCAACCTGTGCAGCGTAAGGAGTATTCTTCTTAGATCCTCTAAAGCCCATCTTACCTGCAGAAGACCATGAAATTACATCGCCATTCTTGTTGGTAAGTGAAATAATAATGTTGTTGAATGAAGAAACGATATGCGCTTCACCAGTACTCTCAACAATAACTTTGCGTTTCTTAACGGTTTTACTAGTTCCTTTTGCCATATTAAGCTATTATTTGGTTGCTTTCTTCTTGTTAGCAACTGTTTTACGCTTCCCTTTACGAGTACGCGAGTTGTTCTTGGTACGTTGTCCGCGCAATGGAAGACCAAGTCTGTGACGGATACCTCGTTGACAACCAATGTCCATAAGACGCTTGATGTTTAGAGACACTTCTGAACGCAATTCACCTTCAATAGTGAACTGAGATACAGCATCACGGATTTTTCCGATTTCATCATCGTTCCAATCAGACACCTTTTTGTCTTCTGAAACTCCAGCTTGTTCTAGGATATCTTTTGCACGACTTCTTCCGATACCGAAAATGTAAGTAAGTGCAATGACACCACGCTTCTGTTTAGGTATATCAACCCCAGCAATTCTTGCCATAACTATCCTTGTCTTTGTTTAAATTTTGGATTCTTCTTGTTGATCACGTATAGTCGACCCTTACGACGCACAATTTTGCAATCGGCGCTTCTTTTCTTAATAGATGCCCTAACCTTCATATTAATATCTGTATGTAATTCTTGCTTTAGTTAAATCATATGGGCTCATCTCCAACTTCACCTTATCTCCTGGCAGCAACTTGATATAATGCATACGCATTTTACCAGAGATGTGAGCCGTAACAACATGGCCATTATCTAGCTCCACACGAAACATCGCGTTAGATAACGCTTCGATAATACTACCATCTTGTTCAATAGCCGCTTGTTTTGCCATAATTAAGCTACTTTTCGATTTTTACCCGATTTCATTAAACCATCGTAGTGACGATTCAATAAATACGCATTTACTTGTTGAATGGTATCAATAGCAACACCCACCATAATAAGTAGTGAAGTACCTCCGTAGAATAATGCCCAACCCGCCTGTACATCCATAAGCTTAACAACAACTGCAGGTAAAACCGCAAGGATCGCTAAGAAAATAGCACCAGGGAAGGTAATTAGAGACATCACTTTATCTAAAAAATCGCCAGTTTCAGCTCCAGGTCTTATCCCAGGAACAAATCCGCCACTACGCTTAAGATCATCGGCCATCTTAGATGTAGGAATCGTGATAGCAGTATACAAAAAGGTAAATACGATAATCAAGAAAGCGAATAGAATATTGTAGGCTAGGCCGAATATATCTTGAAAATTAACCTCTAGCCACTGACCTAGTTCAGTATCGTTAAAAGAACGACCAATAAGACCAGGGGCAAACATAATTGCCTGAGCAAAAATGATAGGCATTACTCCTGAGGCATTTAACTTTAAAGGAATATACTGACGAGCACCTACTGCTGCCTCAGAACCTGAAGCAGTGCGACGTGCATATTGCACAGGTACTTGACGTACAGCCATAACCACTAGAATAGATGCTAGTATAACTACGAACCAAAGAATAAGTTCAACGAGTATGAGCATCAACCCTCCGTTATTGTTCGCAGTTCTAGAAATAAACTCCTGAACAAATGATTGAGGTAATGTTGCGATAATACCAACCATAATTAGTAATGAAATACCATTACCAATTCCTTTATCAGTAATACGCTCACCAAGCCACATCGCAAATACAGTACCTGTAACAAGGATAACAACCGCAGGAATCATAAAACCAAGACCTTTACCTAAGACAAAAGCACTATCAGGAACACCCAATGCACTCAATCCGTATAAATAAGCAGGAGCTTGTACAATACAGATAGCAATAGTTAACCAACGCGTAATCTGTGTTTTGGTTTTACGACCACTCTCTCCTTCTTTATCCAACTTCTGTAGGTATGGAATTGCAATACCCATCAACTGTACAACAATAGAAGCAGAGATGTAAGGCATAATTCCCAACGCAAAGATTGAGGCATTAGCAAATGCACCCCCGGTAAAGGCATTAAGAATACCTAAAATACCCTGTTCTGTGTTTTGATTTAACTGTACAAGTTGATCAGTATCTATACCAGGTAACACTACCTGCGCTCCGAAACGATAAACCAGAAGTAATCCAAGAGTTACGATAATCTTATTACGCAACTCTTCGATCTTCCAGATATTCGTTAAGGTTTCTATAAACTTCTTCATTTAGAAAAAATTAAATCTCCGTAGCAGTACCACCAGCAGCTTCGATTGCTGACTTAGCTGAAGCCGTAAATTTGTGAACTGTTACATTAACTTTAGACGAAACTGTACCGTTAGCAAGAATTTTCACTAGATCATTCTTACGAGC
>DFQX01000041.1 GCA_002381155.1 Flavobacteriaceae bacterium UBA3478 | reverse complement strand
ATAAGAAGCTTCATTTTATTTCAATTTTGTTAGCCATGTCTGGGTTTTTTGTCAAAGTTAACTATATTTTAGTACCCTTGCATCAATCAAAAATCACGAAATGGCCAGAAGACCTCAAATTGAGCGCTTTAATGAAGTAGTTAAGTCTAAGTTTCAGATTTATAATAGTCTGTTTTTAACGCTCCCTTTTCCGAGTATTAAAAACACTGCTCTATTACTTCCACTTTTTGCAGAAACTTGTAAAGAAGGATTTGCAGCTGGACTTAGTCCCAATCAAATTGTAACGAACTTTTTTGATACCTATTTGAAAGACATCGGAGAAAAAGATCGCAACGATTTACTATTCTCCTTTATTAAATATATCGAAAGGCAGGTGGTGCTTTTTGACGCTATTGAGGATGCTGGGTTCTCATACGTGAATAATATGCACGGTAGAGGTACCCTTCGTTACATTAAAGAAGAGGCTCAGAACAATAACAAATACGAAGATCTTCTCGAGTATTTAGAGCGGTTTGCCGTTCGTGTTGTACTCACAGCTCACCCTACCCAGTTCTATCCGAATAGTGTGTTAGGTATTATTCGATCACTTTCTGTAGCTGTTAAGCGTAATGACATTGATGATATTAAGCAATTACTTGATCAGTTAGGTCTTACTCCTTTTTATAATAAGGCAAAGCCTTCACCGCTCGATGAGGCGAATGGGCTCATTTGGTATCTAGAGAATGTTTTTTATCACTCTGCAGGATCGATTGTTAATTACCTCAGAAAGAACTTCTTTGACAACAAAGTAATCGAGCATCGTTTATTTGATTTCGGATTCTGGCCAGGGGGAGATCGCGATGGTAACCCCTTTGTAACCTCAGAGATTACTATGAAGACTGCTCAAACACTTAGACATCATATTCAGCGCAATTATTACAGGGAGATTCGAGATTTAAAAACCCGATTGACCTTTAAGGGTATTTTAGAACGAGTAGAAGAGCTTGAAACAAGAATGTATCATACCTTATTTTTTCCAGAGCTCCCATCGTTATCTCTAGAAGAATTAGAGGCTGAATTACAATCGATACACCTAGAAATCAAGGAGAAACACAGTGGTTTATATGAAGATCTTGTACTAGATCTCATCCAAAAAGTGAAGCTATTCGGATATCATTTCGCTAGCCTTGATCTACGTCAAGATTCTAGGATTCATGAAGCGGTGTTTGCTGAGATTATCAATCATCCAATGGCAACCGCTCATATTGAAAATCTGCCTTCTAAACCCTATGCTGAACTGAGTTTAGAAGAGAAATACCAAGTACTCATCGGTTTAAAAGGATCGGTGTCGTCAAGCTGGTTTGATGCAGATTCAATCACTGCTCAGACGATTGATTCAATCTATGTAATGAAGCAAATTCAGGCTGAAAACGGAGAGCTTGGAGCCAATCGATACATCATCAGTAATTGCCAATCGCTAGAGCATTTACTTCAACTTTATGCGCTCGTTCGTATGTGTGACTGGGAGCATCCGACCGTAGATTTCATTCCTCTTTTCGAAACTATCGACGATTTAAATGCGGCTCCTCAAATTATGAGTGCATTCTATTCAATTACGGAATATGCAGCTCATTTAGAAACTAGAAGAAATAAGCAGACGATCATGTTAGGTTTCTCTGACGGAACCAAAGATGGCGGATACCTTATGGCGAACTGGGGAATCTATAAGGCTAAGGAGGCACTTAGTAAGGTTTCTACAGAGAATGGCATATCGGTTGCCTTCTTTGATGGTAGAGGAGGCCCTCCTGCTCGTGGAGGGGGTCGAACTCATGAATTTTATGCTTCGATGAGTGAGGATATTCAGGCTGATGATATTCAACTAACTGTTCAGGGACAAACGATTAGTTCTAATTTCGGAACTTTAGAGTCTTCCCAATATAACCTTGAGCAATTACTTAGTTCAGGTATTAAAAATCAATTGACCAATAAAGGTCAGAACAATTTAAGTGACTCAGATCGCGCCACTATCGAAGAATTGGCTGACTTAAGCTACCGAGCTTATCAAGCCTTCAAAGCACACGATAAGTTCTTGCCTTATCTACAAGAAATGACCACACTACCTTATTATGCTAAAACGAATATCGGTAGCCGCCCCGCCAAGCGAGGAGGTGAAAAGGAGTTAGCTTTTGAGGATCTTCGCGCAATTCCATTTGTAGGTAGTTGGAGCCAACTAAAACAAAATGTTCCTGGATTTTTTGGAGTAGGAACGGCACTTCAAGCTTTCAAGGATAGCGGCAGATTCGATCATGTTCAATCACTATACAAGAGCAATGCTTACTTCAGAACACTGATTGCAAATTCTATGATGAGTCTTAAAAAGTCATTCTTTGACCTCACTTCGTATATGTCTGAAGACCCTGTCTATGGAGATTTCTGGAAGCTGATTCATCAGGAGTATCTCAAGTCTAAGGAGTTACTTCTTGAGCTCACAGGTTTTGAACAGCTCATGCAAAATGAAAAGGCAGGTAAGGCTTCAATTGAAATTAGAGAAGGTATTGTTCAACCTCTACTTACGATACAGCAATATGCACTAAATAGAGTTAGTAAAACCAACAATAACGAGGAAAAGCAACTCTTTGAGAAGATGGTTACTCGCTCGATGTTTGGTAATATTAACGCTAGTCGTAACTCGGCATAAGGACCCTACACTCGCCTGGTATTTTGTGATATTTTCAATTTCTTCTTAGAAAGAGTTGTTTATTTCAGATGCCCATCTCATCTTTGCAGCGTTCATTCACATGATGTAATTGTTATCAAGAAAGGTGAAGGGAATAGACCCTATGAAGCCTTAGCAACCCTCGATCTTCGAGAAGGTGCTAAATTCTACCCCAATTGGGAGAGATAACGATGCTAAGCCACTTCGGCTATCCATCTTTTCTTTTTAGCAGTTGCCTCATTATTATTTAACCTAAAAAAAATTACATCGTAATGAGTGCACAACACCAATTCGCCACTAGCGCTTTAACCGCAGGGCACAATCTCAATCAGCATGGTAAAACAGTAGCCGTGCCCATTTACCAAACCACGGCTTATCGATTTGATTCTTCAGATCATGCTGCCGCATTGTTCAACCTCAGTGAAGCAGGTAATATCTATACTCGCCTCACAAATCCTACCAATGCTATTCTAGAGGAACGTCTCGCGACTCTTGAAGGAGGAATTGGAGCCGTAGTAACTGCTTCGGGAACTTCTGCCGTTGCAACAACCCTTCAGGTTTTATTGAAGCAGGGAGACCACATCGTAGCGTCTAACAGTGTCTATGGGGGTACGTATAATTTACTAGCGGTAACCTTGCCGAGGTTAGGAATTACTACAACTTTTGTTGACCCATCAGAGATTCAAAACTTTGAAGATGCCGTAACAGAGAATACTCGTGCGGTTTTTCTTGAATCGATTGGAAATCCAAAGTTGGATATCCTTGACATTGAGGCCATCTCTTTGGTGGCTAAAAGACACCAAATTCCTCTAATAGTCGATAACACGGTTCCTACCCCTGCATTATTAAATCCAATTAAATACGGAGCGAACATTGTAATTCATTCTCTCACTAAGTATATCAATGGTAATGGTACTGCATTGGGTGGAGTGATCATTGACGCTGGAACTTTTGACTGGTCTAGTGGAAAATTTGATGAGTTTACTACTCCCTCACCCGGATACCACGGTCTAGTTTATCACGACGCTTTAGGAGCCGCAGCATTTATTGCTAAGGTGCGAATCGAAGGGCTAAGAGATTTCGGAGCAGCGCTCAGTCCGCTAAATGCATTTCAAATTATTCAAGGCTTAGAAACTTTAGATATAAGAATCAAAAAACACAGCGAGAACGCATTAGCGCTTGCTGAATGGCTGGCTGGTAGACCCGAGGTTGAATGGGTAAATTATCCAGGTCACAAAAACTCTAGAGAGCAAATCTTAGCTGAGAAATACCTTCAAAAAGGAGCTAGTGGTATAGTTACTTTTGGATTAAAGGGAGGTTTCGAGGCAGCAAAAAAGGTAGCAGATGCAACGGTAATCTTTAAGATTGCAGCAAATTTCGGAGATTCAAAATCGATCATTGTGCATCCGGCTTCTACCACACACCAGCAGTTAACTGACAAGCAGCAAGAAACTACTGGGGTCACACCAGAGCTTATTCGCTTATCGGTCGGTCTAGAAGACCTTCAAGACCTAAAAACAGATTTAGAACAAGCCTTTCTAGCTTAAGAAAGTATATTAGTGTATGTTACGTTCGATTGAGATTAGTAATTTCGAAACAGTGAATAAAAGGGTTCTTGATCCTTTTCCACTGAGCTACGAAGTTTTCGGTAGGCCCTTAGGGTCAGCACCGCTAATTTTGGTCGGCCACGCGCTTACTGCCAACTCTAGTCTGACCGGAGACAAGGGTTGGTGGGAGCCCATCGTGGGTTCAGCTAAGGCTATTGATACAGATCGTGCTACCGTATTGTGTTTTAATATACCCGGTAATGGGTATGACGGATTTTTCTTTGACGCAGACATTCAATTAACCGCTACGGACATTGCACGTATTTTCCTCACCGGTTTAGAAAACTTATCTATTTCAGAAGTAGCCCTTTTTGTTGCCGGATCTGTCGGCGGTGGAATTGCTTGGAGTATGGTAGCACAAAATCACATCCATTTTAAGCGTTTTGTTCCTATCGCAACTGACTGGAAATCTACCGATTGGATCATAGCCCATTGTCACATTCAGGAGCGTCTGTTAGAAGAAGAAACTGAGTGGGGTCTAAAACTTGCTCGTCAACATGCTATGCTCACTTACCGCACGCCGCAATCTTTCGATTCGCGATTTCAGCGCGAAAGAAAAAGTTCTAATTATGCGGTAGAATCTTGGCTTGATTATCACGGAGATGCCCTTACCTCTCGCTTTCATGCTAGAGCCTATCGACATCTGAATCAAATTCTTAGACAGATTGACACCGTACCCGAAGATCAAACCTTTGAATCTGTTTTCGCTTCAGTGAAAACTGAATTCTATGTGGTTAGCATTACCTCTGATTTACTTTTCATTCCTACAGAAGACGATAAAACGGTTAATTCGCTTCGATCTCTGGGAAAACCTACCGATCACTTTAAAATTTACTCCCTTCATGGCCATGATGCCTTCCTTATCGAACACGATCAAGTGGCGGCAGTAATCAAGGGTATTTGGAGTCAAGCTAAGGAGCTACGAGAGGCTTAACTTCAAACAGTAACACTTCTTCATTCTCATCTTTGCAATAACTAGAAAACCCTAGTTTTTGATAAAACCCATATAGGTGTTCTTCTTCAATAGTTAACCACAACTTACTTAAACCGGTCTCTGCTATTAATTTCTGAAACCAAAGTCGAGCCCATCCTTGTCTTCGATATTTCTCTGGTGTGAATAGGTATCCGATATA
>DFQX01000009.1:5107-8062 GCA_002381155.1 Flavobacteriaceae bacterium UBA3478 | reverse complement strand
GAGAACTCCACTTCAATTGCCAAACCTTCAGCCTCTTCATTAGAAATTCCTAGAACTCTTGCTAGTTCAAAATCTTTTTCAAAGAGACCTTTCGTTTTAACTTTTACTACCTCACCTACTTTCGCACCGATGAATTTCTTCGCCGAAGCTTTGCTCTTGATCGTTTTAAGAGCGATGGTAGCGGTATTTTCAATCTTTGACTCCTCAGCAGTGATCAGTCCAGTAACTTCATCACCTTCTTCAACAGTATCTTTCGAGTGAAGGGAACCATATTGTTCTTGTAAACGAACTACTTGATCGTTGATGCTTTTATCCGAAGCTCTGATTTTATAATTAGTGATCGCTTTTTTAGTTTTTAGGGCTGGAGCGATCTCAGGAGCTAGTCCAATCTCAAAGTCGAATTGAAGCGTTTCTGCTTTCCAATCGAAATCTTCGCGCTCTTTAGGAAGCGGGTTTCCTAATAGGGATAGTTTTTCGTCCTCGATATACTTACCTATTTCTGCTTGTAAGATTTTGTTGATTTCATCAACAAGTACTGCTTGACCGTACTGCTTTTTAATCAGTCCTAGTGGCACTTGACCTTTTCTAAATCCTGGAATGTTAGCAGTTTTACGGTAATTGCCAAGCACGGTATCAACCTTTTCTTGGTAATCAGAAGATTCTAGGCTAATAGTAATTAGCGCGTGTAGTGGAGCAAGCTCTTTTTTGCTGATCGTCATGATAGATCCTAATTTTTAAAACGAGCCGCAAAATTAGTCTATTTTACCAGCGCTTACAAGTTTAAAAATTTCGCAACGGCCTCACCGAAAACAATAGGTTGTTCTGCATGTAGCCAGTGTCCAGCATTGGGGATAGAAACGAGTTCGAAATTTGGGTATTGCCTTTGTAAGGTTGTAAGGTCTGCGTCTTCTACGTAGCTGGATTCAAGCCCTCGTATGAAGAGGACTGGAGTGTGTATTCTCGGTTCTTTTGGAAGCGCTTTTCCAATTCTTTCTGGATGAGATCGAAACAGGCTGAGATTACATTTTACAGAGAGAACACCCTCATGAGTTCGTTCTAAATTTTTCAATAGAAATTGCCTTAAATCGGTTTCAGGAAATAAAGGCATGAGAAATTCTTCAGCTTCTTTTCGACTTTCAAATTGTTGTTCATCTACCTCGCTCAGTGCTTCTAAGATTTCGGTGTGATGTGGCGGATAGGCTTTAGAAGCTATATCGACTACAATGAGCCGATTAACTCGTTCTGGAAATTGTTGCGCCACGAATTGAGCTGTCTTTCCGCCCATTGAGTGACCGAGAAGATCAAATTTATCAATCCCTTGATGGTCGGCGTAATCAATAACATCCTGGCTCATGATTTCATAGCTAAACTCGTCGCTGTGAAAGCTCTTACCGTGATTTCGGGCATCTAATAAATGTACTGACCGCCCTTTTTCAGCCCACTTTTTGGCAAAGATTTTCCAATTGTCTCCACTACCTAGAAATCCGTGTAGGATTAAAAGGGGTTTCCCTTCGCCAATAATATTCGAGTGTAGCATACGAACTAGGGGTTTTGTAATTGGTGTAGATATTGGTTAACTACATTGTCTAATCCCAAATAAATAGCTTCGCAAATCAGTGCGTGCCCGATAGAAACTTCTAAGAGATTGGGAATCGATTTCGCGAAAAATGTGATGTTCTCTAAAGATAAATCATGCCCGGCGTTAACCCCTAAACCTAACTGTTCGGCTCTTTTAGCGGTAACAATGAAATCTTCAATAGCTTTAGTAGGGTTTGATGGATAAGCAGAGGCGTAGGGTTCTGTATACAATTCGATTCGATCGGTTCCTGTTTTTGCAGCTGCATCAACCATTTCGGGATTAGCATCTAGAAAGATGGAAGTTCGTATGCCCTCTTTCTTGAAGGTGGTGATTACTTCACTTAGAAACTCTGAATGCTTCTTGCAGTCCCAACCAGAGTCAGAGGTAATGGCATCAGGTGCATCGGGCACTAAGGTTACCTGTTCAGGTTTGACTTCAAGAACCAAATCAATAAAGGATTGAATAGGATTACCTTCGATATTAAATTCAGTGTGCACTACCGGGCGTAATAGTCGAGCGTCTTCATACCGAATATGTCTCTCGTCTGGTCTCGGATGAATAGTGATTCCCTGACCACCGAAATTCTGAATATCGGTAGCCGTTTTAATCAGATCTGGATTGTTATGACCTCGAGCATTACGAATCGTAGCCCATTTATTGATGTTTACACTGAGTTTTGCAGGCATGAGTAATTCTATTTAGGTGTACAAAAATAGACAATTAAGACCCCTTTGAATGTCTCAAATATCCGTAATTTGCAATATGAATTTCTCTCATGTAGCATTTCAGGAACTATTGAATCAAAGTATTCCTGTCTTTCGTATCGATGATCGAGTCGAAGAAGTTAAAGAATTCTTTGAGGATGGTCGGTTCTCTCATGTAGCTATTTATGATGACCAGCGCTTTTTGGGTAACTTGTCTTCTTACGCCTTATACCCCCTTGAGAATGATGAATCACTCTATTCTCTAATCGATGAACTTCAGTCTTTTTGGGTCGGTGAGACTGCTCATTGGGTGAGTGTTTTTGATCAATTATTGAAATCAGAAGCTGATTTAATTCCTGTTTTAGACAGTTCTGGCCTTCATAAGGGATATTATTTGCTTGAAGATATTGAAGGTATGTTTGGTCAAAGCACGTTTATACAAGAGGCAGGAGAAGTTCTGATTATCAGTGGTAATCCTTCAAACTTTTCGGTAAGTACGATTGTTCAATTGATTGAAACGAACCAAGGTGGGGTAGGAGGTCTTCTCATGACTACTTCAAACGAACTAGTCAAAGAGGTTGCAGTAAAAGTTAATTCTGAAAATTTCACCCAAATCCTTAGTGAACTAAGACGCTACGATTATCACATCGATTACGCTCCTGTAAACGATTT
>DFQX01000009.1:0-4736 GCA_002381155.1 Flavobacteriaceae bacterium UBA3478 | reverse complement strand
TAATGAGCGGGTAAAAATTGCCTTGTATAGCCTACAACTCAGTGAGACTGATTTGGTTTTTTTAGCCGATTTAGTTTTAGAATTAGAGCGCATCGGCTACACCTTAAGTGTTGAGGCAGAATTTGCAAGTTCACTTGCTCTGCATCTTCCTAGCAGGCATTTCACCGTTTTTACATCAGCAGCTGAACTGAAGAAAATGAAAGCTGACTTGATGCTTAGTATTGGCGGGGATGGTACTATGCTTCGTGCCGCCACTTTCATTGGAGACTCTGAGCTCCCTCTTATTGGTGTGAATTTGGGAAGACTAGGATTCTTAGCGACACTTCAGCGCGAAAATGTGGTTGAAGCTTTGGAGCGATTTTCATCTGGTAACTACCGAGTAGAGGAACGCAGTTTATTGCAAGCTCAGCTAAAGGGAGAAAGCGGTGCTTTTGGAAAAATTGATTATGCCTTAAATGAGGTTGCGGTAAGCCGAAAGGATACAACAAGCATGATCACTATTGAAACCTGGCTTGATGGAGTCTATTTGACTACTTACTGGGCTGATGGTTTGTTAATTGCTACGCCAACAGGTTCTACTGGTTATTCGCTTAGTTGCGGAGGACCCGTAGTTTCGCCACATTCATCATCGGTAGTCGTTACTCCGGTAGCACCACATCATTTAAATGCAAGGCCTCTAATCATTGAGGATCGTACTGAAATTCGATTGAAGGTAGATTCTCGGGAACCACAACACTTAGTTTCTCTAGATTCTAGAATTAGTACCGTGGATAATGGACAAGAATTATGTATTCGAAAAGCGCCATTTGTATTAAAGTTGGTGGTTTTTGAAGAGGACCATTTTTTTCAAACCTTAAGAGAAAAGCTCCTTTGGGGAGAGGATAAAAGAAATTGATTATGAATTGGAGACTTAAGATTGCCCTAACCGCTGTTCTTAGCTTTGTTGGTATTAGTTTAAATGCTCAAGATTTTAGGGCATTAGAGGTTGGTACTTCATTACATAATGTAATTGCTGTAGGAGATGACCCATTAGAGAAGATCCTACCAAGAACCTCTCTTGCCATCGTAGCCCGATATAATCTACCGTACAGATTAGCTATAAGAGCTAGTTTTGCTCCAGCCTATAAATACACCGAAAAAGAATCTGATAATCCTGTTTGGGATGTTTATAAATCAACACGTGCCGCCATGGGGATAGAATATCATTTTAGTGATTTCAATATTTATGATGGACGAAAACAATTTACTTCTTATACTATGATCGGAGGCTCATATCAATTTGGTGATTTTCCTGGAAGAGAAAATTGGGATTTTTTTTCAAAAGCTCGTCTTGGATTAATGGGAGCGGTTGGAGCTAAATTAAGACCATTTCCTATGATGGTTATTTCTGCCGAAATTGGAGCAGGATATCTGTTTTCAGATGATTATGATAGACTTCCTAATTCGATTATTGAATCTTCAAAGTATAATGATCGATCGGGTAACGACTGGTATCTGTTTCCTAATTTAACAATAACCTATACCTTTGGCCCCAAATTTTAGCCTACCCAATTAAAATGATTGAGAATAAAACCGAGCACTTAGGCCCGAAACACCTTGCTATCATCATGGATGGTAACGGTCGTTGGGCAAAAGCGAAAGGAATGCCGCGGGCGTTTGGGCATGAATCTGGTTTTAAATCTGTTCGAGTTATCGTAGAAGCCTGTGCTAAGCGAGGAATTGATTTTCTAACCTTATACGCTTTCTCAACAGAGAATTGGTTAAGACCAAAACAGGAGGTTGATATCCTCATGCGTATTCTTCTTAAAGCATTGAAGTCTGAGCTGGCGACGATGCAGGAAAATAATATTCGCCTACTAACCATTGGTAATCTAGATCGATTACCCGCTTCTATTGCTGAGGCACTTTTGAGTGTAGTTTCACAGACGGCATCAAATAAAGGGATGACGTTAACGCTAGCACTAAGTTATGGTGGGCGTGAAGAGATCACTGCTGCTACCCGCGAGATCGCTGAAAAAGTTAAAAATGGCTTAATTCGACCTGAAGATGTCGATGAGTCAATGTTAAATGAGCATCTTTACACCGCAGATTCTCCATCGGTCGATTTATTGATCAGAACTAGTGGAGAAAAACGCATAAGCAATTTTCTTTTGTGGCAAATGGCTTATGCTGAATTGTATTTTACCGAAACCCATTGGCCAGATTTCACCGAAGCCCATTTGGAGAAGGCCTTAGTTGATTATAAACAAAGAGAACGAAGATTTGGAAAGACTAGTGAGCAGCTTGAAAAAGCTACAAAATAATCGGTTACTACTGGTTATTGTCTTGTTATTGGCAATGGGAAGTTGGGTAAAGGCCCAAGAAGCGAATTCTACCCCAACAAAAAAAACCTATATCATTGGTAAGGTTGAGGTCACTGGTCTTCAGAGTTACAACGAGCAAACCGTTAAAACCTTTGCAGGTTTTAGAGAAGGACAATTCATCACCCTTCCAAGCGAAGAAGTATCTGCGAGTATCAAAAAGCTTTGGAATCTTGAGCTATTTAGTGACGTAGCGCTGTACTATACCGATGTTAGAAACGATTCCATTTTTTTAGAACTAAGTATCAAAGAGCGACCTACTCTTGATGAGGTTACTTTTTATGGAATTAAAAAGGGGAAAACAGAAAGTATTATAGAGGATACTGATCTTAAAAAGGGAAAGAAAATTACAGAAAGTCTAATTGCTAATACGATTAACTTTCTTGAAAATAAATACAAAGAAAAGGGGTATCTCAATGCGAAGACCTTTATTGCTGCCGCTGCGGATACCTCAGGTGTAAATACTCAAGATTTAATTGTTAACCTTAAGAAGGGTAAAAAGGTAAAAATTGGTGAAATCTCTTTCGAAGGTGCTGAAAAACTGAACACTTCAGTGCTTGAGAAGGCACTCAAGAATACCAAGAAAAAGAAGATTTATCGTTTTTGGAAGAAGTCGAAATACATTGAGGATGATTTCGAAGAAGATCTAATCAACCTTCGTGATGCTTACGCAGAAAGAGGTTACAGAGACGCTAGAATTGTTAGTGACTCTACCTACACCATTGATGACGAAACTATTGGGCTACGAATAGAGCTTGTCGAGGGAAATAAGTACTATTTCGGAGACATCGACTTTGTAGGGAATACGGTTTATGACGACAAAAGCCTAGCTTCTGTTCTTGGGATAAAAAAGGGGGATACCTACAACGGTGTTCAGCTCAAAAAACGTATTGCCGATAATTCAAAACCGGATGCAGAAGATTTAACCAATCTTTATCAGAACAACGGATATCTATTTTCAAGTATCAATCCGGTCGAAGTATCGGCTCAACGGGATACGATCGATTTTGAAATTCGAATTATTGAAGGAAAGGAAACCTTTATCAATCACGTAGACGTTTTTGGAAACGACAAGACAAACGACCATGTGATCTATCGTGAAATTAGAACAAAACCTGGTCAACAGTACAGCAAAGACAATATCATAAGAACCATTCGAGAATTAGGTCAATTAGGGTTTTTTGATCCCGAACAAATCTCTCCAGATGTGGTCAATCCTGATCCCAATTCTGGCACGGTTGACTTAAAGTACGATCTTGTGGAGGCAGGTTCTTCTCAAATTGAACTGCAAGGTGGTGTTGGTGGAGGTGGATTCATTGGAACACTTGGGCTTTCGTTCAACAACTTCTCAATGCGTAATCTCTTTAACAAAGAGGCCTATACACCTGTGCCGATGGGAGATGGTCAGACATTTGCACTTAGATTGCAGGCGAGCCGAACTTTCAGAGTGTACAGCTTAAACTTTGCTGAGCCTTGGTTAGGGGGTAAAAAGCCAGTTCGCTTTAACATGTCGCTCCAAAAAACGCAACAATTTGCTGCTCAATTTAGAAATGGGCGTTTCGATGTAGATAAATCAAGAGGGTTTGGTATTGCCGGTATTTCTGCAGGTTTGTCTAAACGGGTTCAATGGCCTGACGATTTCTTCGTGCTTTCACATGCGTTAAGCTTTCAGAATTACAACTTTCAGAATTATAACAACGGACTTTTTAACTTTGGTAACGGGTCATCTAACTCATTCTCTTACAGTTTTGGTCTGTCTAGAAGCTCACAAGGGCCTAGTCGAATTTTTCCTCTAACTGGGTCTAATTTCGAAATGTCAATTCGAGTAACTCCACCATTCTCTGCTATTTCTAAGAAGGATTATGCGGGCCTTCGAGCTGAGATTAATTCAGTAACCGAAGAGTTATTGGCTGAAGGTGTCAATGGAGTGAATTCGGCTGAATTAAGTAGAGATCTAGAGGCTTTAGAAGAGGAGCGATTTAAATTACTAGAGTTCTACAAGGTTAAATTTAAAGGAGACTGGTATACCAGAATCGTTGATAAGTTAGTACTTCGAACCAACGCGGAGTTTGGATTTTTAGGTGCCTATAATAATGATATAGGCATCGTTCCTTTTGAGCGATTTTATGTGGGTGGTGACGGTTTAGGAAACTTTACCCTTGACGGTCGTGAAAATATACAGTTAAGAGGGTATGAAAACAGCTCGATCACGCCTTACACTCTAAATCCGATTACAGGTCGACAAGAACAAGATGGTGGTGCGATCTACAATAAATTTTCGTTAGAGCTTCGTTATCCGTTAACCCTTAAACCTACGGCTTCGGTATTTACGTTAGCCTTTTTAGAGGCGGGTAATGCTTTCAACGGCTTCAACAC
>DFQX01000006.1 GCA_002381155.1 Flavobacteriaceae bacterium UBA3478 | reverse complement strand
CTTGAAGTAGATTGATGTAGCGCAAAACGTCTCCTTTAACTGCAATAATATCTGCCTGTTTTCCATTAGAAATGGTGCCTACTTGATCATCCACTCCCATGAAAACTGAAGGCCAATAAGTAGCTGATTTTATTGCTTCGAGCGGAGAGACTCCCATTACATTTACCCACACATCTAATTCATTCCATGTACTTTGAGAATGAAACTTCATCGGTATTCCACTATCGGTACCGATAAGCATTACTACTCCAGCTTGTTTCAGCTGATGAAACTTAGTGGTAAGTGTTGGTTTACGAGATGGAGTAAGTTGAAAGTAGGGTAGTTCTCCTGGAGCTTTGATAGATTCTTTGATATCTCTCACAATGGAATCAGGAAGGCCTAAATGCCATGAATCATTGTCTAGTTTTTCTGGATTTTGGACGAGATATTCATAATTGTATAGTCCTTCTATGGTTGGAGTCCAGAACAAAGGGCCTTTATTCATTTGGGCGGTTCGTTCTGCGATTCCTGCGATGACATCATCTGGATATCTAGGAGCTGAAGATAACCCTGTGTGTTCAAAATTATCTACTCCGGCTTTTAATCCTAATCGAATTTCTTCTGGGCGATGAGAGTGGGCAACTACCTTTAATCCATGCTTGTGGGCTTCGTCTACAATAGTCTCTAATTCATCATAGCTAAGCTGATCTTGATCGATTAACTTGATACAATCTACACCCGCCTGTGCTAGTTTTTGGATCTTTGAACGGGCATCTTTAACACCATCAATTCCCCATCGAAAAGCTTCAGTACCCGGATAAGGTTTCTTCTGAATAAAAGGGCCGCTCATATACATCGTAGGGCCTGGAATTTCTCCGTTATTAATGGCGTCTCTAACATTAATACTCGCATCAAGCGGTGCACCTAGATCTCTAGCGCTTGTAACTCCTGCCAGTAATAGTTGATGGGCAGAGGCTGGCATGATTACTTCTTCAAAAAGAGGTAAGTAGGTTTTATCCCAATAAGTGTAATTCGAGTGCCCAGTAATCATTAGATGCACGTGCATATCCCATAGTCCTGGCAATACGCTCATGCCTTCTGTTGAAATCACCTCATACTCATTAGGCACCTCTATATTATCCATAGTTCCCACTGCGACTATTGTCTCTCCCTCAATCAGAATTACACTGTTACGAATCGGTTGGTTTCCGAAACCGTCAATAAGTGTTCCTCCGACCAAAGCCTTTTTTTGTCCAAAACTCTGGAAGGAAATAGTAATAGCAATAAGAATAAGTAAACTTCTCATAGTGTTTGAATTAAGTGCTTTTAAGGTATGATAAATCCTAAGAATATTTCATTACATTGAAGCAAATTCACGTTTATGAACAACCTAACTATACGTTCGATTTTATTAGCCTGTGCTCTTTCTTTTCAAGGGACTCAAATAATCGCTCAACAGAATGATTCTGAATATGAGCAACTAATCAAGAAGTACACTACTGACGATCGTTTCTATCCCTCTTCGATTGCAAAAATTGTTGATCATACTTCAATTTCATCTCCATTGGACCATTTTGGAACGATTATCGGAACCCCTATGGTCATGCATAATACCACAGAGATCTACGGGTATTATAAGCTTCTTAGTGAACAATCAGATCGATTGATGGTGGAGCAGGTTGGGACTAGCGAGGAGGGTCGAGCGATTCATTTGATTGCCATCTCAGATGCTGAAAACTTGGTAAATGCTGAAGTATATAAATCGATGCTGAGAGAATTAGCTGATCCAAGATCAACTAGTGAGCAGCGAGCTAAAGAGATAGCTATTGAAGGAAAGAGTGTTTATTATTTAAACGGAGGAATGCATTCTACCGAGATGGGTTCTCCTGAAATGTTAATGGAACTCGCCTATCGACTCATTACTGATGAATCGGAGGAAATTAAACACATCCGTAAGAACGTCATTGTACTTATTAATCCCGTTTCAGAGCCTGACGGCAGAGATAAGCAAGTCGATTGGTATCACCGGTATTCAAAACATCGTGAGCAGTGGGATGATGGTTTTCCTCGATCTACACCTTATTGGGGTAAATACGTATTTCATGACAATAACCGAGACGGGCTTCAGATTAGTCAGGAAATCACAAAGAATATTTTCAAGATCTTTTATGATTGGCATCCAAATGTGATGCTTGATTTACATGAGTCGGTGCCACTGCTTTACATATCTACAGGTACCGGCCCTTACAACGATAACGTTGATCCAATTACGGTTGGAGAATGGCAGACTATCGCGAATTATGAGATGACAAGCCTCTCTGCTCAGGGTCTACCTGGGGTATTTCACTGGGCCTTTTATGACGGATGGTGGCCCGGATACGGAGTTTGGGTAGCCAATACGCATAACTCTATCGGTCGTTTTTATGAAACCTTCGGGAATGCAGGTGCTAACACCTACCTAAGAGATCTCACCAAGAGTAAATATGCTGGAGATCCGGTTACTTCAAAGGAGTGGTATCGTCCTGATCCTGCTTCGGGAATGGTCAATTGGTCGGCGCGTAACAATACTAATTATATGCAGGCGGGGGTACTTGCTTCACTTACTTATGCCGCTGATAATCGTTCAGGTCTTTTGAAGAATTTTTATAAGAAGGGACAGAACAATGTAGCTTTTGGATCGAAGAATAAGATCAAACAATTCAGAGTACTGAAAAACCAAAAGGACCCGGTTAAAGCCGCCTATCTAATTAATCAATTAATGGTTCAGGGGATTGAGTTACATAAGGTAATTGGTGGAAAAGATGAGGGAGATTACCTAATTCAGCTGAATCAGCCCTACAGTAAGTTGGTGTATGATTTACTTACTGAGCAGAATTACCCGAAAGATGCTAAGTTTCCTCCTTACGATGCTATTGCATGGACACTCGATCTACTTTATGGTGTTGATGTTGAAAGAGAAGAACAGTGGCATGAAAACCCTTCGACGCTTCAACTTCTTACCGAAAATGTCGCGTATAGTGGGAAGGTTGAGGGAACTTCTACTACCTATGCCATTAATTACAATGCCCAATCCAATGTGGTACCTGCGTTATTCGACTTAAAAGGAACGGCTAAGGCTTATGTGATTGATAGTTCTAAGCAGCTCGGAGGGTTTACTTTAGCCCCAGGTTCGATTATTATTGAGAATCTTGGCGCTAAAAATGCGAATGAGTTGGCTTCTAAATTCGGTCTTGATTTAATTGCGGTTAACGAAGCCATTAGCGATAAACGCCTTGTAAATCTTCCTAAAATTGCTGTTTATCACAGTTGGACAGATACCCAAGCAGAGGGTTGGGTGCGCTATACTTTTGAACAGCTGGGTGTGCCTTACACGAGCATCGACAAAGATGATTTAAAGGCGGGTCGATTATCAAAAGACTTTGACGTGATTGTGATTCCGCATTTTAGAAGGGGAATGACTCAGTTTGTACATGGGGTAGACGAGAAGTTTGGGCCGATGCCTTTTACAAAGACCAAAGAATATCCTTCACATGGGTATCCCGATCAAACGGATGATATGACTGGCGGGCCAGGCTTCGATGGTCTGAATAATCTGAATGAATTCGTAAAAAATGGTGGAGTGCTAGTACCTTTAGATAATGCCGCAGCAATTATTGCTGACCTAGGGATTGGAGGAGTTTTAAGTAGCTATCGCTCATCACGTTTATTTCATCCAGGATCAATCGTAACTGCCAAGGCTAGAAGTATAGAAAGCCCTATTCTCTATGGTTACCCTGAAGAGTTTCACTTGTACAAAGGAAACACTCCTATGTTACGCTCTGATCTTCTTGATCGTAAGTATATGGTTGCGCAATTTGGTGATGAACCTTTAGCTGATGAAAAACCCTACACCGGAGAAATCATGGGATTATCCTCGACGACAGAGATTTCAGAAGAAGTTAAAGAGTCGGTTAAGCCTAGAAAGTATGTCATGTCAGGAATGGTTCGAAATGAAAAGGATATCATCGGAACGGGAGCTATTTATAACTTACCTCATGGCAAAGGCCATGTTGTTTCATTCGCTTTTAATCCGCTAGATCGTTTCTTGAATCATCATGATAGCGGCCTTTTTTGGAATGTAATTATTCACTGGAATCACCTTTAAGGTGTCGCTTCATAAAAGTATTGGCAAAGGACATTGAGGCTGCTCTAGCCTCTTTGTTTCCGCCAATCGATACTCCTTTTTTAGCGCAAAAGGCAAATCCTAATTTTTGAAGAAAGGAGTTGCTCATCGCAATACCTAAAGTATTCATGAGCACATCCCCTTCGTCATTCAATTCGAATCGACAATTAGTGAAGCTATACCCCTTTTCATTTTCTTGAACGGGAATTTCGCTATCATATCCGTGGTGCGCGTTCTCATAAATCGTCACACCTATATCGTTGGTGTTTTCTAATAATTTGACCAATTCTTCGCAAGGGGCAGCGGGCGTCCAATTATCAACTGCTCCGATGAGTATATGCATGGGAGCTTTGCTAAAGGAAAGGTTGGTTGGTGTCACAAAACAGGGCGGATACAAGGCCAAATGTGCAGCAAAAGAAAGTTCTTTATTGATGGCGTCTTTAAGAGGCAGCCATGCCGAAAATAAAGTTACTCCACCACCTAAACTCCAGCCAGTGATTGCAATTCGATTTGCATCTACTCTCGGATGCTTCGAAAGTGCCTCTAGGGCTCTATAAGCATCGAGTACCATAGCGGCCATCGTAACCTCGCTTTGACTACCAACTGTTGAGGTTATCCCTCTGCTTTTAAAGCTTTTTAATTCGAAGGTTGCCATGCCCTGTTCGCGATATTGCTCAAGGTAGTCTAGGTGATGTTCTCTCCATCCGAGGCTTCCGGCCACACCTAAAACCACAGGCAATTTCTCATTACTAACTACTTCTGGAAGTCTCAAAACTCCAAATACTTCTTGAGATTCTTGATCTTCAAGATCAGTCATTATATCATTAAATGTATAAGGGTTTGCACTTACAAATCGAATGATTTCTTCTTGAGCTTTTGCGCCTAAACTGATTAAACTAATTAGTACTATGAGGTAATATTTCATCTTCAAGGAATTAAGCATTTTGTCCGATATGGATAATATTTCCGCTATTATCTAGAATAGAAAACTGCTTTATACCCCAAGGTTTGAGTTCTAATTTTCCGTGCTCATGGATGATAGTTGCCCTGCTGTATTTGAGATATAAATTCTCAATATTTCTACCGTATCTGATGTAGCAACCTGTGTTTTTCGGGAGGTTTTCGTCATCACACTGCCAAAGATGAATCTCAATTTGATCTTTTCGGGTAATGATATACCCGTTCCAGTCATCACCTACCTCAAAACCTAAAACATTTCGATAAAAATCAATGGTTTCATCTTTATCTAAATAGGGCAGCTGTGGTATTGATTGTTGCATGCCTTTAAAGCCAAAATATCCTTGACTATAAAGAATAGATAGTACCAAAATCGTTATTAGGGTAAACCAAATCGCGTAGATCATAATACTTAAGATTAGTATCTAAAGTTATGAATTTAACCACCGCTATTAATCGGATAAGAACTTATCTTAGCACTCCTTTTTGGAGAGGTGTCTGAGTGGTTGAAAGAGCACGCCTGGAAAGTGTGTATACGGGAAACTGTATCGGGGGTTCGAATCCCCCTCTCTCCGCAAAACAAAAAAGCCCAACTAGCATAGAAACCAACGGGAGCTAATCCTGGGGTGGTTCTTTTTATTTTAAATCCTTTATCCTTAAATTCGTAAAGAATGAATTCAAAGGCATTTAAGATTTTTTCAGGCTTAGCTGTAATGCTACTACTCTCAGTAAAATTATTGGGAGTACACGCCCTTATTCATGCCTCTGAAGACACTATGATCGATGAGTGCGAGCTTTGCGAGGTCGTAGTCAAAGACGTTCAAGAATCATTAGGTAGCGAGCCAGTAGTCGACTATGAAGTTGAATCACCATTTGAAATTCATTTTTCAGATGAGGTTATCCACTATAAGTCTGCGGTTTATCGCTACGCATTCTCACTTCAGGTCCTTTCTAGACCTCCCCCAAGGGTTTAATAATTCTAGCTATTGTTCTGCATTTATTAGATTTTGAAATGCAGATTGCCCTTGTTTCTAGTTAATCTTTACTGAATATCGATATGCTTAAATCGATACTTGTTTTACTAATGGTAGTGCAATCTACCTTGCTTTCTGCACAGACTAACCTATCTGTGGGTGGGCGAGTTATTGATACTGGCTCTAGTCAGCCCTTAGAGGGTGTAAGCGTGGTAGTTGGCAAGGCAGGAACTATAACTGCTAAGGACGGGAGTTTCAAACTTTCTTTTCCTTCTTCAGAGTATATTCTTGTGGTTACTCATATTGGCTATCAAAAGCAAATCATTGAGCTTAATCGCATTGATTTGAGCGACGAGCTGATTATTAGATTAGAATCTGAGTTTACCTCTTTAGATGAGGTTGAAATTTTTGGTCAAACGCCACAACAGCGTGCTCAAGAACTTTCGACAGTGACGGTCGGAGTCTCCAAAGAGTTTCTGATCACGAATCGAGAAAATAGCTTGATGCAGACCCTTCGTAAGATACCGGGAGTTAGTACTATAACGATAGGTTCAGGACAATCAAAACCGGTAATTCGTGGTTTAGGGTTTAATAGAGTTTCTGTGGTTCAGAATAGGATTAAGCATGAGGCGCAACAATGGGGAAATGATCATGGTTTAGAGATCGATCAGTATGCAGTAGAGGATGTTCAAATTATTAAAGGACCGGCATCCTTACTTTATGGTTCAGATGCTATTGGGGGAGTGATTGATATACGTCCGCCACAGACCCCAGCTAAGAATACCTTCAGCGGTGATATTAATCTCACCGGTGAAACGAACAATGAACTGATTGGAGTCTCTTCATCGATCGTAGCTAGAAATGAAAATTGGTATTACCGAGCTAGGGTTACTTATCGCGATTACGC
>DFQX01000061.1 GCA_002381155.1 Flavobacteriaceae bacterium UBA3478 | reverse complement strand
AATCCATTCGGGAGAACGTTTCCCTAGCCCCACCTCTAACAGTGAACCGACTACAGCGCGGACCATGTTTCGTAGAAAACGATCGGCGGTAATTTCAAAACGAATCAAACTTCCTTCTTTGGTAAATGATGCCGCTTTAACATCACAAATGAATGTTTTTACATCGGTATGTGTTCGAGAAAAACATTCAAAATCCTGCATCCCGATAAGGAATTCAGCCGCTTTATTCATCTGTTCTAGGTCTAGTGGTAGACCTATAAAGTGTGTGAAATCGGTGTTGAACGGATTTTTTTCAGTCTCAATCAGGTAACGATACGACCTTGAAGTAGCATCAAAACGCGCATGTGCTTCATTAGACACCCTACGAATCGTTTGTATCGCAATGCTTTTCGATAAAAACCGATTGAGTTTATGAGTTAAATCTTCTAAATCAAGAGGATTTTCATAATCAAAATGAGCATAAATCTCTGCGGCATGAACTCCCGCATCGGTACGACCGGCACCTACGATGGCAATTTCAGAACCCAATAAAGTACTTAAAGCTTCCTCTAAAGCTTGTTGCACACTGTAGGCATTAGGTTGTCTTTGCCAGCCATGGTATTCAGAACCATTAAATGCTATTTGAATGAAATAACGCAATGCAAGAATTATCTTTGAAGGCAAAGATACGTTACCATGACCAGAATCTTCCTGCTATCCGACACCCATTCTTACTGTGACGATCGGATACTTCACTATGCCAGTGAGGCAGATCAAACCTGGCATGCAGGCGACATAGGGAGCACCTCAGTCAGCGATGCCATTGAAAAGGTATCTTCATTTAAAGCGGTTTATGGGAACATTGATGATCACCTTCAAAGAAGTCAATATCCTGAAGATTTGATATTTCAATGTGAAAATGTCAAAGTATTAATGACCCATATTGCCGGGTATCCAAAACGATACCACCCAAGAGTCAGATCTTTAATAGAACAGCACCAGCCTAAGCTTGTAATTTGCGGACATTCTCACCTTTTAAAAGTAATGAATGATAAGCAGTACGGTCATTTACATATGAATCCTGGAGCTGCTGGAACTCATGGATTTCACAAAGTACGTACCGGCTTACAATTTGAGATTGATAACCATCAAATCAAAAACCTACAAGTGATTGAATTTGGTGCGCGAGGAGCAGTCAATAAATAGAAAAAGCCCAGGTTTCCCTGAGCTTTTTCCGCACTAATACTACTAAGATATCCGGTTTTAACGCAAACGATCAGCAGATTTTACGAGATCTTCATCCTTTTTGATTGCCCTGTTGGCCAGGACGAGAAAAACGATAGAAAAGATCGGAATCAACATCCCAATACCCTTCTCAGAGGTAGCAACCTCTCCGGATACATTTAGCGATCGATAAACGAAAAATCCTAGTAAAAAAAGTTGTGAAATCAGATTCAATCGATTGATGACGAACTGATTTTGACGATTTCTATACCAAAAAATAGATCCAACAGCTAAAAGTACACTTAACACACCTTCTCCAAATACTAATACCCCTGTAGAACCCTGAAAACCAAGGCCTAAAATTGATGCCTGTACTCCGTAAATTAAAACGACAGACAACAAAACAACGAGGATTAAATAAAGCGTTTGAATTCGTTGAATCATAGTTCAAAATTAGGATGGTTTTTTTTAATAAAACAGTTGCTTTTAATTTTTATTTGTATCATTGCAATGTAGTCGGCGGTTACTACTACACTTCACACAACCGCATTTATCTCTTGATTTAATACTTTCCTTTATTATACATGTTTGAAATTGAAACGCTTAAAGCGAAAAAGCTAGCTGATTTACAAGAAATTGCAGCAACTCTTAAAATTGCACGTTACAAGACCTTAAAGAAACAAGATCTCATTTATCAAATACTAGACCTTCAGGCTCAAAAACCTGAAGAAGTAGCTAAACATGAGATTAAGGAAAAAAGTTCTAAAGAAGAATTCTCTGGTACTGAAGCGGTAAACGAAGATCAGAATACCCAATCAAAAAGAAGACCTCGTACTAGAACTCAAAAAACTCCTACAGAAGGGGTAAGTGACGAGGCAAAACAAGAAGTCAGATCAGAAGGTAAAGAAGAACAGACCTCTGAAAACGCTCAAAAAGGATCTAGAAATCATCAGCGAAACAACGATCGACGAAATAATGATCGTCAGAATGATCGAAGTGATCGTCAAAACGATCGTCAGAATGATCGCCGAGGTAACGACCGTGGAAAAGGTCAAAACGAGAAAGGCGCTAATTACGATAGACACAATTACGATAAAGAATTAAAGAATCGTTACAAGCAACCTGAACACGAATTTGAAGGGCTTATTGATAGTGAAGGCGTTTTAGATATTATGTCTGACGGTTACGGTTTTTTACGTTCATCAGACTATAATTATCTAGCTTCACCTGATGATATCTATGTATCTCAATCTCAAATTCGACTATTCGGATTAAAAACAGGAGATACCGTCTTAGGAAGTATCCGCCCGCCAAAAGAAGGTGAAAAATACTTTCCACTGATCAAAGTGAACAAGATTAACGGTCTTGATCCTAATGTTGTTAGAGATCGTGTTTCTTTCGAACATTTAACACCCCTCTTTCCTAAAGAAAAATTCAATGTAGCAGGTGCCAGAAGTACGGTTTCAACACGTATTATCGACCTGTTTTCACCGATCGGAAAAGGTCAAAGAGGTATGATTGTTGCCCAACCAAAAACGGGTAAAACCATGTTATTAAAAGACATCGCGAATGCGATTGCAGCCAATCATCCCGAAGTCTATCAAATTATACTTTTGATTGACGAGCGTCCTGAGGAAGTTACCGATATGCAACGTAACGTACGTGGAGAAGTCGTAGCATCGACCTTCGATAAAGAAGCTTCTGAACATGTTCGGGTTGCCAATATCGTTATTGAAAAGGCTAAACGACTTGTTGAGTGTGGTCACGATGTAGTGATTCTATTAGATTCTATCACAAGGCTAGCCCGCGCTTACAATACGGTACAACCTGCTTCAGGAAAAGTATTAAGTGGTGGGGTCGATGCTAATGCACTTCACAAACCAAAACGATTCTTTGGTGCGGCTCGTAATATCGAAAACGGAGGGTCTCTTTCAATTATTGCAACCGCTCTTACCGAAACAGGTTCTAAAATGGATGAAGTTATTTTCGAAGAGTTCAAAGGAACCGGTAATATGGAGCTTCAACTAGATCGTAGAATCTCGAACAGAAGAATATTCCCTGCCATTGATCTAATCTCATCATCAACACGAAGAGACGATCTACTATTAGATGACAGCACTATTCAACGTATGTGGATTCTTCGCAAGTATCTAGCAGATATGAACCCTGTCGAAGCTATGGAATTTATCGAGCAGCGTATTAAACAAACTCGAAATAACGAAGAGTTCTTGTTAACCATGAACGAATAGCAGACTAAAAATTAAGGCATAAAAAAAGCGCGCTCCAAAAGAGCGCGCTTTTTTAATATCGCTGTATCACCAACTACTAAAAGGGCAGCTAGTTATAACTGAGCAACTAAACGAGTAAGTTTACTCTTTAGGTTAGATGCCTTGTTGGTATGGATGATGTTCTTTTTAGCTAATTTATCGATCATACCGATAACAGAAGGAAGTTGCTTCTCTGCTTCTTCTTTACTCTCTTCTCCACGAAGTTTCTTAATCGCGGTACGAACCGTTTTGTGTTGGTAACGATTACGTAAACGAGCTGCTTCGTTACGACGAATACGCTTCAGTGCTGATTTATGATTTGCCATAATTCTATTTAAATCTTTTTTTGTAGCCCGTAGGGGAATCGAACCCCTGTTACCAGGATGAAAACCTGGCGTCCTAACCCCTAGACGAACGGGCCATTAAACCCTTAATTTCAACTTTGTA
>DFQX01000088.1 GCA_002381155.1 Flavobacteriaceae bacterium UBA3478 | reverse complement strand
CTTTAAAAAAGACAGTGAAGGTAATATAGTCATCTCAAAGCTGAACAAAGAAGTATTAGAGCAATTGGCAGATAGAACCAACGGTATTTATATCGATACCCTAACCACCGAAGCAACGATATCAGCAATAAGCGATTTCCTAGCCCAACTAGACAAAACTGCTTTTGAAACCCAGACCTACTCTAACTATAAAGATCAATTTCAATGGTTTATCGCCATTGCCTTTGTTATTTTAGTCATTGAATTCTTAATTCCTGAACGTAAACTACTATGGTTTCGAAAATGAGAAGGCAATTACTCTTTCATATCGTCGTATTAATCGGGCTCGTTGCAAATGGCCAACGTTTAGAAGTTGAAAAACTCAACAATAATGGAATCGATAAGATAAGTGTTCCAACAAAGGCAGAACAGTTATTTCGAAAAGCATCCGCTATTGATACCACTTATGCTGAGGCTCCTTATAATCTTGGAACAACACTCTATCAGGAGAATCACATTGAGGAAGCTTTTGGACACCTAAAAGAGGCCGCAAATCGAAGCGCACAGCCCGATCTCTCCCATAAAGCATTCCACAACATAGGCAATGTTTATATGCAAAAGGAAGAATACGATAATGCCATAGAAGCCTATAAACAGGCGCTACGAAATAACCCTACAGATGAAGAAACTCGGTATAATCTCGCTTTAGCAAAAAAGAAAAAAGAAGAGCAAGAGCAACAGCAAGAACAGAATCAGGATCAAGATCAAAACCAAGATCAAGATCAACAGGATCAACAAGAAAACGAGGAAAATAAAGAGACCAATCAGGAGGATAAAGAGAGTGATCAAGAGAAAGAAGGTGATCAGGGAGACTCCAAAGAAAAAGAGAGAGAGTCAGAGGATAAAAAGGGAGATGGTTCTGAAAAAGAAGAACAGAAAAAAGGCCAAGGAGATAAAAAACAGGAACAGGGAAAACGACCAGAAGACAAGCAGCCTCAAGGTAATCCTAAGCCACAGGAACTTTCTAAGCAACAGATAGAAAACCTTTTACAGGCGCTTCAAAATGAAGAGAATAAAGTGCAAGAAAAAATGAACGCTAAAAAGGTTCAAGGTCGTAAATTGAAAGTTGAAAAAGATTGGTGATGAAACGTTGGGCAGTACTCTTATTTTCTCTTTTTAGTCTATTGGCAAAGGCTCAGGATAATGACATCAAGTTCGAAGCGGTCTTGAGTAAAGCTAAACTAGGCCAAAACGAACGCCTTAGAGTTTCTTTTGAAATGAATAAGGATGGCGACTTCTTTGAAGCACCTTCCTTTAATAATTTCGAGGTACTCATGGGTCCTTCACAATCGATCAGCTCCTCTTTTATCAATGGAAAACGGAGTTTTTCTAAATCGTACACCTATGTTCTTAGACCCAAGAAGCAAGGACAATTAATCATTGATAGTGCGTCAATAACCATCGATAATACTGTTTATACTACTGACCCTAAAACAGTTTTGATAACAGAGCCCATCGATAACCCCAATGCACCAAAGACCGCACAAGACATCGCCGATGAAAGCCTTTACCTAGTTGCGACACTATCGAATGACAAACCCTATCTAAATCAAGGGGTATTAGTGACCTATACCCTTTATTTTTCTCCGAGGGTTTACATTAATAATTTTATTCCTGTTGAGAATCCGACCTATAAAAATTTCTGGAGCCAAGACCTGCCGATAAAAGAATACGAAACACGCAGAACCACCTTCAGAAACGAAAGTTTCAACGCGGTAGATTTAAAAACCGTGGTTTTATACCCTCAAAAATCTGGTTCTTTGGCTTTAGATCCATTTGCACTTGAACTCTATGTCCAAATACCGACCGGGAGAAGAGATTTCTTTGGTGATCCGATTATGAGATCGGCAACTAAAACAGTTAAAGCGGGTGATCTGAGCATCAATGTGAAGGAGTTGCCAGAACAAGGGAAACCTTTAAATTTTAGCGGAGCGGTAGGGGATTTTGAACTGTCAGTAGAGGCAAGCAGAACCAGCTTGGAGGCCAACGAATCAACTCAAATCAAGGTTAAAATTAATGGGAAAGGGAATCTCAAATTACTTTCTATCCCTGAATTAAGTTTACCCTCAGCACTCGAAAAGTACGATCCCGAATATACCGACAATGTTAGGGTAAACAGAGAAGGTATGAACGGATCAGTGACCAACTCCTATACTGTTGTTCCTAGATATGCAGGTAGTTATCCTGTCGACCCACTTGAGTTTACCTACTTCGATCCGAATTCGAAAAGCTACAAAACACTAAGTAGTTATCCTTTTGATCTTACTGTAGAAGGGAGTGCACTGCTTCCTAGTACAAGCACAATAGCACCAATAGCAGAGAAAAATACCCCAGTTACTTCTGGGTTTAAATCGAATGCTTATCAAACAAGCCTAGTTACGATGGTTAGTTCTCCCTGGTTTGAAAGTAACACCTATTATCTCATACTGGCGCTACTCGTTATTTTAGGATTCAGCATAAGTCTCATCATAAACGCTTTTAAAGCAAGTATAGGATCTTCGGGTCAAGGAGCTAAAAAGGCGCTTCCGAAAAAAATCAAGGCACTTTTAAAACGAGCAGACAAACTAGCCAAAGAGCAAAACGCTGAGTTCTATTCTTTCGCTTCTGAAATTCTATTCTTATGTCTAGAAAAGTATTCAGGAGTCGATTTATCTACGGCCTCTAAACAAGAGCGAGAAGATAAACTTCAAACACTGGGTGCGGATGCCCACCTAATTGAGCGAATAAATACCATTAACGATCGAATTCTTATGGTTAGGTACAGTGGCTCGGCAAGTGCTCCATTCGAAGAAGATTCAAAAATACTTCATAATATAATTGACGATCTCTTATAAACTCATGCGAAGCTTAACCCTGCTTATTGTACTTTTCTTAAGCCTAACGATTACGGCGCAAGAAGCTGGTTTTGAAAAAGGAATAGTAGCCTTCGAAGCCGGTAACAAAGCTTATCTCGAAGAGGATTATGATGTTGCCATAAAAGCTTACCAGGAGGTGTTAGCTGAAGGGCTGCATTCGAAAGAGGTCTATTTAAATTTAGGTAACGCCTATTATAAAAACGGTCAGACAGCATCAAGTATTCTTTATTACGAAAAGGGGTTACTGCACTTCAAAAAAGATGTTGACCTACTAACAAATTTGCAGTTTGCAGAGAATCAACGAATTGATCGAATTGAACCATTACCCGACTCTATTATAAAACGAGTTTATAAATTTTTACTAAACCTTATGAACAGTGAAAGTTGGGCTGTGACTAGTCTTATTTTCGCTCTATTATTTGCAGTTGCAAAAACTATAAAACCTCGTTTAAGGAAAATAGCTACCCCTAGTCTGATTGTTGCCTTGATCGCCTTTTTAACACTTCTATTTATTCGAAAAATAGAACGCTCAGAGAATTACGCTATTGTATTTGAACCGGCGGTAACTGTACTTAGCGACCCAAAAATAGACGCTCCGGTTGCTTTTGAGTTACACGAAGGCACCAAAGTAAAGCCAGTGGAGTCTTTTGAAGAATTTCAAAAAATCGAAATTGCCAATGGTCAATCGGGTTGGATCATCACTTCTTCAATACGATTTATTAAAGAATAAAAACTCTTCTCCCGAAAATTACTATATTCCAGGCAACTTTAAATTTTATACACATGCCTGTACAAACAGCAGAAAGTCAAGCAAAAATGAGTCCGTCTGAAGCAATCAACCTCCTAATCGAAGGGAACGAACGCTTCTTAAATGGTGCAATGAAAGAAAGAGATTTAATGTCTGAAGTAGAGGCTACAGCAAATGGCCAATATCCATTCGCATGTATCGTGGGGTGTATCGATTCACGAGTGCCAGTAACTTCGGTTTTTGATCAAGGAATTGGATCACTTTTCGTTGCCACTGTAGCAGGAAATATTATCAATGAAGACATTCTAGGAAGTCTAGAGTTTGGCTGTGCGGCCGCTGGCTCTAAAGCCGTAGTGGTTCTCGGACATACTTCTTGTGGAGCAGTAAAAGGAGCCTGTGATCACGTCGAATTGGGCAACCTAACGAGTCTTCTTTCAAAGATTAATGCCTCTGTTATGGAGACTACAGAACCAACAGATCCAGCAGATCGTAACTCTTCGAATTTAGACTTTGTCAACGAAGTGGCTAAACATAACGTCTGCCGCTCAGTAGAGGATATCCGAATCAAATCTAACGTTCTTCGACGCTTAGAAGAAGAAGGTAAAATCACTATTGTAGGAGCCATGTACGATGTTGGTACAGGCAAAGTGAGTTTTCTCGATTAAGCCTGTACTAAGCTTGAACTTTTCTTTTGTTTAAGAGTCGCTCAATTAAATTCGTTGGCGACTCAACCTTCTCATTTTCAAAGATGAAGGTTATTGAGATGTCTCTTTCTGAGGCCTTTTCTTGAAATTCATGAAGAATCTCGATAACGTCGTAATCGATGAACACTGTTCCTCTAAAATCAATTTCGAGCTTATTTCCATTAGGGATTTCTTGAAGAGATTTTAGAATAGCTGCTTTATTAAAAAAGGTCACCTCTTCGGCTAACACAATACTACTTAAGCTCTCTTCTTTCTTCAAATGCATGAAGTGAGAGTTGTTAAAGCTTTCGAGAAGAATAATTACTAGAGAAGTTGCAAGACCTATAATGATACCTACCAATAGGTCAGTGAACACAATACCTACAATCGTAACGATAAAAGGAACAAACTGCTTTTTCCCTAAACGATACATAGATTTGATTAGGGCAGGTTTAGCCAATTTATATCCTACCATTAACAGAATAGCAGCTAGAACTGACAGTGGTATCAAGTTAATTACGTTGGGCAGTATAAATACGGCAATTAGAAGCAGGAACCCGTGAATGATGGCTGATGCCTTGGTTTTATTATTCGATTGAATATTTGCCGAACTTCTAACAATTACTTGGGTAATAGGAAGGCCTCCTATCGCCCCTGAAATAACATTACCTACTCCCTGGGCAAATAACTCACGGTTGGTAGGTGTTACCCGCTTATGCGGATCTAATTTGTCGGTTGCCTCTACACAGAGTAGCGTTTCTAAACTAGCTACTACGCATAGGGTAATAGCGACTATCCAAACCTCACTATTTTGAATTGCGGCAAAGTTTGGAAAGGTGAGTTGGCTCGTTATTCCCGCACCTAAGTCGAAGATAGGCACACCTACTAGATGCTCAGGTGAAATTCCTAAAGTAGCATCCCCTGCAAAGGATATAGAGTAAATAATTCCCAGTGCAACTGCGACGATAGGGCCCTGAACAATTCTGAAAATTGGTCCCTTGTGAATTAGCACTTTATCCCATAGAATTAGTAGGGCTAAAGAAATAACAGAAATGATGGTAGAGCCGGTGCTAATTTGTTTCACCGTCATCAGAAGGCGACTAAAGGTATTACTGCCATCCGCCTCGATAAAACTGAGGTCTCCTTCCCAGTCGGCATCATAACCGAAAAAATGTGGTATTTGTTTTAGAATAATGATAATTCCAATAGCTGAAAGCATTCCCTTGATGACCGATGCTGGAAAGAAATACCCAATGACACCAGCCTTCATTACTCCTAAAATAATCTGAAAAATTCCTGCCAAAATCACGGCAACCAAAAAGGTCTCGAAACCTCCTAAACTGGTGATAGCTGTAAGTACGATTGCAGCTAAACCTGCTGCTGGACCACTTACCCCAATTTGCGAACCGCTTAAAGAACCTACGATAATACCTCCTACTATTCCTGCGATTAACCCAGATATAAGGGGGGCTCCTGAGGCTAACGCAATCCCCAAACAAAGAGGTAAGGCAACAAAGAAAACAACAATACTAGCTGGAAAATCAGACTTCAAATTATTCATTAAAACTCATTTTTCTCTAAAAATAATCATTTATAATCATTCACATTCAAAGGCCTCTCAGAGGTTTTATTAAATTTGTCGGATATTTCAGAATCATGATCGAGGAAATTAAAGGCCACATAGAAAAAGTCGAACAGTTTGAAGCTTCATCTGCCGAGGCACTAGAATCGTTTCGCTTAGAATACCTGGGAAAGAAAGGATTACTAAATACGTTTTTCGCTGCCTTTAAATCGGTCGCTCCTGAAGACAAAAAAACCTTCGGACAGGTAGTCAATGAACTCAAAACAAAAGTTCAGGAAAAACTCGATGAGCAGAAAGCAGTGCTGAAATCTAACGAGCGAAAATCAAGGCCAAAACAAGATCTTACTAGGCCAGGATTCCCAATCGAGGTCGGATCTAGACACCCTATTTCTATTGTTAGAAACCGTATCATTGACATTTTTTCAACTATTGGTTTTACCGTTTCTGAAGGACCAGAAATCGAAGATGACTGGCACAATTTTACTGCACTCAATTTGCCTGATCACCATCCGGCAAGAGATATGCAAGACACCTTCTTTATTCAAACCGACCCTGACATTCTTCTAAGAACACATACCTCATCAGTTCAGGTGCGTTTTATGGAAGAAAACAAGCCTCCTATTCGTACCATTTCGCCAGGAAGAGTGTACAGAAATGAGGCTATTTCGGCTAGATCACATTGTTTCTTTCATCAAATCGAAGGTCTATACATCGATAAAAATGTATCCTTCGCTGACCTAAAACAAACCCTTCAATACTTTACTACCGAGCTTTTTGGAAAATCAGAGATTCGTCTTCGACCTTCCTATTTCCCATTCACTGAACCTAGTGCTGAGGTAGATGTATACTGGGGTCTTGAAACTGAAACCGATTACCGTATGACTAAGGGTACCGGATGGTTAGAAATTATGGGTTGCGGAATGGTTGATCCTAATGTTCTGAAAAACTGTGGAATCGACCCTGAGGAATACTCAGGATACGCGTTCGGAATGGGTATCGATCGAATCGCATTATTATTGCATCAAATCCCTGACATCAGACTGCTCAGCGAGAATGACCTTCGTTTTTTAGAGCAGTTTAAAGGACTCCACTAAAATTACCAACGGGTATAGGGGTAATCCACTAGATAAGAATTGTAGTACCGGTAGTCATCGGTAACCTCTATCCCTAACTCAGCAGAGGGAGCAAAACTATTAGACTCCTCAATAGAATCGAACTCAATCTCAGCGAGCCATAGTCCCTCATTGGCGGCATGAAATTCGTCAAGTTCGATCAGGTAGTCTCGTTTTATCAGATGTCTCGTTTTCTTAATCTGATTAGGACAAAGGTCGAGCAGCTTTTCTGCATCAGATAACTCAATCGGAGTTTCTAACTCTAATCTCGAACTACCCTTTGCTTTTTCCTTAATCGTTAAATAAGCGTTATGGTCAGAAATACGAACGCGTAAAATAACATGCTCTCCCTCGGCGAGATAGCCTTGCTTCAACTCTTTCTTTTCTGTAGCCTCGGCTATTAAAACCAAAGCTTGTTCAGAGGTTAGCAAAAATTTTCGTTCGATCTCAGGCTTCATTGTAGAAGCTTATTCTATTACAGTGACACGAAGACTGTTTACCATTCCCTTTTTCTCGATTGGCACCGATGTTAAAGTAACGGCCATATCTCCCTTAGAAAGATATTGCTGGTCTTTTGCTATTTTAATGATGTCCTCAACGGTTTTATCAGTCGAAGAATATCCGTCGTAGTAATGAGCATAAACTCCCCAAAGCAGATTTAGGCGACCTAAAATTTTACGATTGTCAGTAAAGGCTAAAATAAATGATTTTGGTCTCCATGAAGATACCTGAAATGCGGTATAACCAGAGTTTGTTAGTGTCATAATCGTTTTAGCTTCTACCTCATTAGCAAGCAAAGCAGCGTGATGACACACGGCTTTTGAAACGAAGCGATTCGTACGAATAAGTGAAGGCTTGGTTTGAGCATAGAAAGTATCAACGTTTTCAACCGCACGAATGATGGATGCCATTTTAGCAACTACCTCAACAGGATATTGTCCTACAGAAGTCTCTCCTGAAAGCATAACCGCATCGGCTCCATCCATTACAGAATTTCCAACATCGTTTACTTCAGCACGCGTAGGTGTTAAACTGTCCATCATGGTCTCCATCATCTGCGTAGCGATAACTACTGGGATACGTGCTTCTTTTGACTTTTGAACAAGTTGCTTCTGAAGCAAAGGAACTTCTTCAGCAAGCACTTCAACCCCTAAATCACCACGTGCAACCATAATACCATCACTAAGGGCAACGATCTCGTCTATGTTGGTGATTGCTTCTGGTTTTTCGATTTTAGAGATGATCGGAATCTTATACTCTGAATGCTTTGTAATCAGTTCTTGAAGGTCTTTGATGTCTTGTGCGTGACGAACAAAAGAAAGCGCAAGCCAATCGACCTGAAGTGAAATTGCGAAGATCGCATCCTCGATATCCTTAGGAGTAAGTGCCGGAAGCGAAATATTCGTATTAGGAAGATTAACCCCCTTCTTCGATTTTAATGGCCCTCCTTGTTCAACCTCAGCAACAACAGTGTCTGTACCGTTGGTTTCAACCACTCTAAAAATTAATTTTCCATCATCGAGAAGAACGCGCTCTCCAGGCTTAACATCTCTTGGGAATTCGGGATAGGTCATATAAACCGCCTCCTTGTTTCCGACGAACTTCTCTCCCGTTTTAAATGCAATTCGATCACCAGGAGCAACTTCAATACCATCCTCCATTACTCCAACACGAAGTTTTGGCCCCTGAAGATCTGCAAGAATTCCTGTATTGCGGCCGAGCTCCTCATTCAGTTCTCGTATCATTTCTACTCGCTCTCTAACCGCATCGTAGTCGGCATGAGAAAAGTTAATACGAAATACATCAGCGCCTGCTAGCATCATCTTTCGTAGAACTTCCTTCGAAGCAGTTGCGGGGCCTAGAGTAGCTAATATTTTGGTTTTCTTGCGTTCTTGCATATTTACTAGAAAATTAAGTTCGTCCTTGATTTGATTTGCTGCGAATTTAAAGCATACGCCATTACTATCTCAGGCAAACCCTTAAGTTTATTCAATATTTCGGTTAAATCTTTGTCAGACGCCCCTTCAATTTTCAAAAGATAGTTCGCTTTTTTAAATTCAGGCAATACGTAGTGTACCTGCTTAAATCCGCCTGAAAATAAATCGATCTCTTGGTCTGACGTGTCTCCTTCTATTTTATTGGGCAAAAGCACGAATCGGGTAAATTCTAATTCGTTTTCAAACACATACCATGGCGCAAAGATATGATTCGCAAATTCTAGGTCTTCGGCTTCTCTTTGAAGTCTAAGATTG
>DFQX01000086.1:6705-6897 GCA_002381155.1 Flavobacteriaceae bacterium UBA3478 | reverse complement strand
ACGATTGAAGATGCCATAGAAGCTAGTAACGAAAACAACACCTATCGACATGCTCTGACGGTAATCGACGAAGAAGGCAACAAAGAAACCCTAATCTTTAACTAATTTTGCCGTTTAACTTGATCGTTCGATTTTGAGAATAGATATCATAACTGCCGTTCCAGACTTATTAGATAGTCTTTTAGGACATTC
>DFQX01000086.1:3554-6309 GCA_002381155.1 Flavobacteriaceae bacterium UBA3478 | reverse complement strand
TTAGATCGAATGTTAACCAAGTTATCGGAGCAGCGAACCTACGATGCGATTATTTATCTAACGCCTGATGGAGAATTATGGACGCAAAACGCGGCCAACCAATTTTCACTTAAAGGGAATATTATCATGATTTGCGGTCACTACAAAGGTATAGATCAGCGCATCAGAGATCTTTGGGTAACTCATGAGATTTCTATCGGTGACTTTGTTTTATCAGGCGGAGAAATAGCAGCAGCAGTATTAACTGATAGTATCGTTCGATTATTACCTGGAGTTTTAGGGGATATGGAGTCTGCCTTAAGCGACTCTTTTCAAGATTCTCTGCTAGCTCCACCGGTGTATACGCGACCAGCAGAATTCAAAGGTTTAAAGGTGCCAGAGGTACTAATGAGTGGAAATTTTAAAGCGATTGAAACCTGGAATGAAGAGGAGGCAATTAAAAGAACGAAAGAGCGCAGACCAGACTTATTAAAATAAGTAATTTTTAAGTCAAGGTGATTGCTATTTTTAAATAAAACACTATTTTTGCACCCAGTTTTAAAGCATTCCAAATGGAAAATTTAGTTCAATACGTAGAAAACACCGCAGTGGCGCAGAAGGAATTCCCAAAGTTCGGAGCCGGTGATACGATTACTGTATATTACGAAATTAAAGAAGGAGAGAAAACGCGTACGCAGTTCTTCAAAGGGGTAGTTATTCAAATTAAAGGTTCTGGTTCTACTGAAACCTTTACTATCCGTAAGATGTCAGGAACAGTAGGTGTTGAACGTATCTTTCCTATGAATATGCCAGCACTTCAGAAAATTGAGGTGAATAAGAGAGGTAAAGTTAGACGTTCTCGTATCTTCTACTTCCGCAGCTTAACTGGTAAAAAAGCTAGAATCAAAGAAATCAGAAATTAATTGATTTCTAATCATTTTGTTAAGCCGTGCAAAGTTCTTTTCACGGCTTTTTTTGTGTCTTATATTTGCCACGCCAATTTGGCTTAAAACCAATAATCAATGAAAAAAATCTACTACACTCTTACCGATGAAGCACCCGCTTTAGCGACTTTTTCTTTTCTTCCGATGGTAAAGGCCATTACAAAGTCTACAGGTATAGAGTTTCTGGTAAAAGATATTTCTCTCTCTGCTAGAATTCTTGCAGCATTCAATCATAGGCTACCCGAAAGTCAACGCGTTGAAGATGCCTTAAGCACCCTTGGAGCTCTAGCTAAGGAAGCAGATACCACGATTATTAAACTACCAAACATCAGCGCATCTATCCCTCAGCTTAAAGCTGCCATAAATGAGCTTCAAGAAAAAGGGTTTAACCTTCCTGATTATCCTGATACAGTGAACAGTGAAGATGAAAAGGAAATCAAAGCCTTATATGACAAGGTTAAAGGTAGTGCCGTTAACCCAGTTTTAAGAGAAGGTAATTCTGATCGTCGCGCCCCATTAGCGGTTAAAAACTACGCTAAAAAACATCCTCACTCAATGGGTGCATGGTCTTCAAAAAGTATGAGCCATGTGAGCACAATGAGTAAAGGAGATTTTAAAAGCAATGAAAAGTCAATTACCAGCGAAAAGGCTACTGAGGTAACTATTGAGTTTGTTTCTAGTGAAGGTACCTCTTCCCTACTCAAAAAAGACATTACCATTCAAGAAGGTGAAATCTTTGACACCACAAAGATGTCGGTATCTCAGCTACGAGCATTTCTGAAAGATGAAATAAACGATGCTACCTCTAAAAGCCTTCTACTTTCAGCTCACCTTAAGGCAACAATGATGAAGGTGTCTGATCCCATTCTTTTCGGTCATATTATCGAAATATATTTCGAAGAAGTCTTTGAAAAATATCAGGAAATCTTCGCTCAGCACGGTATCTATGCCAATGAAGGTCTTCAGAGCATCTTCAATAAACTTAACGAAATGGCCGATGCTGATTTAGCCAAGGAGATCAAAGCGAGTTTCGATAAAGCAATGGAAAATAAGGCCGATCTCGCGATGGTTAATTCAGATAAAGGAATTACTAATCTTCATGTACCTAGTGATGTAATCATTGATGCTTCGATGCCTGCTATGATTAGAAACTCAGGTCAAATGTGGGATAAAAACGGCCAATCGAGAGATACTAAAGCCTTAATTCCGGATAGCTCTTATGCTGCCATTTACCAATCAGCGATTGATTACTGTAAAGAGAACGGAGCTTTTGATCCAAGAGAGATGGGTACTGTTCCAAATATCGGACTGATGGCCCAAAAGGCTGAAGAATACGGCTCCCATGATAAGACTTTTGAACTCGCTGAAGCCGGAGTGGTTCGAGTGGTAGATAAAGATGGTACTGTTCTACAAGAACAATCTGTTGAAAAAGGTGACATCTTCAGAATGTGTCAGGTTAAGGATGCTCCAATAAGAAATTGGGTTTCTTTAGCAGTTGAACGCGCACGTTTAAGCAATACCCCTGCGGTTTTCTGGTTAGATAGTGACCGTTCGCACGATAGAGAACTTATTAAAAAAGTAGAGGCTTATCTGAGTGAGGAAGACACAGTTGGATTAGATTTACGAATACTAAGTCCAAAAGAAGCTACACTATTCACACTAGATAGATTGAAAAATGGCCAAGACACTATTTCGGTAACGGGTAATGTTCTTAGAGATTACTTAACCGATCTCTTCCCAATATTAGAGGTAGGAACATCGGCTAAGATGCTTTCAATCGTTCCACTTATGAATGGTGGAGGATTATTTGAAACAGGAGCAGGTGGATCTGC
>DFQX01000086.1:0-3285 GCA_002381155.1 Flavobacteriaceae bacterium UBA3478 | reverse complement strand
AAAACATGTGGAGCAATTTGTTGAAGAAGGACACCTTCGTTGGGATTCTTTAGGAGAGTTTCTTGCTCTTCAAGTCGCATTAGAATTTGTTGGACAACAAAATCAATCTAATGAGATTCAAGTTTACTCGGATGCTTTAGGTGCAGCCGTGGAAAAACTTCTAGATGAAAATAGAGGTCCTAAGCGTAAAGTAGGTGAGCTCGATACAAGAGGAAGTCATTTTTACCTCGTTAAATTCTGGATCGAGGCATTAGCTCAATCGAGCTTAAATGACAAAGCCAAATTTGAGAACCTCAATACTGCTATTGATTCTTTAAGTGATCAAATTTTAAGTGAAATCAATACTACCCAAGGTCAACCACAAGATTTAGGTGGATACTATACCCTTGATGAAAGCCAGGCAACTAAGGCTATGTTCCCAAGTAAAACCTTAAATAACCTTTTAGAGGAGCACTTGGCATAAAATGGATAAAGCTGTACTGCAAAAAGGCCTGATGATTTGGCTAAGAGCATTGCTATTTATGGCCCTAGGACCGGTTGTGCTCAGTAGTGCATTTAAAAATCAGAGCCATTCCCTTTTTATACCTGTACTCGTTGTAGGAATAGTTTTGAGTTTTCTTGCTATTTATTTTGGCTTCAAGGCGATTAAAAAAATGATGGAGGGGCTATTTAGCGACAAAAGCTAATTAGCCTTCCATATTTCTTCCATCGATGCCAAATTTATTGGGTGTAGTGCTTCACGATAAGGTAAAGTACCTGCGGTAAACGCCCTTTGAAGAATATCTTCAATCCAATAATCCTCAAGATTTTCATAGGGATTATAGGCATCTTTTAAATCCATTTGATAAGCGGACGCAGCAGTTTGGTACCAAAATGCGGTCCAACCATTTCTGAAGGTTTTAACCAAATCAAACGCACTATAACCCGTTTGTCTATCTATTAAACGAATAAGTACTTTACCATCGTTGCGGGAAAGTTTCTTGAGTGGTTCAGTGAGTTCAGTTTCTAAATATTTTTTAACTCTCTTAGTATAAGCCCTTTTCTGTCCCTTCCTATTCAAGGTACTCAAACGATCCTCAACCGTTTTCAATCGATCCTCAGCAAGTACGGCGTATTTAAACACTTTAAAAACGCGCATCCGTAATCGATAATATTGATTTCGCTGAGTGTTTGATTCAAATTGAAGGGGAGATAAAACATACACTTCATCAAGAGAAATTGCACCGTAATATTCAGTCTCTTCTGACCCCGTTTCAGATTGAATTACTTGTGAAAAGGATACCGAGTAAATGGTGATAAATAATAGAAATAGCGGATAATTTCTTCTCGAAGCCGTCATAGTATTTGTAAATTTAGATCAAAATTATTCTTGGATGAAAACAGATCATATACTTAACGATGAGGCACTAAAATTTTTAGAAGATTACTTAAATAATGCCTCGCCTACGGGATACGAAGCTCAAGGTCAGCAAATCTGGATGAATTATCTAAGGCCATACGTAGACGAATTCATTACAGACACTTACGGTACTGCGGTGGGTGTAATCAACCCTAAAGCAGCGTACAAAGTGGTCATTGAAGCCCATTCTGATGAGATTTCTTGGTATGTTAATTATATCTCTGACAATGGTCTCATTTATGTGATTAGAAATGGAGGTAGTGACCATCAAATTGCTCCTTCTAAATGGGTGAATATTCATACCAAAAAGGGCATTGTTGAAGGGGTTTTTGGATGGCCAGCCATTCACACTCGTAAACCAGGTAAAGAAGAAAATCCAAAACTTGAAAACATCTTTATTGATATCGGCGCTAAAGACAAGAAAGAAGTTGAAGAGATGGGTGTACACGTCGGATGCGTGATTACTTATCCCGACAGTTTCAAAGTACTGAACAAGAATCAATTCGTTTGTCGGGCTTTAGATAATCGTGCCGGTGGTTTTATGATCGCACAAGTGGCTCGATTACTCAAAGAGAATAACATTGAACTTCCGTTCGGTCTATATATCACCAACTCTGTACAAGAGGAGATCGGTTTAAGAGGTGCAGAGATGATTACCCAAAGAATCAAACCCAATGCTGCGATCATCACAGACGTATGTCATGACACTACCACTCCGATGATCAGCAAAATTGAGCAAGGAGAGAGTAAAATTGGTGATGGTCCTGTAATATCCTATGCACCGGCTATTCATCATATCATTAGAGAGCGAATTATTGAAGCGGCAGAAGAAAATGAGATACCGTTTCAGCGTCATGCCTCTTCACGCTATACAGGTACAGATACCGATGCATTCGCTTACAGTAATGGTGGAGTAGCTTCAGCGCTAATTTCTTTACCATTAAGGTACATGCATACTACTGTTGAAACCGTTCATAAAGAAGACGTAGCAAATGTCATTCGACTAATCTACCATAGTGTGCAGAAAATAAAAGCAGGAGAATCCTTCTCTTATTTTGATTAACCAAAAAGGCCCTTAACTAAGGGTCTTTTTTATTTGATCTATTTCAGAGATATCAAGAATACTAACCTCACCGCTGGAGAGATTTTTAACCTCAATCTTATTATCAGCTAAGAGTTCAGATTTTGGGAATAGCACTAATTGAGCAGTCCGTTTATCTAAGTATTTAAATTGCTTCTGAATTTTGGCAGCTAATGGATACAGTTCCACTGAAACACCTACTTTTCTAAGCTTTTGAATAAATGGCAATAACTGTTTTGAACTTTGATCATCGTAATTGATGATGAATACATCTAGCCGATCTGAAACGTTTTCTGGAAATAAATCCAAAGCCTCTAAGACTAAATAGATTCGATCGAGACCAAAAGAAATTCCAACTCCCCCTAAGGCTTGACCGCCAAATTGACTCGTTAAATTATCGTAACGACCTCCACCACCAATAGAACCCATCTGAACTCCTTCAGGAGCAGATACTTCAAAAATGATTCCGGTGTAATAATTAAGACCTCTGGCTAAAGTAAGATCTAATTTCAAGACAATCGACTCTAAACGAACCGTTTCAAGCTGATCGAGTAAAAATCGTATTTCGTCAACTCCTATCCTCCCCTGTTCTGAATCAACAAACAAACCATCTAGAAAATTCAACTGATCTGTTAAGTTCGATCCCACTTTTAAAAAAGTATCCACCTTCTCTAAAACCGAATCGCCTAGACCTAATTCGTTAAGTTCCTTTAAAACACCTTCAGTACCAATTTTATCTAATTTATCTAAAGCTACAATAAATGGAATAAGCTGATCTTAGATACCAAAACTTTCTGCAATCCCA
>DFQX01000058.1:19897-21918 GCA_002381155.1 Flavobacteriaceae bacterium UBA3478 | reverse complement strand
AAAATCACCTAGGGCTTATGTGGCGGATAGAGCTATTTCAGTTATTGACAATTCAATAACAACAAATAGTATTTTAAATCAAACCATTCTAGATGAAGACATCTCAGACAGTGCCGCAATTTCCTTTTCTAAACTAAACATATCTTCTTCTGATGTTGAGGGCGTAGGCGCCTTAATGGATTCAGAAGTAACTGACTTAGCCGGTATAAAAGCATTAACCGTTTTCTTTCCAAACCACTCCAAATTAGACAAAGTTTAGTACCTTTTAAGGGTGAAAAAGAAATTGTTAAGCCTTATATTATTTGGGCTAGGGATAAGTTGTACCACCTATATACCTAGCGAAATCATCAGAGACCTATCGTCAATCCAAACCGATGAGGATGAAGAAGTGCTCCCTGATATCGATGAATTAGAGCCTAATATTCCTCCTAGTATCAATAAACAAACTCCAGAGGATGGAATTACTTGGGCCCCAAATAATCCCATTGAACTAATCTGGGGTTTTGATGATGAAGATGGTCCAAAAAACAGAGCTGAACTTTTGGCTTCTTTAAGCTTTATGGTTGAAGTAGATACATTAAGTTCTTTCGCTACTGCGAAACAATATCAGATATCAGGTTGGAATACCCATCGACATGAAACCTATCCAGCAACAACATACTATTGGAGAGTAACAGTAACTGATGGGAAAGACACAGTACAAGATAATTCACCGTGGAAATTTTATGTAGGAGGTAATTAGCCTCCAATTCAATCGATTTTTCTTACCTTCTTAAGCCCTTAACGAGTTTTATGAAAAACCTTTTTGTCGCTTTTTTTTTATTGCTTTTTATAAGCTGTAATCCATCATCATCTTCTGCCGAATTTACCTTTGAAGAAGCCACAGTAACCGAATTACAGACTCAGATGCAGTCTGGTACGCTTACGGCTGTAGAACTTGCTTCGGCTTATCTCGAGCGAATCGCTCTATTCGACCAATCCGAAGGTGGGGTTCATAGTATCATTGAAATTAACCCAGATGCGCTGCAAATCGCTGCTGAATTAGATGCTGAAAGAGCCAATGGTTCAGTCAGAGGCCCTTTACACGGGATTCCCGTAGTGATTAAAGACAATATCGATACCGGAGACCAGATGCTCACAACAGCAGGATCTCTGGCCTTAACTCATGGGCCAGCACCCGACGATGCTTTTGTTGTAAAACAATTAAGAGCAGCGGGTGCCATTATTTTGGGTAAAACAAATTTATCAGAATGGGCCAACTTTAGGTCTAGCCGTTCATCGAGCGGATGGTCAGGCCGCGGTGGACAAACCAGAAACCCCTACGTTCTCGATCGCAGTCCTTGCGGATCAAGCTCAGGTTCGGGAGCGGCCGTTTCTGCCAATTTCGCAACCCTAGCGGTAGGCACCGAGACCAATGGCTCTGTGGTATGCCCCTCTTCGACCAACGGAGTCGTTGGTATTAAGCCCACCGTCGGTTTAGTGAGTCGTGACGGGATTATTCCGATCTCTGAAACCCAAGACACAGCCGGGCCTATGGCTAGAACAGTAGCAGATGCAGCAGCCTTATTATCAGCCATGACAGGGGTAGACACCTCAGACGAAAAAACACTAGCAAGTGAATCCTTTGTCGGCACTGATTATACCCAATTTCTAGATCCTAATGTACTCCAAGGAAAACGCATTGGAATTATGAGTGGAACGTTTGGCAATCATGAAAGAGTAGATACCGTATTAGAATCTGTGGTCAAAGCACTTGAAGAAGCAGGAGCTACCATAGTGAGGGATATCGAACTCCCCGAAAGACGAGCCATCGGCCGCTCGGGATACGAACTAATGTTGTATGAGTACAAAGCGGGTCTCAATGCCTACTTCTCCTCAAGACCTGACAGCCCCATCCAAAGCATCGATGATCTCATTGCATTCAATGAGGAAAACGCGGCAACTGAAATGCCATTTTTTCAGCAAGAGCATTTACTTAGAGCTGCTGAAAAAGGAGATTTAACTGACCCTGAATACCTGGA
>DFQX01000058.1:18700-19541 GCA_002381155.1 Flavobacteriaceae bacterium UBA3478 | reverse complement strand
GCAGATCATGAACTCGATGCGATTATGGGCGTTACCGGTGGGCCAGCCTGGACCATCGATGTAATCAACGGCGATCATTTTGGTATGGGAAGTTCGAGCCCTGCGGCACAGTCAGGATATCCAAATATAACTGTACCGGCAGGCTTTGTAGGTGAATTGCCTGTTGGGGTAAGCTTCTTCGCTGGCAAATTCGAAGAGCCCAAACTAATCAGCATTGCCTATGCTTTTGAACAGGCGACTAAAGTGCGTAAAGCCCCGAAATTTATTCAATCAATATCCACTGAATGATACCTCAAATCAACCCCCTTGAATATCGAAGCTATCTCGTTGATGGTGAAATCAAACCATGGAATGGAGAAATCCAAGATGTCTATTCTTCCCTTAGTAAAACCTCAGGGTCATCTTACGAAAAAACCCGCGTAGGCTCTGTTCCCAATTTAGGAGAAAAAGAAGCCTTAGAGGCACTCGATTCTGCATATAAAGCCTACGATCAGGGGAAAGGGGTTTGGCCTACTATGAAGGTGAAAGATCGCATTGAATGCATGACTCGTTTTGTAGAAAAAATGAAAGAAAAGCGTGAAGAAGTGGTTGAGCTACTGAAGTGGGAGATTATTAAAAACCACAACGACGCCTATAAAGAATTCGACCGTACAGTAGACTACATTTATGATACGATTGAGGCCTACAAAGACCTTGATCGAGACTCTGGTCAGTTCGAAAAACATCAAGGGGTGTATGCGCATATTCGCCGTGGTCCCATCGGTGTTGTACTTTGTTTGGGACCGTACAATTATCCACTCAATGAAACCTTTAGCTTGCTGATTCCTGCTATTATCATGGG
>DFQX01000058.1:786-18374 GCA_002381155.1 Flavobacteriaceae bacterium UBA3478 | reverse complement strand
AGGAGAGTTTTCCTAAAGGAGTGGTGAATATCGTTTTCGGTAGAGGTCGTGCTATTGCAGCACCCATCATGAAATCGGGCAAAGTTGACGTGCTTTCGTTAATCGGGCACAGTACCTCGGCCAACGCCTTACAAGAATTGCATCCGAAAGCGAATCGATTGAGAACCGTTTACGGCCTAGAGGCGAAGAACCCGGGAATTATCCTTCGAGATGCAGATCTTGATCTCACCGTTGCTGAGTGTACATCAGGAACTTTGAGCTATAATGGACAGCGCTGTACTGCCCTTAAAATTTTATATGTTCAAGAAACCATTAAGGATGCCTTCTTAGATAAATTTACAGCGGCCGTTGATGCCCTACCCTTTGGAGATCCTTGGGATGAAAAAGCCTTTTTAACTCCGCTGCCTGAACCTGGTAAAGTGGGCTACATTCAAGAGCTTATTAATGACGCGATCGATAAAGGCGCTCGTATAATGAATAAAAAAGGGGGCCAAGTAAGCGATAATTTTATTTGGCCAGCCATTTTATATCCGGTGACTAAGGAGATGAAGGTTTACCAAGAGGAGCAATTTGGCCCTGTGGTTCCTGTGATCTCTTTTGATTCTATTGAACACCCACTGAATGATATGGCCGATTCTGATTACGGTCAGCAGGTGAGTATTTTCGGTAGACATCACACCAAGCTAGCACGACTTGTTGACATCCTTGCCAACCTCGTGTGTCGAGTGAACCTCAACTCGGCTTGCCAGCGAGGACCAGATATTTATCCGTTCACCGGTCGTAAAGATTCAGGTCAGGCTACCCTTAGTGTTAAAGATGCGCTTAGAGCCTTTTCGATTCGAACTTTCTTAGCTTTCAAAGAAAATGATATCAATAAACAAACCGTTCGTGATATCTTAGACAGTAATGAAAGCAATTTCTTAAACACTGATTTCATCCTATAACCATGAAAAAACTCATTTTACTTGCGCTGTTTAGCTGTGCAATTTCTTTCGCTCAAGAAAGTCAATTGGCCGAGGGCCCTTTTAAACAACTCATTATTCGAGGAGTTACGCTTATCAACGGAAATGGCGCGCCTCCGATTGGCCCAGTAGATGTGGTGGTCGAAGATGATAAGATTACTGAGGTGAGTGTGGTAGGATATCCGAACGTGGCGATCAATCCAAAAAGACGTCCTCAGTTAAAACCAGGCGGACGTGAACTCGATGCCACCGGCATGTATCTACTACCAGGGTTTGTCGATATGCACGGACACATCGGTGGTAATGCGCAAGGAGCCGACTGGGACTATGTGTTTAGCCTCTGGCTTGCCCATGGGGTAACTACGGTTAGAGAACCTAGCGGGCGCGGGCTTGAATACACTCTTGACCTCAAACGACGCGCTGAGAAAAATGAAATCATCGCCCCTCGAATCTTTGCCTACACTGGTTTTGGTCAGGGCGGAGACGAAATCACCACACCTGACGAGGCTCGCGAATGGGTGCGTCAAAATGCTAAGAATGGGGCTGATGGAATCAAGTTCTTTGGAGCAGACCCAGCCATCATGGATGCTGCTCTAAGAGAAAATAAGCGATTAGGCTTAGGTTCTGCTTGCCACCATGCTCAAATGAGTGTAGCTCGATGGAATATTCTTCATTCAGCACGTGCGGGTCTCACTTCGATGGAACACTGGTACGGTTTGCCAGAGGCGCTATTTGAAGATCGCACGGTGCAAGATTATCCGCTCGATTACAACTATCAGAATGAACAACACCGTTTCGAAGAGGCAGGTAAGCTTTGGGAGCAGGCTGCACAGCCCTATTCAGATCACTGGAATGCGGTGATGAATGAGTTAATTGATCTTGATTTTACTCTAGACCCAACATTTAATATCTACGAAGCCAATCGTGATCTTCAACGCGCACGAAGAGCTGAATGGCATGAAGAATACACCCTTCCATCGCTATGGAGATTTTATCAGCCTTCGATGATTTCACACGGGTCGTACTGGCATGATTGGGGTACCGAGCAAGAAATTACTTGGAAACGCAACTTCAAACTATGGATGACCTTCGTTAATGAGTACAAGAATCGAGGCGGACGTGTAACCACTGGTTCAGACTCAGGGTTCATTTTTCAACTCTATGGGTTCGCTTACATCAGAGAGTTAGAATTGTTGCGTGAGGCAGGATTCCATCCGCTCGAGGTGATTCGTTCAGCTACCCTCAACGGTGCAGAAGCCCTTGGTATTGCTGACAAGGTCGGAAGTGTTGAGGTTGGTAAACAAGCCGACTTTGTGATTGTAGAAGAGAATCCACTTAGAAACTTTAAGGTACTTTATGGTACCGGAGCTGTACGTTTAACTGAAGACAACGAAGTAGTTCGTGCTGGCGGGGTAAAATACACCATTAGTAATGGAGTGATCTACGACGCAAAAGGTCTACTCGCAAAAGTTAGAGGTATGGTACAAGAAGCCAAAGAAAAGGAGGGCTTTGAAATCAAACAACCAGGAGTCAACTAGGCATGCAAATACTGGTTGTTCCAGATTCCTTTAAAGAAAGTCTCAGCGCTAAGGAAGTAGCGACGGCGATCTCAAAGGGAATTCATTCGGTTGATCCTAAAGTTTTTGTAAGACAACTTCCATTTTCAGACGGAGGTGAAGGTGCCTTAGATCTTCTTCAAAACTTGTTTGAAGGAGAATTAGTTACCATCAACACTATCGATGCCATAGGGCGATCAATCAAATCTCCCTATTTTCGATTTGCCGACCGCAAAGCCGCTTGGATTGAACTTTCACAAGCCTCAGGTCTGGCCCAAATCGAAGTCGATAAAAGAAATCCCATGCTAGCCTCTACCTATGGAACAGGCTTACAAATCAGACACGCTCTCGATAACGGAGCCGAAGAAATCTATTTGGGTATTGGTGGCAGCGCAACCAATGACGGTGGAACTGGGATTCTATCGGCGCTGGGAGGTTTATTCTCTGATGCCGAAGGCGAAATGCTTTTACCCGGTGGCGGGTTTTTAACGTATCTCGATCATATCGACGTAGAAGCCATTCCTCAGTTCAAATTAAAAGTAGCCTGTGATGTGCTTAATCCACTATTGGGTAAGCAAGGTGCTACTGCCGTTTATGGGCCACAAAAAGGTGTGACTCCTGAAATAGAGCCACAGTTAGAAGCTGGCTTAGCTAATTTTAGCAAACACATCGAATTACTTACCCAAAAATCGGTAGCAGAGGTGCCCGGTGCAGGTGCTGCGGGCGGATGCGCCGCAGGACTCCACGGGCTACTAGGAGCTGAATTAGTCTCAGGCTTCGAACTTCTTGCTGAGTTATCTCACTTAGAAGAACAAATCGCAGCATCTGATTTGATTATTACGGCAGAGGGTCGTATCGATGGGCAAAGCCTTGAGGGAAAACTTCCTGTTGGAGTGGCAAAACTTGCGAAAAAACACAAAAAACCGTTAATCGTTCTTACAGGTAGCATGGGTGAGCATTTAGATCCGCTATATTCCCTCGGAATTAATTCTATTTTCAGTATTCAAAAAGGTCCATGTACCCTTGAAGAAAGTATGAATAATGCTTCTGATCTTTTAAAATCAACCGCAGAACGGGTGTTTAGACTCTATCAAACCGCCAGAAAATAATGATTACTGCAATTCTATCACTGTTAGCCGCATTAGCTTTTATTATCTACGGAACTTCAAAACTGAAGTGGCCCGCTTTTTTGGTATTGCTGCTTGCGAGTTTGTTCCTGGCGCTAGCTACAGGAGTCGACCCTCAAGAAATTGGCTCGCTTTTGAGTGAAGGGTTCGGCAAGACGGTAAAAAGTATAGGACTTCTTATCGTCTTTGGTTCAATCATCGGCGTGGCCTTAGAGCAATCAGGAGCGACCAAGAAAATCGCTGTCGCAATGCTTTCAAGACTTTCATTTTTACCGCTACCCTACACCGTGGCAATCATCGGTTATCTCGTCTCGATTCCAGTATTCTGCGACTCAGCCTTTGTGATTTTATCCTCTTTAAACAAGCGTTTATCTCAGAAGTCAGGTACTCCACTCTTAGCGCTGACCATTGCGCTTTCAACCGGTCTATTTGCTACTCATGTGCTGATACCACCCACTCCTGGGCCTCTTGCAGCGGCAGCAAACCTAGAACTAAATGATTTAGGGTTACTGATTATAATGGGAGGTTCTGTAGCGTTTCTATTAATGCTCGTTGGAGCAGCCTTTGCCCATCGGGTTTCAAAACGAGTTTCGCTTGAGATACAACTACCCGAAACCGAAAAAGAGAACGTAGAGGAATTACCCTCGTTGAAGTTGGCGATTGCGCCGATTTTCATTCCGCTCTTACTCATAGGGCTTAGTAGTTTTTCAAATCACTTCAAGATCGATCCTACCCTGGCCCTTGGAGTAGGCATGGTACTTTCGTTTCGGCTAGGTCGATTTACAAAGACCAAATTTTTCTTAAGTGAAGTAGTTAATAAAGGAATCCAAACGGCTGCTCCCATTTTATTGATCACCGCCATGGGCGGCACTCTAGGGTTAGTGATTAGTAAACTTCCTGTGGCTGAATTTGTAGCCGAGCATCTATTGTATCCTGAGTTGGGGCTACTTATTCCCTTCTTGATTGCAGCATTGCTGAAAAGCGCTCAAGGCTCATCGACTGTTGCGATTATTACTGCTTCGGCCATGGTATTCCCTATGCTTGCGACCTTGGGGCTAGATTCTGATTTAGGCAAGACTTGGGTGGTGATCGCCGTTGGAATTGGCTCAATGACCGTGTCACACGCGAATGATTCTTATTTCTGGATTGTATCTCAGTTCGGAAACCTAAGCGTCAAAGAAGCCTATCGTTACCACACCTTTGCTACCCTTCTGCAAGGAATTGCAGGTCTCATTATAGTAATTGCCGGATATTTTATCTCCTCAACCCTTAATCTATTATAGCCAGCGGCTGAGTGGTTTTCCAATCTCCTCTGGTGAAGTCTGCGAAATCTTGAGGCATCCCATCGCTAGCGACAGATCGTTGACTCAGTTCGGTAACACTACTCCAAAGAGCACCTTCATAAACGTTTTGATCAAGCGGTAATCCTTTCTGAAGACATTCGACGATTCGGTACATCATTATGCCGTCCATTCCTCCGTGTCCGCTGCCTGCTGCTGCTGAATTTAAACGTTTGTATAACGGATGGTCATACTTCTCATATAATTTCTGCAACTGCTCTCCTTGAATCCAACGGTGGTGGTCTTCACTTAAACCTTCAAATCCTCCATCAAAAGCTGCTCTTGTCGGGAACCCTACCAAAATACCCTTAGTGCCTTGAATCAAATTGTGTCGCGTATAGGGCCTTGGTGAGGTCTCATCCCATTGAACCATAATCGTGCGTCCGAGGTGGGTCTTAATCAGCGAAGTGTTTAGATCACCCCCTTTAAAATCAAGGGCATTCCATTTGTGGTCTGCGGGATAATTTTTCTCGGCATACAGCTCACGACCTCTAGCCGGTGTTGAAAAAGAAGTCAATCGCTTGAATTGATCCTCTCCCCTACCCAAGTTCATGTATTGCGCCACTGGCCCTAAGCCGTGTGTCGGATACAAATTCCCATTTCGATGCGCGTAGTGATAGGTTCGCCAAGAACCCGTTCCACGTTCAACCTCGTCCATCTGCCAACGGAGCTCATGAATGTAGGCCGCTTCTGCATGAAGCAATTCCCCGATCGCACCTTGGCGACACATATTTAAAAACATTAATTCGTCGCGAGAGTAATTTACATTCTCCATCATCATGCAATGCTTACCCGTCTTTTCAGAAGTATTCACCACATCCCATAACTCTTCGATAGTCAGTGCCATGGGAACCTCAACAAAGGCATGTGCGCCCATTTTCATGCTCTCAATGCACATGGGAGCATGATTCGTCCAATTCGTTGAAATAAAGACCACATCAGGTCGCACCTCTTCGAGCATTTGCAACCAAGCCTCCTCACTACCCGAGTAGCTCTTTACTGAAGTTGTATCTCTATTGCTTTTACTTAAGATCTCTAAACTCTTCTCAATGTTATCTTCGTATAAATCAGATAATGCCACCACCTCGGTTCCTTCAAGAGTAGCAAAGAAATCAAGATGACCTTTTCCGCGATAACCTAGACCTATAAATGCCGCGCGAACCTTTTCAAGGGGCTCGGCTGCAAAATCACCCATATATTTTTGATCGCTAGGCCTTTCAGTTAAACTACCTAAGGCTCCGGTACAAGAAACAGAAAGCGCTCCTACAGAGGCGGCGCTCAAACTACTAGTTTGCAGAAAAGATCTTCGATTCATTATGGATTGGTTTTAGAGAGGATAAAAGATAGAAAAGTTCAGGCAGATTCTGCTATTTTTAGGATATGATTCGCGTTAAAGCTCCCGCCAGAATTTGTTTGTTTGGCGACCATCAAGACTATCTCAATCTCCCAGTAATTGCAGCGAGCATCGATCGATATATTTATATCGAAGCCCAACCAAACAGACAAGAAGTTTTAAACTTTAACCTCAGCGATCTCAAAATAACCAGGCAAATTGATCTAATACCTACTCAGGTCGAAAAAGGGGATTATCTCTGTTCAACTCTCTCTGTTTTACACGTGAACCATATCACCTTAGGCTCAGGTTACGACATTAAAATTCACTCTGAAATCCCAGTGAATGCAGGCGTATCGAGCTCTTCAGCGTTGATTGTCGCCTTCATACGATTTATCCTTAAAGCAACAGAAACTAAGGCAAGTGATTTACAGATTGCGAATTGGGCGCATCAGGCCGAAGTTGAATTTTTTAACGAACCGGGCGGAATCATGGATCACTACAGTAGCGCTCTCGGTGGTTTGCGACTCATCGAACCTGAAACCAGATATACTGAAGCTTTTGTAAATCCTCATAACGACTTATTACTGGCTCATTCAGGACTGTCTAAATCAACGCTCGGAGTATTGGGAAAAGCCAAAGAGTATGCCCTCGAAGCCGTCGCAACAGTAAAACAGTACGAGCCTCAATTTTCTTTAAAACTAGCCGAGGCAGAAGACATACAACGGCTAGGCAGTAAACTTTCTGCACAACTATTCCCCTATTACGAGGCAGCGATAGAAAATCATCTCCTCACCAAAGAAGCGATCCGCATTTATCAACAAGCGACAAGCAACGAATTAACCCTAACCCATCTCGAACAGTTAATAGAAAGACATCAATACTACTTAGACACCGCGATTAAAAACACCCCAGAGCTAATGCGCATTCAAATGAATGAAGCGAAAAATGCGGGGGCACAAGCCGTGAAAGTAATGGGGTCTGGCGGAGGCGGATGCTTCATCATCCTTGCTCCGAAAGAAAATCATCCTGAGATCATAAAGGCAGTACTACATCACAAGGCAAAATTCGTAGAACCTATTAAAATCACGAGTCATTGAGACCCCTAGTAATCCTTGCAGGTGGGCGTTCTTCGAGAATGAAGAAGAGCCTAGACAAAGCCAATCTCTCAGAGGCTAGTAAAAAACAGGCTCTAGAAAGACACAAATCTCTGATCGAACTAGGGAGTTCAAAAACTCCCCTTCTAAGCCTGCTTTGCACCGAGGCGATCGCTGCAGGTGTTGAGCGAATAATCGTGGTTACTAGCGCTGACCATCAAGATTTTCTACTTTGGAGAGAAAGCTTTGAAAATGCATATCCGACAGTAACCATCGCTTTTGCCATCCAACCAGAGCCTTTAGGAACGGCAGATGCGGTTCATCAAGCCGTAGAGCAGTTTCCTATGCTTCAAAAGAGTTCCTTTATCATCGCTAATGGGGATAACCTTTACAGTCAAAATGCCTTTAAAAAAGCAATGACGCACCAAGAAACCCCTCATGCAATCATATCCTATGAGGCGAAGCACCTCGGGTTTGATGAGTCAAGGATAGCCGCCTTCGCTCTTATTCAAGTAGACGATAATAATTTTGTTGAAGGCATTATCGAAAAACCTCCGATTAATACACACAAAGATTTCTATGACAAGGAAGGGCACTTACGAGTAAGTATGAATCTTAACTTGGTTGAAGGAGAATCCTTCTATAAGGCACTACAGGCTTGCCCTGTGCATCCAACCCGCAGAGAAAAAGAATTACCAGAGGCGATCAGAATTGCTATAAAAGAGCATCCAAAAAGCGTCTATTGTCACCTAGTCTTTGAGCAACTTCCAGATTTAACCTCCGCACAAGACCTTCAACAATTCTCTTAAATATGGGTTAAAACGAAGTTAGGTTTCTAAATTAATAGTATTACTATTACTTTTGCAAAGTAAATTGTTAATTATGGATCGTTTACTTGCAAATCTTCGAATCAATATTCCGTCTTCTGTTTATATCAAAGACCCTGAATCTTCTGATTTAGGTAAGCGAATCATTGAGCACAGCATTTGCCTCATTGATGAAATTGGCATCGAGGCCTTCACTTTTAAAAAATTAGGAGATGCTATTGGCTCTAACGAAAGTTCGATTTATCGATACTTTGAGAACAAACACAAACTACTCATGTATCTGTGTTCTTGGTACTGGGGATGGCTAGAATACCAAGTGGTGATCGGGAGTTTTAGTCTAAAAGACCCATTAGCAAAATTAGAGTGTGCTATTGAAATAATCAGTCGTGAGGTTGTAGAGGATTCCAATTTCACATTCGTTGATGAGCCTGCTCTTAACCGGATCATGATTAATGAAAACTCCAAATCATTTCTAACTAAGCAAGTAGACCTTGAAAATAAAGAAGGTAGTTTCGAGAGTTATAAGCGACTGGTTTCAAGAATTTGGGAGATGATTGAAGCGGTAGCCCCCGATTATAAACACCCAAAAACATTAGCGAGTACCATTGTTGAGACTGCGCTTTATCAGCATTTCTTGAGAGAACACTTTAAAAATGTTACCGATACGGGAGCAGAAGGCCCAAAAGACTTTTTGATTGACCTGGTTAAAAAGACATTACTATGAATATAGATACTAAAGCTACATGGCAGCGCTTTTTTAGACTCTTTCAACTCGAGCAAAAAGATATTTATCAGGTCTTTTATTACGCCATTTTCGCAGGGCTGGTTTCGCTTTCACTCCCCCTTGGGGTACAGGCGATTATCAATCTCATTCAAGGAGCTCAAATATCGAGCTCGTGGATCATTTTGGTGATTCTAGTAACTATTGGGGTATCCTTTGCGGGAGCCTTACAAATCATGCAGATGCGAATCATTGAAACCTTACAACAGCGTATTTTCACTCGATCGAGCTTTGAACTTAGCTATCGTTTTCCAAGGATTCGAATGAGTCAGCTGCGAAATTTATATCCGCCTGAATTAGCGAATCGATTCTTCGACACCCTAACCCTTCAAAAAGGATTATCTAAGATTCTCATCGATGTACCCACGGCCTTGATTCAGATTCTTTTTGCACTCGTCCTATTATCGTTCTATCACCCGTTTTTCATCTTTTTCGGGATTTTCTTACTAAGTCTCATGTTCTTCGTGTTTCGTTATACCGTTAAGCGAGGCCTTGAAACTTCGATTACCGAATCGAAATACAAGTATCGCGTCGCCCACTGGATTCAAGAAATCGCCCGATCGATTATCAGCTTCAAGTTGGCGGGTAACACCGACTTAGCCTTAACAAAAAACGATGAATTGGTCGAAGGTTACCTCGGAGCGCGTGAAGCCCACTTCAAAGTGATTAAGTTTCAATACATCAAGATGATCGCTTTCAAGGTTGCTGTAACTGCTGGCTTATTAGTGATCGGGGGGCTTCTGGTACTCAATCAGCAAATGAACATTGGACAATTCGTCGCAGCAGAAATCGTTATTCTGCTGGTGATCGCCTCAGTTGAAAAACTCATAGTCAGCCTAGAAACGCTCTACGACATGCTGACTTCTATTGAGAAACTAGGTGAGGTTCTCGACTTTGATTTAGAATCTCAAGAAGGGAAACGCCCGAATTATCCGACCGCGTTCAAATTAGAACTCAAAGGAGTCGGGTACCATGTAAAAGACCGAGAGCGCCCTATACTAGATCAGATTGATTTGACCTTCGAGCCAGGAAAAACCTATTTACTTAGAGGGGCTTCAGGCTCTGGTAAATCCAGTTTGTTACGGGTAATCGCGGGAGTAAGCACCCCAACCTCAGGAGCTGTTTTTGTAGATGATCAAAATTTAAAATCGATACAACCCAACCACTACCGAACTCAATTAGGCCTGTCGCTTTCTGAGCAAACTCCGTTTGAAGGGAGCCTTCGAGAAAATCTCATTTTTGATCGAACCGACGTTACCGATAAGGAACTAATTACAGTTGCAAAAACAGTTGGTCTTGACGAGTTTATTAAAGAGCTGCCTCAAGGTCTAGATTCTCAGATTCAAGCAGAGGGAAGACATATTTCTTACACCATCTCTAAAAAGATTTTACTTGCAAGGGCCATTTTAAAGCGCCCCAAGGTTTTAGTCTTAGAAGATCCACTAGATCAATTCACCAAGAATGAAACCGCTTCAATTATTGACTACCTAACTGATCCTAACCAACCTTGGACGCTAGTAGTGGTCAGTGCCAACGAATACTGGGCGAACCGATGTCACGAACTTATTGAACTAGAAGATGGAAAAGTTAAACATACTAAATCGAACCTGTCATGCTAAATATTTCAAATGAACCGAGCCCAAAATTCGATTATGACAAGTACCGATCAGGGAATCGAATTTTTAGTATGGACTATTACAAGCAATTCAATCGATTCTTGCTGATATTCTTCTCTATTTTATTAGTCTTCATGTTCTTGCCGTGGACACAGAATATTACCGGGCAAGGGCATGTCACTACATTAGAGCCCGACAAGCGGCCGCAAACCGTACAATCACCCATTCCGGGGCGAATAGAGGAGTGGTTCGTACGCGAAGGAGATTTTGTAACCAAAGGAGATACCATCCTTCGTATTTCAGAGGTTAAAAGCGAGTATTTCGACCCCCAATTATTGCAACGTACCAGCGAACAACTCGAAGCAAAGAAAGCTGCGGTTCTTGCCTATTTAGAAAAGATTGATGCCCTTAAAACACAACTAACCGCATTAGAGTCAGAGCGAAAGCTTAAATTAAATCAAGCCGAAAATAAACTGTCACAGACCGTACTATATGTGCAAAATGACAGCATTAAATTCGAAGCTGCCAAAACGGATCGCTCAATTGCTCAAACTCGCTTAGATCGAGAATTGAGTCTTTATGAAAAAGGACTAAAATCAACACGGGAAGTTGAGGAAAAGCGACTGAAACTCAGAGAAACTGAAGCCAAGTATATAGGAGCAGAGAATAATTTTCAAAACGCCAAAAACGAAGTAGCTATTGCACGCCTAGAAATCGACCGAATTCAAGCGGAGTTTATGGATAAACTATCGAAGACTCGATCGGATCTAGCAACGGCCAAATCGAATCGCTTTGAAGCCGTGGGTGAAGTAGCCAAACTATCGAATACCCTTGCCAATTACACTTCAAGAGCTAACCTTGGATATGTGGTCGCTCCGCAATCAGGCTTTATCAATAAGGCAATTAAGGGGGGGATTGGCGAAACCTTTAAGGAAGGTGATCGTTTGGTTTCTATTATGCCAGATAATTACCAAATGGCTGTTGAGACCTATGTGAGACCGATTGACATGCCGTTAATCAAAATCGGGGAGAAGGCGAGAATTGAATTTGACGGATGGCCTGCTATCGTCTTTAGTGGATGGCCAAACGTATCCTACGGAACCTATGGTGCACGCGTTGTGGCTATTGAAAATTTCATCAGCGAAAATAACCTCTATCGAGTACTATTAGCACCAGATCCTGAAGATCATCCATGGCCCGAAGAAGTTCGAATGGGTTCAGGCGCACGTACAATTGCATTACTAAACAATGTACCGGTGGGTTACGAAATTTGGCGTCAACTCAACGGTTTCCCACCAGAATATTATAGGCCAGAAGCAACTAAAACTCCTAAACTTCCTATCAAGATTAAGTAATGAGTAGATTTCTTTTATCATTATTACTGACGGTCTTTCTGTGCAGTACATCAACGGTAAGGGGACAAGAGTCTCTAGGCTTAGAAGAATTCTTGGGTTATGTAAAGGCTTTTCATCCGCTGGTGAAACAAGCAGACATCAAGCTGAGTGAAAGCGAAGCTAAACTACTTAAAGCCAGAGGTGCTTTCGATCCCAAGCTAGCAGCAGACTTCAACGATAAAACCTTCAAAGGAAGTAATTATTACGAGCGTCTGAGTGCAACCTTTTCAGTACCTACTTATTACGGCCTCATACTCAAAGGACAATTTAGCGAAGCTGAAGGAGCCTTGATTAACCCTGAGAATATCATAAGTGGAGATCAACTTTACGGTGTCGGCGCCTCAATTGATTTGGGAAAAGGATTACTCGCTAACGAGCGTATGACAGCTCTAAAGCAAGCCAAGCGGTTTGTGGACCAAGCAAAAGAGGAGAATGCACTTCGAGTGAACGAAATTCTCCTTGAGGCTACAGATGCCTACCTTGATTGGTATCGGGCTTATAAAGCCTATGAGATTTTTGACGAATTCATCGCAAACGCCAAGTTCAGATATGATGGGGTAAGAGATCGTTTTACTTCGGGTGATCTGGCCGCAATCGACACTACAGAAGCGCGAATTGCCTATCAGAATAGACTCCTCAGTCAGGAGAAAGCGAGCCTAAAATTGAGAGAAAAAGCACTTAAAGCTTCGAATTATCTATGGATTGAAGATACGCCCGTTGAGATTAACCGGGAAGTAATCCCTGCACTGTCTGAGGAGAATTTTGAAACCCTTTTCTCCATCGATAACATCGATTTAGAGTCGCATCCAAAACTGAGAGCCCTTGGATATAAAACAGACATTCAACGTTTTGAAAGAAGGCTTCAACAAAGCAATCTGTTACCCGAAGTCACGCTAGATTATCAATGGCTATCAGAAACTGATCCGAGTCAAAATTTTAATCTTGCTTTAGATCCCAATAATAGCACTACGAAACTGAAGGTAGCGCTACCGCTCTTTTTGCGAAAAGAACGTTCGGCATTGAAGCTTGCCAGTTTAAAACTGCAAGATGCAACCTTAGAACAGGAGCGTGTTTACATCGAATTAAAAAATAAATTGGCCGCACTAAACACAGCCTCAGAATCGCTTTCTCGCCAACGTCTCCTAGCCGACTCCATGGTTATTGACTACACGACCCTCTTTAAAGGAGAACAACAAAAGTTTGAGGCTGGAGAAAGCTCGCTTTTCCTTGTAAACTCGAGAGAATCAAAGCTCATCGAAGCCACACTGAAGGCCATTGATACCGAAGTGGAGCAAAAAATGGCTTTAGCTGAATTCTACTTCAATTCAATCTTTCAAAGTATTAAAGAATAAGATAAGCAGAGGCAACCTCTTCAAAAGCATGAATCTGTTCAGATATCCATTGCTTGTCCTTGTTTAGGAATTCTGCCATGAGCTGAGCAACTACAGGCGCAATTCTTAAGGTTTCCTTCGCATTTAAAAACAAACCTCGGTGTCTTCGAGCTAAAACATCCTCAAGGGTAACAGCCATTTCTTCAGTACACGCCCAATGAATCATATTCGGGCTAATATAAAATGCCTTAGAAAGGGAATCATTCCCGAATGATAGTTCTCGAATTTTTTCAGCATCCGTACCGTAGGCGTGCATCGGGTCTGACCAGTCGGCATTATAGTCATATCCGTGAATCGGTAGCAATTCGGTAGAGCATTTTCTCTCAGGAAATCCCCCAACCGTAATGGCTGTGTTTATGGTATCCTCAGCTATTTTTCTGTAGGTAGTCCATTTACCTCCCAGAATACTGAGCAGCCCACTCGTACTCACAATGACCTTGTGGTGTCTCGAAACCTCCTTGGTAGATTCTGAGTCATTGTTTGAAGCTGCCAGCGGACGTAATCCCGAGAACACACTAAGAACATCCTCTCTTTTAGGCATACGACTCATGTAGGCGCTTGCATTTTCTAATACAAAATCAATTTCTTCTTCAAGGGGCTTTGGCTCGAAATCAATTGAATCAATCGCCGTGTCTGTGGTACCCACAACCACGTAATCATTCCAAGGAACCGCAAATAATACTCTTCCATCTGTAGTTTGAGGAACCATAATGGCATGCTTACCATCTAAGAAAGAGCCGTCTAAAACGAGGTGTATTCCTTGACTGGGTCGGATACGGGCCGGAGTTCCTGGCTGATCCATTTGAATTACGCTGTCTGAAAAAACCCCAGTAGCGTTGATGACCACTTTTGCCTCAATACTGTAGGTATCCCCGTTTAATGTATCCTTTGCAGCGACTCCCGTAATCATTTCACTCTCATCCTTAATCAAATCCTCAACAGAGAGATAATTTAAAAGCGTAGCTCCATGATTTTCGGCTGTTTGCGCCATTGAAACCGCCATTCGTGCATCGTCAAATTGACCATCATGATAAATTACTCCACCACGAAGCCCCTCTTTCTTAACGTTAGGGATAAGAGCCAAGGTTTCTTCTCGGTCAAGTAAAGTACTAGGCCCCAGGCCCAATTTACCCGCCATCATATCGTAAACCTTAAGGCCTAACCCATAAAAAGGACTATTCCACCAATCATAAGAAGGGATTACAAAACTCAAATCTTGAACTAAATGAGGTGCATTTTTACGCATAATTCCACGCTCGCGGAGTGCTTCAATAACGAGTGATATATCGCCGTTTTGCAAATAGCGAACCCCGCCGTGTACGAGCTTGGTACTGCGCGAAGAAGTTCCTTTGGCAAAATCGTATTTCTCTAACAATAGTGTTTTATAACCTCTAGAAGCCGCATCAATTGCGGAACCTATTCCTGAGGCGCCTCCGCCGATAATAACAATATCCCAGGGTTTCTTGCGCGATTGAAGTCGTTTAAGGTTTTGAGCGCGATTCATAATTAAGATTTAAACGAATGTTTGGGTATGGGTGTACCGTGCGGATCATGACTGAAATTGGCCATCATCTCTTGCATCCGTTTAAAAAACTCCGGATGTTTCACATGTTCTAATTCCTCTGCGATTTCATGAACCTCGTCTGGATCAAATCCCATGTTTTCTACCAAGAAAGTTTCGATGAGTCGATGTTTAGCCACAATCATTTTCGCATGCTGCTGTCCTTTTTCAGTAAGGTAAATCGGTTTGTAAGCCTCGGTCTTAACTAGTCCTAATTGAACTAAATCCTTGAGCATATTAGACACCGTAGACTTACTCACTGCAAAGCGCTTGCTCAGTGCAGTTACAGTAACCCCTTCTTTCTTCTCATTGAAGTGATAGAGTGCCTTTAAATAATTTTCCTTTTCAATGGTGGGCATTGATAGCAGCTTTGAATCTCAAAATTAAGGATTTAAAACGGCCTTTAAGATGAAGTTATAGTTAACTCAGCCTACTATTGATTCCTAAAAGTGTCTTAAGCGCTTTGAGCTTTCCTTTGTAAGGGGCGTATCGAAGCGGCAAGTCTAGCCAAGTAGCTCGATATAAAACGGGCTTTTCCCGACTAAATGTATCGAAACCGTACTTACCATGGTAACTTCCGTAACCACTATTCCCTACCCCTCCGAAAGGAAGACTGTTTTCAGCGATCATCATGATGGTGTCATTTACAGCAGCCTGACCAAAGGAATAGGTAGTTAAAAGTTTTTCGGCAAACGACTTGTTCTTAGAAAAAACATAAAAGGCTAGAGGATTCGGATGATTTCTCAGCCACTGGTCCATCTCTTTAGAATTGTTATAGCTAATAACCGGTAATACAGGACCAAAAATCTCCTCTTGCATCACCGAAGAATCTTTGGCAACATCCACCAAAATGGTCGGAGAAACATAACAGTTATCTTCATCGGTCACCCCACCATAATACACCGTCGCCTCACTGGTGAAACGATTCATTCGAGCTACGTGTTTCGGGTGGATCAATCGTCCGTAATCTTCACTCTCTAATGCTGATTTACCGTAAGCCTTCTCAATCTGAGCCACCAAAGCCCGAAGTAGGGGCTCCTTTACAGACTCGTGCACTAGCAGATAATCGGGGGCAATACAAGTTTGACCAACATTGAGTAGTTTTCCCCAAACAATGCGACGTGCAGTTAATTCTAAGGGAGCGGTTTCATCAATCACACAGGGTGATTTACCTCCTAACTCAAGGGTACATGGGGTAAGGTATTCTGCAGCCGCTTTGGCAACAATTTTACCTACTCCAACACTACCCGTAAAGAAAATATAATCCCAAGAATGACTCAGTAGTTCTGTACTCGTTTGAGCATCTCCCAATACCACCGTTACATGCGAAGGATCAAACACTTCTTCTACGATTCTTTTTAATAGCAGACTTGTCTTTTCAGAGTATTCACTGGGCTTTAGAACCACCGTATTACCAGCAGCAACGGCTGAAACCAGAGGAGTTAGACTGAGCTGAAAAGGGTAATTCCATGGCGCAATATGCAACGTCACTCCGTAAGGGTCCTTGATCACTTTTGCCTTCGCGGGAAATGATGCTAAACCTACAGAACGAGATTCAGAAGCACTCCATCGACCCAGATGTTTAAGAGTATGGGTAATTTCAGACTGAACATAACTAATTTCTGTGGCCACAGATTCAAAAACAGACTTTCCTAAATCGTCTGCTAGGGCCTGAAGGATTTCAGATTCATGGCTACAGATCGCAGCCGAAAGTCTTTTCAGCGCGGCTTTTCTAAAAGGGATAGAACGCGAAGCGCCGGCTTCGAAGAACCGGCGCTGCTTATCGATTATTTCAGCAATTGAACTCATTGCTCTAAGTTAACGAAAACTTAGAAAGTAAGGATTGCTTCAAGCTTGATATCATCTAAGATTAACTTATCTCCTAAATTTTCGAAGAATGATCCTGATCTAAAGCGAACATCAAATTTCGCACGGTTAAAGGTCATTGCTGCATTGAAGCCATTCGCACCATTTGAAGTAAAGTGAACCTCAGCTGGTTGAGTGATTCCTTTGATGGTTAAATCACCTTTCGCATGAAATGATCCGTCACTAAGCTTAGATACATCCGTTAAGATTAAAAAAGCTTTCTCGAATTTGTCAATTGAAAAGAAATCATCTGAACTCAGGTGTCCCGCTAACTTATCAGCCCACTCACCGGTAAGGTCTTCAACCTTTAAAGTAGTCATGTCGATTTCAAAGGCTCCGCCGGTGATGTCACCGTTAGACACCTGAAGGTCTGCCTTAGAGAATGAAAGAGATCCGAAATGGGTCTTGCCCGTAACATCAGATCCAGACCATTTTAGATTGCTAGAGGCTAAGTTTACACCTTGTGCAGATAGACTGATTGTAAAAACAGCTGTCAGTAATAATAGAATACGTTTCATGGTTTGAATTTTTCTTTTAAAGGTACAAGCAAAATTCAACCCTGTAGGTTAAAAAGCTGAGAAATCTTAATCTAGGTTAAGAAGGGCTAGGCTACCTCTCGCTCGAAAGCGATATAGTGAGTGAGGTTGTTTGCTTTGTTGTAAAGCGGTACAATCTTAACCTTACATAGGTAGGCTTCACCATTTTTACGGTAATTGGTAATTGAGGCGGTAAAAGGC
>DFQX01000058.1:0-463 GCA_002381155.1 Flavobacteriaceae bacterium UBA3478 | reverse complement strand
GGACCGTGAAGCATGGTTGGATGTTTACCTACAATCTCATAGGCGTTGTAACCAGTCATTTCAGAAAATCCAGCATCTACCCATATCACCTTGTAATTACTATCGCTGATAATAATCGCTTGATAATCATTGTAATCTTCGGCAGCAATCTCAATAGGTGTAACCCAAGAGTAGTTATTGGCAAATCGGGCATATACCTCTTCTAAGTGCTTACCGTTAAGCTCTTGACAAAGCCTGTGGTAATGTTCTAAAAAGAAGTCTCCAGCAATAAGAGGAAGTGACCCAGTTGTAGGCATAAACAAAAATTTACTACTGTAAAATTAATATATTTTTTGATTGAATCAACTAAATCGCTGATTTTTAGGAAGAAAGAGTGTAATCTAGATCAATTTTTAATGAAAAAAAGCTGAATTTCACATCGTATTTGAGATTCGATAGGCTTAAACAAAAATCGAGGTAAACG
>DFQX01000060.1:1476-14518 GCA_002381155.1 Flavobacteriaceae bacterium UBA3478 | reverse complement strand
CAAATACTTGAGATAAGCCTTGGTATCCACATCTGCCTTTAAATCGTAAAGCAAATTATAAAGACCGAAAAAGGTGCGATTCATATAAAGAAAATGCTTCGAACCTCTATTGGCATTCATCTTGCGAATGGTTTGATCTTGAGAGAAAAATTCAGCCATTTTGCCAATTCCGTCCCAGAATTCTGGATTAGCGAAATCAAACCGATCCTTATTAAACGGTGCCGTGAACAGCTGTAGCATTTCTCTAAAGAGTTTGGTGAAATAAGTTATTTCCTCTGCTCCATCAGATGCTACTAACATTTCAAGTTCGTATAATTTCGAAAGAAAAAGATCTTGGTCTTTCATCGCAGAGGCATTTGCTAATTCGAAATAGGGAGTGTAAAACTGATCAGGTATTTCTTTGATACATCCAAAATCAATAACAATAAGTTCGCCTTGCCTGTTCACCAAAAAGTTACCCGGATGCGGATCTGCATGCACCGCCTTCAAACCATGAATCTGAAACATATAGAAGTCCCAAAGCGATTGACCCAATGCTTGAGCGATATTAGCATCAAATTCACCATTAACGAAAGCACCGAGGGGTACTCCTTCCATCCAATCCATCGTTAAAATACGCTGAGAAGAATACTCTGAATAATAGTTCGGAAATCGCAAATTAGGGATATGACTCGCCTTTGAGGTAATAGAAACGCTCATTTCGAGCTCATGTAAATAGTCGGTTTCTTCTTTAAGCTTTTCTTCAATTTCCTTAAAATACTTCTCAGACTCTCGGGCTCCCATATTGAACATTCGGAGCGCGATAGGCTTTACCAGTGCTAGGTCTGATGAAATACTCTCAGCAACACCAGGATATTGAATCTTTACAGCCAAATTCCTACCATCTTTAGTAACCTTGTGCACTTGTCCGATAGAAGCGGCGTTGATTGCATTGTAATCGAAAGAATCAAAGATATCCTCTGGCAACGCATTCATATATCTTTTAAAAGTCTTCTTCACTAGTGGACCAGAAAGAGGTGGAACTGAGAATTGAGAAAGCGAAAAACGCTCTACATACGCCCGGGGTAATATGTTGCGCTCCATGCTTAGCATCTGAGCTACTTTTAGAGCACTTCCCTTTAGCGTTTTTAATCCATCGTAAATGTCTGAAGCATTATTCTCATTTAAACGATCCTTTGCTTCTTCTGAACCTACCAACGATTCTCCATAATATTTGAGGTAATTACCCCCAATCTTAACTCCAGTTTTAACCAATTTACTCGCCCGCTCGAGTTTGGATGTAGGAATTGAATCTAAGGTCTTCATTTAGCAAACAACTCCTTAGCCAAGAACTTGCCGAAATCAATAACGTTTTCTAGAGGAGTGTGATCAAAAACATCAAACACTGTATTGATTGATTTCTCTATAGCTACATCGGTTTTTTCAAAGCCCGGGGAGTCATCCTCTAAATTGAATTTTAGAATAAATAGAAACTGCGCCCACGCAGCCTCTGAGAAGATTTGTGTATTATGCTTGGTGAATGAGAACTTTTTCTCCTCATTCCCTGCCTCGATGAGTGTTGTAACAAACTTTAAAAAAGCAGTTCTAAGTTTCGAAAGCTCAGAAAGCGATTGTAAACTCTTGATCCCTTGCTCCTTTTTTAAGCTAAATAGTACATAACTTCTATTGAGAGTAATCAGTTCAAAAAACGAAAAATAATACGCTAATAATTTCGATCGTCGGTCATAGCCTTCATACTGCTGATCTCCTTCAAGAGCCTTCATAGTGTTTTCATGAAAAGCCAGCCAAACCTCTTTGGTGAGAGTCTCTAAAGAACCAAAATGCTTGTAGAATTGTGAATCCTCAATTCCCAAATGAGAACAAAATTTGAAAACTGACTTTGGAACCACCTCATGTTCCAAGCAGGTATTCATATAATGCGAAATGATTTCTTGCTTTGAAATCTCTTTAGATTTGGCAGTCATAGCAAATGTGTTTAGACAAATTTAATTAACCCTGAACAAAAAATGAAATAGATAAAAGTCAGAGAAAAAGAAAACGCGCCATCTGTAGAAATGATAACGCGTTTTCAACAACCTAACCAATAAATAAACAAACTTGTTGTGTTTCTATTTCATAGCAAAATTTCCACAACACTTCAAATATACATTTTGTTTATTAAAATACAAAAATAATTAAACATAATTTTAAAAATAACTAAATCTGTCAGTTTGTCACTGAAGTAAGGCTTGGTATTCTTTTTGAATTTTTAAGTGCAATTAATCATTTGAATAAAACGTATGGAAAAAGGTAAAATCAACGTTTCTGTGGACAACATATTTCCACTGATCAAGAAGTTTCTTTACAGCGATCAAGAAATATTTTTACGAGAGCTCGTTTCTAATGCAACGGATGCGACCTTAAAACTTAAGCATTTATGCAACATAGGGGAATCTACCGCTGAGTACGGAAACCCACAGATCGAGATTAAGATCAATGAAAAAGAAAATACCCTTCATATCATTGACCAAGGAATTGGTATGAGTGAAGAGGAAGTTAAAAAATACATTAACGAAGTAGCCTTTTCTGGCGCAGAGGAATTTCTAGACAAATACAAGGATAGCGCTAAGGATAGTGGCATTATCGGCCACTTCGGTCTTGGATTCTATTCAGCATTTATGGTAGCCCATAAAGTAGAAATTATTACCAAGAGCCATACCGATGCCCCGGCCGTTCATTGGAGCTGTGATGGATCACCAGAATTTGTTCTTGAACCCTCAGACAAAACCGTTAGAGGTACTGAGATCATTCTCCATATTTCTGAAGATTCTAAGGATTATTTAGAAAAAGGAAAAATCAGAGGTTTATTAGAGAAATACAATAAGTTCATGCCTATTCCTATTAAAATGGGTACAAGAACTGAAACTCTTCCAAAACCTGAGGGGGCCAAAGAAGAGGATCCAGCACCCACTAAGGAGGTCGATGATATTGTAAATAATCCGAATCCTGCATGGACAAAATCGCCAAGTGATCTCAATGATGAAGATTACAAGAATTTCTACCGCGAGCTCTACCCGATGCAGTTTGAGGAGCCCTTGTTCAATATTCACTTGAATGTTGACTATCCATTTAACCTAACTGGTATTCTTTATTTTCCAAAGCTATCTAATGACCTAAATATTCAAAAGGATCGAATACAACTATATCAAAACCAAGTTTTTGTCACCGATAATGTAGAAGGCATTGTACCTGAATTTTTAACCATGCTTAGAGGAGTTATCGATTCTCCGGATATCCCGCTGAACGTATCTAGATCTTACCTTCAAGCAGATGGTGCCGTTAAGAAAATTAGCTCATACATCACTCGTAAGGTTGCCGACAAACTCACTTCTCTGTTCAAAGATGACCGTAAGTCATTCGAGGAGAAGTGGAACGATATTAAAGTAGTCATTGAATATGGAATGCTGTCTGAAGAGAAATTCTTTGAAAAGGCAGAAAAGTTTGCTTTATACCCTTCGGTTAACAACGAGTACTTTACCTATGAAGAGTTAGAAGCCAAAATTAAAGATGCTCATACCGATAAGGACGGTAAACTTGTACTTCTTTACGCATCAAATCTAGAAGAACAACATTCTTACATTGAAGCTGCAAAAGAGAAAGGTTACACTGTTTTATTATTAGACAGCCCAATCGTTCCTCATTTACTTCAGAAATTAGAAACCTCTAAGGAGAATATTTCATTCGCCCGAGTTGACTCAGATGCTGTTGAGAATTTAATCAAGAAAGAAGAGGAATCGATCTCAAAATTAGATGAGACTCAAATCACTACTTTAAAAGAAAAGGTAGAAGACATTGTAAAGGATACTGGATATATCATTCAAACCGAAGCACTTAGTAGCGACGCACTGCCTTTTATGCTGACTGAACCAGAATTCATGAGAAGAATGAAGGATATGCAAAAAACAGGAGGCGGTGGCTTTATGGGTCAAAACATGCCTGATATGTATAACCTAGTAATCAATACCAACCACCCTTTAGCCAGTGAAATTCTCGAAACTAAAACTGATAAAAAGCGAGAAAAACTAATTCGCCAAGCGCTCGACCTAGCTAAACTATCGAAGGGAGTTTTGAAAGGGGCAGACCTCAGCGCTTTTATTAAGAGAAGTGTCGATCTGATTAAATAGTTTCAGTAGAGACTGAAAACAAAAAAGGCCCTTCTTTCGAAGGGCCTTTTTTAACCTTAACAATTAACTAAACTATTGCACTTTTACAATTTGCTCGAAGGCATTTTGATTGTAGGCAACCACAATTTTGTATGAATCGTTGAAAGCTTTAGAGAAGTCAAATGCTTTCTCAACGATTAAGTCTCCAGCTATACGCTCTTTGTAAACTACATTGTTTTGGCTATCAAGTACTCTGATCTCTACCATTACTTGATCAGCATTTAAGAAGCTTACTAATAACTTCTCACCTTTTCTTTTGAAAACTGGGTCCAGAGAAAGAACTTCAGATTCGATACCAAAAGAAGTGGTGGTAACTACTGATGCAGGATTAGCAACTGCTGATAATGCAGTAAATACTAGGGCTAGGGTTAAAATAACTTTTTTCATTTCTATTCGTTTTTTGATTGATGATTCTTGATTGATGATTGATACTGCAAATATAGAATCACAAAGAACCTGGTAAATACACATCCATTATCCAGTTTATGCACAATTTTAACCTTAAAAGGTGAAAATCGAAGCTATAAAGTAAATATCGAGACAATTCAGTCGTATTTTTGAAAAGTCAAAAGAATAACTAATGAGCAAACAACCTATTGCATTTGAAGTAATTACCCCCGTGTTCGGAAACTCTTTTGCATTGCAAAGCTTCGATGAGCAAAACATTAATCATTACAAGAGTTGGCATTATCATCCAGAAATAGAACTTGTATACATTAATGGAGGAGCTGGTAAGCGCCAAATAGGTTCACACATGTCCTATTTTAACGACGGAGACTTAATATTAATCGGCAAGAATCTACCTCATTGCGGATTTACCGATCGTTTTACAGGTAATAAAAAAGAAACCTTAGTTCAATTCAAAGAGGATTTCTTGGGACCAAACTTCTTCGACATCCCAGAAATGATTGCCATTAACGACTTATTCGAACTTTCAAAGCAAGGGCTTGCATTTCACGGAATAACCAAAGAAAAGGTCGGCGAAGCAATGGAAGCTATGCTTCACCTCCCCGATTTTAAACGTCTATTAAAGCTACTAGACATTTTACATGATCTAAGTATCTCTAAGGAGTTCACCATTTTAAATGCAGAAGGATTCAGCATTTCCACCGAAGTAGCCGATAACGATCGAATCAACCGAGTTTTCAACTACATCAAAAACCACTACCAAGAGAGCATTTCGCTAGATGAAATATCTGATCTAGCGGGGATGACTGAACCTTCATTCTGCCGATACTTCAAAAAAACGACCAGTAAAACCTTTACTCAATTCGTTAACGAATATCGATTAGTTCATGCCTCTAAACTATTAGCTGAAAATAACTTGCCAATTACCGACATCGCCTTTGAATGTGGATTTCAAAACTTCTCTCATTTTAGTAGAACCTTTAAGAAGTTCACAGGGGTATCACCGCTTCGTTATAGAAACCAAATGAAAACTATTATTGATTCTTAATGATTGACCTCAGTATTGACAGTGCTAAACTCTACTTCTGGCCTAATTTTTTATCGACTATTGAGGCAGATGAATTATATGCAGAATTAACGAAAGTTAGTCTGTGGAGACAGGACAAGGTGAAAGTATTCGGTAAAGTTTACGACCAACCGAGACTTTGCTTTCTAGCTGCTGACAAAAAGATCAACTACACCTATTCGGGGCTAACGCTGCCTGCGGTTGAATTTTCAGAAATTCTTCTATCATTAAAGAATCGCATTGAAGAGACTACCTCCGCGAAGTTCAATAGCTGCTTAGCGAATCTTTACAGAGATGGCAACGATAGTAACGGTTGGCATTCAGACAACGAGAAAGAGTTAGGAAGTCAGCCAATTATTGCGTCAATCAGCCTTGGGGTGACACGTAACTTCGACTTAAAACACAAAAAAAATTCGCTATTGAAAAAACGTATCGAACTCACCCATGGCAGTCTCCTTTTAATGAGTGGTCGCACCCAAGAAGACTTTAAACATCAAATCGCAAAGTCAAAACGTATTCATGAACCTCGCATCAATCTCACTTTTAGATATATCTTTGAGGAGCTATGAAAAAAGAATTTACTGAGAGAGAAATCGATCGAATCATCGAAATGGCCTGGGAAGATCGTACACCATTCGATGCCATCACTTTTCAATTTGGAATATCAGAGCAAGAGACCATCAATCTCATGCGTAGAGAGATGAAACCCTCTAGTTTCAGGATGTGGCGTGCTCGCGTTCAAGGCCGAGCAACGAAACATTTGAAATTAAGAGACAACGTCAAAGGACGTTTTAAATGTTCCCGTCAGAGGCACATCTCTGGAAATAAGGTCTCTAAGAGAAGATAGAACCGCTAGTCAAATAATTGATTGAGTAATCGAGCTAGTCGTACTCCGCCCTTCTGAAGCTGAGCAAAAAGTAGATCGTTGTACTCATAACTGTATCGGTATGCCAATCGATCTCCTTCTTTGGCCGAGTCATAAATACTTGCAGCGGCCTCATGAGAGTCTTCAATCCAGTCTAAGTAGGTTCCCGAATTATATCGGATAAGTTGCTTACTAGAAAGCTGACTGTTTAGTTCAGCGGCCAGTTCGGTATAAGAAAGGTTTACAGACTCTATCAAATCAGAATCCCACAAACGATGCAAATTGGTAGGTTTTGAAAACCATGAGAGTTTAATGTCATTACCTCCACGATCCTCTTCTCGTCCTGCGTGAAGTGGCATATGCATATCTCCAATTAAATGGACTAAAAGAGCTAAGTGAAATTGCTGCTCTTCAACACTCGAATTAACATCTGAAAGTACCTTAACACACTGCTCAATACCAAAAATAATATCACCAGCATCGTCTCGATTTGAAACATCATAGTTAGTACCCAGTGCATAATTCACATAATGCCAAGGGCCATATTTAGAATAAGCGCGGTCAGATTTTATTTCATCGGCATAAGTTGAAACAAATGCAAGGCTTTTTCCTTCTAGCAATTTTTCAATTTTACGACTGGCTTTACGAGTCAAATGACCTTCTGCGATGAGTCCAATAACTCGATGTCCGGTCTGACCCCAAAGAGTTGTTTCCTCAGAAATGCGATCGCTATAGGTTTCAGGAGCATTATTAAACGTTAAAAGGCTTAATAAGACTAAAAGTAGTTTCATGTCGATATGATTTAGGGCAAAAGTAACCTCATATTCTTCAAAAAAAGAAGATTTAACATAATCCTAGATCGGATTCTATTATTTTTAGGGGTTATGGGAAAAATCCACTTCATACTAGTCGCAGCACTAGTTATTTCTTTGAGTGCAAATGCTCAAAAAAGAAGCGTTACGGCAAGGCTAGTAAGTACTGATTTGGTCATCGACGGAAAGCTTGATGAAGCGGTATGGCAAAGACAAGAACCCTCCGGAGGGTTTACTCAATACTTCCCGACTGACACCCTTCCGGCAACCAACGATAGCAATATTCGCATTCTTTATGACAAAGATGCTATCTATATTGGTTTAACCATGCAAACATCCTCAGACCAATTCGTAGTTAACTCGCTGAGGAGAGACTATAGAGGTAGTGGCATTGACAATATCGCGGTAATGTTTGATACCTTCAATGATGGCAACAACGCCTTTATTTTTGGCATGACACCACTAGGAGTTCAGCGCGAAGGTTTGATCACCAACGGGGGGGCTACAAGAAATGATTATCAATTCTCATGGGACGCCAAATGGCAAGGAGAAGCCTATATCAGTGATGGATATTACAGTTTAGAAATGGCGATTCCTTTTAACTCATTAAAGTTCGAAAACAATACCACTAAATGGGGGTTCAGAGTGCATCGATTCGATATGCAGACGAATGAAACGAGTGTTTGGGTACCTATACCCCAAAACCAAATCTTAGGAAGTCTCGCTTTTACAGGAGAGCTTGAATTTGAACAACCACTTTCAGATTCAAAAACTTCAGTGGCTTTGATACCTTTTCTAACCGCTGGCTCCTCTAAAGACTTCGAAAATGCTACTCCAAAATCAAGTTTTTCAAGTATCGGTGGAGATGTGAAGATCCCAGTAGGTAAAGGGATGAACCTTGACCTAACCTTTAACCCAGACTTCTCCCAGGTAGAGGTAGACAATTTTATTACAAATTTGACACGTTTTGAAGTATCACTCCCAGAACGCCGTCAATTCTTTATAGATAATAATGACCTGTTCGGAGCCTTTGGTGGAGGTAGAGATGCGAACCCATTCTTCTCTCGCCGTATCGGAATCGCGAAAGACAATGAGGGTAATACCATTGAAAACGGAATAACAGCGGGAATGCGATTGACCGGTAAATTAAATGACAAACTCAGAGTAGGGGTTCTATCTATTCAAACCGAGAGTGATCTAGACAATGGTATACCATCGAACAATAATTCAATGATTGCTCTGCAACAAAAAGTGTTTAGTCGATCAAATATTTCTGCCTTCATTATTAATCGAGAATCTTCAGAATCAGAAAATACAGATTACGAAAAATACAATCGTGTAATTGGGGTCGATTACAACCTTGCTTCAGCAGACAATACCTATGTCGGAAAGTTTTATACCCATAAATCACTCTCCCCAGGAGATACAGATGGCAACTTGTCGGTAGGCACGAACCTTCAATACAATACACGAACTTGGAGCGGATTTCTCGATGCTATTTACATCGATGAAGAATTTGTTTCAGACCTAGGTTTTATACCTAGAAAAGGAATTCTAAAATGGGGCGGAAAAATTGGTTATCGCATTTGGCCTAAGAAGGGAGTTTTCAATAGTCACAGTTTTGACACCTTTCAAAGTTATACTCATCTATCAAGCCTAGATTACATTCAAACTGATTATATTAGAAATATCGGGTATGAGGGTCGATTGAATCAGCAAGGACAGATTGAACTTTCTATTAATAACCGATATACTTTTCTAACCGATGAGTTTAGCCCTATTCGACAAGACGAGGCTAGTCCATTACCAGCTAATAGTGAGTACAATTATACCAGCGTGAGGTTCCAATTTCAATCTGATCCAAGAAAGTTATTCTCCTATAACTTACAAACCGATATTGGAGAATTCTTTAATGGAACCAAATCTTCGCTTGAAACGAGATTGAGTTTCAGAGTTCAACCCAAATTAAATGTAGGTCTTAACTCCAACATTGACCGCATCGATCTGCCTGAAGACTATGGTAATGCCACTATAGTTCTTATCAGTCCACGCATTGATTATACATTTAACAGATCACTTTTCTGGTCGACTCTTATTCAATACAGTAATCAAAGAGATAATTTAGGGATCAATTCAAGATTGCAATGGAGATTCGCTCCTCTATCTGATTTGTTTCTGGTTTACAACGACAACTATTTCGTCAACCAATGGGGACCTCGAAGTCGTTCAATCAATCTTAAACTCACCTATTGGCTAAATATTTAATGGATTCGATTACCAACGATACCATCATATTCGGTCTATTAGCATTCATTTTAGCCGGAGTTTTCTACACCCAAAAACATAAAAGACTTCAGTCTTTCTACAATGTAGTTCCCGCAGTTCTGCTTTGTTATTTGCTTCCGGCAATATTGGTTTACTTAAAGGTCATCGATCCCTCAGAATCGAAGCTTTATTTTGTGGCCTCTAGATATCTATTACCCGCTGCATTAGTCCTAATGACCTTAAGCGTTGATCTCAAAGCGGTTTTACGATTAGGTCCTAAAGCACTAATCCTATTTTTTACAGGAACCTTAGGAATTATCATTGGAGGACCCTTAGCACTGCTTATAACGGGATCATTCTGGCCAGAACTATTGCAACTCGAAGGAAACGATGCAATTTGGAGAGGACTTGCAACAATCGCTGGTAGTTGGATTGGTGGAGGCGCCAATCAAGCGGCCATGTTAGAGGTTTTTAGTTATAACAAGAACCTCTATGGTTCGATGGTTTTAGTGGATGTTCTTGTCGCTAACTTTTGGTTGGCCATACTTATTTTCTTTGTAGGAAAAAAGACGCAAATCGATCACTATTTAAAAGCAGACAATCGATCGATCGATCATCTCATTGCGAAAATGGAAGGCTACCAAAAAAGTGTACGAAGAGTAGCTACCACTACGGACTTAATGCTTCTATTGGGCGTTGGTTTCGGGGCGGTAGGCCTAGCCCATTTCATCGGAAATTATATTAGCAGTCACCTCCCCTACTGGTTTCCCGTTCTTGAAGATCCGAAACATATTTTAGCTTCCATCACCTCTCCATTTCTCTGGATGGTGCTGACCGCAACTATTATCGGTATTCTAGCCTCTAGAACCAAATTAAGATCTCTCGAAGGCGTAGGGTCAAGTAATTTAGGCAGTGTGTTTATTTACTTACTTGTGGCTACTATTGGTATGCAAATCGATCTTCGAGCCATTGGTGAACAACCCGTGCTCCTTCTAATTGGTCTTATCTGGATCACCATTCACTCCTTACTCCTTTTCTTAGTTGGAAAATGGATAAAAGCCCCCTACTTCTTTCTCGCAGTAGGTAGTCAAGCTAACGTAGGAGGAGCAGCTTCAGCACCAGTAATCGCAGCAAGTTTTCATCCAGCCTTAAGCTCGGTAGGCATCCTACTCGCCATATGCGGTTATATTGTAGGTACTATTGGCGCTTATTTTTGTGCTTTATTACTTCAAGTTGCACATAACCTTTAAAGAGTCAGATCATTTGACGATATTTGCCTCGGATAACCAAAAGGATTTATGAAGCGTTTTCTACTTTCTCTTTCTGCATTAGCGCTACTAGCTAGTTGCAATTCAACTTCTAAGAATACTGAAGTAATTATCACTATTGATGGTTTGAAAAAGGGCACAGTATATCTTCAAAAGATTACAGATGCAGGACTTATTAATTTAGACTCTGTAGAAAGTAATGGGAAAGAGACGCTTAACTTGGGGTTAAATCTAAATCACCCAGAGCTCATCTATGCTTATCTAGATAAAGCTGACGGTTCAACATTCAACGATCGCCTTGCTTTTTTTGCTGAACCTGGAGAAATTGAAATAACTACTTCATTAACGAATTTCGAAAATGCCGCGGTAATAAAAGCCGGTGAAGAACACGAGGCATTCGAAAGCCTTCAAGTAATGCTGAGTCGCTTTACCAAGAAAGACTTTGAGCTAATGCAATTAGCTCAAACCGATCGTATAAGTGATGAACGCTTTGTAGATTCGATAGTGAATCAAAGCAATAGCAATAACCTTAAACGATATCAGTTCATAGCTAACTATGCACTTACTAACCCAAATAAATACGTTTCGGCTTATTTGGTTACAAGTGAAGGGGAAGAACTCAATCCAAAGTGGAAGGACTCAATTTTTAACGGCTTTTCTGATGCCATTAAAAAATCCTCATATGGTCAACTGCTAAACAGTCAACTGTCTCAGTAGTTTAGTCTCCTAAACTGTTGATTTGATCGGCAATTTCATTTGCCTTCTTTTCTAAATACTCATTAACCTTTTTAAAGTGATCCTTTTTCATTGGATTCTCTTTATCATTTACAAGGTCGATAAGTTCATCGTAAACTTCTATACAGTTGTCGATGATTTGATTTCCTGCTTCAGAGTTGAGATTTTTTGTTTCAGACTCCCACTCATAAACTGCCTCAATGAGTTCGCCTAAAACGTAGTTGATCTCTTTCTTTAAAGCTTTAATACTTGCCATTATGCTATTCTAATTTCAAATTAAGGTAATTAAAAAAGTTAAACGAAAAACATTTGGTTTATCTTTTTTAAAAAAAGGTTAAACGAATAATTAGAAGGTTATAAATTCTAGTTACCCGAATAAGTCACAAAGTTTCTAGGAGTCTCATATAGAACTACTTCAATATCCTTATCCGCCTCAATGTGAGGCCTAAGTTTATTATAGATTACAACAGCAATATTCTCTGCGGTAGGATTCATTTCTTTGAATTCAGGTACCTCAAGATTTAAATTCTTATGATCAAATGCGTTTTCAACCTCAGATTTGATTAAATCCTTGAGCACTTTCATATCCATAACATAACCTGTTATGGGATCAATTTCACCGGTAACACTAACAATCAATTCATAATTGTGTCCGTGGTAATTGGGATTATTGCATAAACCAAACACCTCTTGATTTTTATCAAATGACCACTCAGCACGATACAAACGGTGCGCTGCATTAAAATGGGCTTGTCTACTTACTTTAACTCTCATGATTGTTTGGTTAAAAATTCTACGAAACGATCAAAAATGATCTTGAACCAGGCGGTGTAATCTTGAGGATGATCCTGCATGTCTTGTTGAAGCACCTCCATATTAATCCATTTCCAAGAAGCTACCTCTTCAGGATTAATGATAGGCTCACCATTATAATAGCCCACCATCACATGGTCTAGTTCATGCTCAGTAAGGCCATTATCGAATTCTGCTTTGTACACAAAATGAAACTTCTCATCTAGATCGACCTCAAAGCCCATTTCCTCTCTTAGTCTTCGCTTTCCGGCCTCAATATTGGACTCCCCTTGTCGCTGATGACTGCAGCAAGTATTAGTCCAAAGAAGTGGCGAATGATATTTATGTGCAGCACGTTGTTGAAGCATAAGCTCTCCACGATCATTAAAGATAAAAACAGAGAAAGCACGATGAAGAGCCGCCTTCTCGTGAGCCTCCATTTTTTCCATGGTACCTAATTCACGGTCGGCAGTATCCACCAATATTACATATTCCTTTTTCATTTTATAAAATTACTCAATTCTTATTCGCTAGCCACGAAATGACCAAACTGAAAATATGGCTATTTTTGCGGTCTTATTGCTTATTATGTCTATCGCGAAAGAAATCAATAAACGTAGAACGTTCGG
>DFQX01000060.1:0-1130 GCA_002381155.1 Flavobacteriaceae bacterium UBA3478 | reverse complement strand
GCGATTCAAGAGGCTGGAGCTGTAAAAAATAATAAGATCAAGAAAACCGCGACCAGTGACTTTATGGAAATTGAGCGCCAAAGAGGGATCTCCGTAGCCACTTCAGTTCTTGCTTTTGAATACCGCGATAAAAAGATCAATATTCTCGACACTCCCGGTCACAAAGACTTCGCAGAAGACACCTACCGCACTCTTACAGCGGTAGATAGCGTAATCGTTGTAATCGATGTGGCAAAAGGAGTCGAGGAACAAACTGAAAAACTGGTTTCAGTTTGTAGAATGAGAAATATCCCTATGATTGTGTTTATTAACAAACTCGATCGCGAGGGTAAAGACGCATTCGATCTTTTAGATGAGGTTGAACAAAAACTAGGTCTTGCAGTTACACCCTTAAGTTTCCCAATCGGCATGGGATACGATTTTAAAGGAATATATAATCTTTATGAAAAGAACGTCAATCTATTTGACGGAAGTAATAAAACTCACGTATCTAAGACTACCGCAATCGACGATGTTCAAAGTGAGCAACTCGATAAGCTAGTAGGTTCGAATGCAGCAGATACTTTACGAGAGAATCTGGAGCTCGTTGAAGGAGTTTATCCAAGCTTTAATCGGGATGAATACTTAGCCGGAACTCAACAACCCGTATTTTTCGGCTCAGCATTAAACAATTTCGGAGTTAGAGAACTTCTTGACTGTTTTATAGATATCGCACCAACTCCACGTCCAAAAGCGGCTGAGGAAAGATTAGTTAAACCTGAAGAAGAAGAATTCAGCGGGTTTGTATTTAAGATTCATGCCAATATGGATCCGAAACACAGAGACCGTTTAGCATTTATTAAAATCGTTTCAGGAACCTTTGAGCGCAATAAACCATATCTACACGTTAGACATCAGAAAAAACTAAAATTCTCCAGCCCAAATACCTTCTTTGCTGAACGCAAAGAGATTGTTGATATATCCTATCCTGGAGACATTGTAGGTCTACATGATACCGGGAATTTTAAAATTGGTGACACCCTTACTTCTGGAGAAAATTTGAATTATCGCGGTATTCCAAGCTTCTCACCAGAACACTTCAGATATATTAATAACGCAGACCCAATGAAGGCAAAACAGCTATTCAAAGG
>DFQX01000030.1 GCA_002381155.1 Flavobacteriaceae bacterium UBA3478 | reverse complement strand
GAGGCAGGAGAGAAAATGCTTGCTGAAGCTTAAGAGTTTATGAAATTAGAAATCATCTCACCTGAGGCCACTTTATACCAAGGAGATGCAACAGCTGTCGCATTACCTGGAGTTGATGGTTCTTTTCAATTGCTTGAAAATCACGCCCCAATTGTATCTATATTACAAGAAGGAGAGGTTCGTCTTAAAGGGTTTGATGTAAAGAAAGTTCCTTCTTCTTTTGCACACCTCTTCACTACTAAAGGTTCTGATGCCGTTCTGGCTATCAAAAGCGGTACTGTAGAGATGAAGCAAAACAATCTAGTTCTACTAGTAGACTAAGAATCTATTTTCTTTTATAAATAAATGCACTACCAACAGATTTTATCTGTTGGTAGTTTTGTTTTAGGGCATTAGCAAGCATTGATTCTAGCACTGTATCCTTGAAATTTTTACGCGATTTAGCGACAATGATTTCAGGTTTCTGGTTGATTAATAATTCCTCTAATACAGCTACTGGCGTTGAATCTTTCACCCGCATGAAGGGAAATAATTCAGGACGTTCTATATTACTAGGATGAGTTACCACCTTTATTAGTGGGCGATTGTTGGTAAGCCAGTATCCGATGTGATAATCGGTGTAATAAGCAGTTTTCATATCTAAGTCATGATCTTTCAGAAATCGGGCGATCTCATGACCTTCTCCATTGTACCAATACCCAGTGTTTTCATGATATTGCATAAGATCCCAAGTTTCCTTGTAGGTTTCAATGGGAATGATGACTAATAGAATCAATACAATTTGCGGCGATAGCTTTCGTTTAAGCTTATATATAAGGATTCCTATGAGTAAAATCATAAAAGGATATGCCTGAATAAGGTAGTGCCCGTTTACCTTACCGAGTCGAATAAGACTGAATAAAACTCCTGCGGTAAAAAGGGTGTAAAATCGATGCTTGGGGTACCTGTTAAATAGCCAGGCAAGAAGAATAAAAGCAGGAAGCAGTGATAAAAAGGTTTTTAATTGTTGGCTAATTGTTGCTTTGGTATATGCCAAGGGTGCGTAGAATACGGATTCTAGAAAAAGACTAGTGTTACCTATAAACCAAATCCCCGTGATTAACGTGGCTAATACGCCCCCTAGAATACACCCTGCGATCATCTGTTTCATTTCATCACGACGCTGAAAGAATAGAAAAGGAAATGCTAATAGCATTCCGTAGGCAATATTTAGTTTAAAGTATAAGCCGAGACTGAATAGAAGCGCACCCCAGAAATAATTACGATTTTCAACGAGCAGGTAGCAGCCAAGCAATATCGGGAAAAGACCGAGATGTTCACTCATCACCCCCTGAACGCTTCCGAAAAGGGATTGAAAATAAATGGTAAGTACACCAAGGGTTAAGGCGTAAATCGATGAGGTGTGGTTTCGTGCGATTCGGTACAATAGGTATCCGTTAAATCCTACGATTACCGCTCCAAAAAAACGAATTGCGAGCAGTGATTTGCCAAATAGGTATATGATTTTAGCGAAGTATAGAAAGACTAGTGGCGGTTTCAAGTCCCAAAGCAAGGTATAAGGCAGAAATCCGTCAACCCAGGCTTGTCCCATAAGAATAAAGGTGCTCTCATCCTTGTCGATGTAGTCTCTAAAGAAAAAAGGAAAACGCAAGAGCACACTCAGACTCACTAAGGAGGCCAATACCTGTCGCTCTGCGAATCTGACTAATCTCATGATGAAAAGATACTACCTTCGAATGAATCGGGCCTAAAGCTGCTCTATTCGATTAAATATGAGTTCGTTTTCCCAACCTCGATACTGAAAATAACGAATGAGTTTGCTTTTTAATTTTTGACCTTCAAAAGTGCTGAACGAATCTAATTTTTTATCAAAGAGGGAGTGAAAGCAGCCTTCATAATCTTCCTTTTCTAGAGCTTGGATGGCTTTTTTTATGGTGAAAGGACTGAGTCCTTTGAACTTCAACTCTCTTTCGATTCGTCTTTTTCCCCAATGCTTGATTCTGAATTTTCCCAGAGCGAATTGAATGGCGAAACGTTGTTCATTTAGGTGATTGGACTGAATAAGATCATCTACGATTTTTTCTATGGCCTGAGGAATCATCCCCATAGACTCAAGCTTTGAAACTACTTCGCTATGACAGCGCTCTCGATAGGCACAATAATTTTCAATGCGCTGTTTCGCCTCGTCTATAGTGTAAGATGTAGTCATTGGCTTGTAGTACACCATTCAAAAGTACTCCGGTTTACTGCAAAAAAAAAGCCCCCTCATCGAGGGGGCTTTTTCTATAAACGTATCGTTTTGCCTTGTTTATTTTTGAAACGGTAGTGTAAGTAGGTATAGGCATCTCGAGGGATAATATGTATCCACTTCTTATGCTTTAAGAACCAGCGAAAACGAATAGAATTAAGCCCTTTGGTGAGATAAGCTGCAATAAACGGGTGAACGTTTAAGTAGATACCTCCTTTGTTATTCTTTTTGCTTAAAATCTTTTCGATTTCATAATTCATTTTATCAATCAAAACGATTGGAGCTTCAACAGTTCCATTTTCATTCGGATCTTTTTCGCGGGTCTTTATATTTACCTCTGGTCTTACACGTTGTCTCGTGATTTGAATCAGACCGAACTTCGTCGGTGGTAAAATTTTGTGCTTTGCACGATCATCACTCATCTCTTCACGCAGGTGATCATAGAGTTGTTTGCGATGTTCATTCTTAGCCATATCAATGAAGTCGACTACAATAATTCCTCCCATATCGCGCAGGCGTAGTTGTCTAGCAACTTCTGTCGCAGCAATGAGATTTACTTCAAGTGCAGTGTTTTCTTGATTATTTGCTTTGTTAGATCGATTGCCACTATTAACATCGATGACATGCATGGCTTCGGTGTGCTCAATCACTAGGTACGCCCCTTTTGACATAGAAGCGGTCTTTCCTAATGATGTTTTAATTTGTCGATCAATCCCAAACTTCTCATAAATTGGAACGGCTCCTGTATGAAGCTTAACAATCGATTCGTGTTTGGGTGATATTTCGGTGAGGTAATCTTTGATGCTTTCGATCATAGCAGGGTCGTCGGCATGAATACCCGTAAAGCTTTCGTTAAAGACGTCTCTAATAAAACTTAAAGAGCGATTAACTTCTGTGAGTACTTTAGATGGATGGTTTCCTTGCGAAACATTAGCGCATAAGGTATTCCATTTTCCGATCAAGCGCTGTATGTCAGCATCTAAGCTAGCTACTTTTTGACCTTCGGCTACTGTTCTTACAATGATACCAAAACCTTTAGGTTTGATACTCATCACCAATCTCTTGAGACGATCCTTTTCTTTTTTACTCTCGATCTTCTGTGAGACTGAGACTCTATCTGAGAAAGGTACCATAACTACATATCTACCTGCCAACGATAGTTCTGAACTAATTCGAGGGCCTTTAGTCGATATTGGTTCTTTAACTATTTGAACCAGGATAGATTGGTTAGCTTTAATCGCATCGTTGATACTGCCGTCTTTATCTATTTCTTTTTCTAGCGGATAGTTTGTCAAACTGAAATCCGTAATTTTTTTGCTTAATACTCCCTTAGTAAAGCTCATAAGAGACCCAATTCTTGGCCCCAGATCATGATAGTGTAAAAAGGCATCTTTTTGATACCCCACATTTACAAAGGCAGCATTTAAACCGGTAACCGGCTTGCGTACTTTCGCAAGAAATATGTCTCCTACAGAGAAGCTACTATCTCCTTCTTCTCGGTGTAATTCAACTAATTTCCCGTCTTTTAATAAGGCAAAATCGACCGTGTTGTTCTGTGTTCGAATGATTAATTCTTTATTCACGGTTACGATATTTATTGCACCAGTAGAAATACTAGTACACTAATTAATAATGGTGCTGCAGAACACAAAGTGTTTTGTCAGCGGTATTCGAAAATGTCAATGAACGTATGGGGTGAAAAATAGTAACTCGGGACAGAGCCCGAGCTTACTTATTTCTTCTTGTGGCGATTAGCTCTTCTGCGCTTCTTACGCTTGTGAGTCGCTACCTTATGTCTTTTTCTTTTCTTTCCACTCGGCATAATGCGGTTGATTTATCTATTAATACTTATTTTACTTCTACACCGTTTTTTACGCCTTCTACAAAAACCTTAGCAGGTTTGAATGCGGGTACATTGTGTGCAGGAATTTTAATGGTTGTGTTCTTCGAAATGTTACGACCTGTTTTCTCAGCTCTTGTTTTGATAATGAAGCTACCAAAACCTCTTAAGTAAACATTGTCTCCACTTTCTAGGGATGCTTTCACTTCTTCCATGAAAGACTCTACAGTAGCTTGTACGTCTCCTTTCTCGATTCCTAATTTGTCAGAGATTTTGCTTACGATGTCTGCTTTCGTCATATGCTAGTTATCTTTAATAATTTTTTAAGGCTTGCAAATATACGAATTAAATGCATTTTTAGCCTTAAGCCTCTAAATTTTAGGCTACTATATCAGATGAGCGAAGATAATCGATATTTTTCAGCTCCACTTATAAAGTGGTATTTAATAAGTAAACGATCCCTTCCCTGGAGAGATACGCGTGACCCATATTTTATCTGGCTATCCGAAGTGATTCTTCAACAGACTCGAGTGGCGCAAGGGCTTCCTTATTATGAAAAGTTTCAGGCAGCTTATCCCACAGTTCAAGATCTTGCAGCGGCAAATGAGGAAGAGGTTCTAAAGCTTTGGCAAGGGTTAGGTTACTATTCACGTGCTCGAAACCTAAAAAAAACAGCGGAAATTGTCTGCGAGGATTTTCGCGGACGTTTCCCAGAAACCTACGATGAACTCTTGAAGTTAAAAGGTATTGGGCCTTATACAGCAGCGGCAATAGCCTCCTTTGCTTTCAAGGAAAAAAAGGCAGTTGTTGATGGGAATGTTTACAGGGTTTTGTCCCGTGTTTTCGGTATCGATGAGCCCATTAACAAATCGAATGGTCAAAAGTTATTTCAAGAATTGGCAGACTCTTTAATTGATCCTGAAGATCCAGATCTTTTTAATCAGGCAATTATGGAATTTGGAGCGACTGAGTGTACCCCAAAAAAGCCGAATTGCACGAACTGTATATTTAATGATCGATGCCTAGCATTAGCAACTAATAAGATCGATGATTTACCCGTCAAATTGTCTAAAGTAAAAGTAAGCAAGCGTTATCTGCATTATTTGATGTTGCTTGACCAGAATCGAAACACACGGTTTGTAAAACGACCTAACCATGGTATTTGGGCGGGATTGTATGAGTTTCCACTTATAGAATCTGATACTTCGGGCGAATTAACTACGAATGAAATTGAGTCATTCGTAGGGCAAAGCGCAAAGGTGACTTTGCTTAGTGAAAACCCAATAGTGCACAAGCTTTCTCATCGACATCTCGAGGTAAGAGTTTATCGAGTAGAGGTCAAAAATCTAAACCAACCGGTGGTTTCTATGGATGAAATTGATCAATTACCGACCTCAACTTTAATGGAGCGATTGCTTCAACAATTCAAAATTTAGTACTTTTAATTTTATGTCAGGAACACTCAACAAAGTTATGCTCATTGGCCATCTAGGAGATGAGGTTAAAATGCACTATTTCGAAGGTGGAAATTGTATCGGTAGATTTCCGGTAGCTACGAATGAAACCTATACCAATAAACAAACTGGTGAAAAGGTTTCAAATACCGAGTGGCATAACATAGTTGTGCGAAACAAGGCAGCAGAAATTTGTGAGAAGTACCTGAACAAAGGTGACAAAATCTATGTTGAAGGGCGATTGAAAAACCGTCAATGGCAAGATGAAAGTGGACAAATGCGCTACAGCACTGAGGTACATGTCACCGACTTCACGTTCCTTAGCCCTCCAAAAGAAGGTGGAACGCCTATGGGACAACCATCAGCTAGTCAGCCGTCGGCGACTCCTGCGGCTAATATTTCTCCTGCAGAAGACGACGATCTTCCGTTCTAAATTATGAGCTCAGACCCCCTATCCAGTAATTTAATTTCAACTGTTTTAGCTGTTAACGAGACCGCCGTTTTAGGTAACCTTGAGCTTCTTTTTTCTATAATCGGACTTCTATTTTTACTCATCAGTTCTGCATTGAATTCGGGGTCAGAGGTT
>DFQX01000033.1:22238-26428 GCA_002381155.1 Flavobacteriaceae bacterium UBA3478 | reverse complement strand
CCATGCTTTGTTAAGGCGAATCGCTCAGGAAGTAGCTTTGGAGTATACAAGGTCAAATCAGAAAAAGAGTTGCATCAGGCAATTTTAGATGTTTTCGAGATGAACGATGAGCTTATTATCGAAGAACACCTCGAAGGTATCGAGATTACTGTAGGGGTTATACCGGGAGAAAACGGTCCTCAAGTCTTACCAATGACCCTTATCAAAACTGAACATGAATTCTTTGATTATAAGGCAAAGTATATGGGAGAGAGTGAAGAAATCACCCCCGCCCCAATTGACCCATCTATCGAGGAACAACTAACTCAGTACGCTTTGAAAATCTACAAAGACTTAGGCTTCAAAGGAGCTACTCGAAGCGAGTTTATTATAAGGGAGGGTACCCCCTACCTTCTAGAGGTTAATACTACTCCAGGTCTTACCGAGCAAAGTATCTTACCTCAACAGGCAAGGTGTGCCGGTATTTCGGAGGCTCACCTTTTTGATCGTTTGATTAACGACGCTTTGTAAAGTTGTATCTTTGATCTTATGAAAAAAGCGGTATTTCCAGGCTCTTTCGACCCGATCACTATCGGTCACGAGGATATCATTCGTCGAGGACTCGATCTATTTGATGAAATCGTCGTAGCCGTAGGAGTCAATGCCGATAAGCGTTATCAATTTAGTCTAGAAGAGCGACTTGCCTTTATTCAAGCTACCTTCAAGGATGACCCAAAAATCAAGGTAACTACCTACCAAGGTTTAACGGTAGATTTCTGCAAACAAATTAACGCCGATTTCATCTTGAGAGGTCTTCGAAACCCCGCAGACTTCGAGTTTGAAAAAGCGATTGCTCATACCAATAGAACACTCACTGAAATTGAAACGGTATTTCTTCTAACCGCGTCAAATAAGGATTTTATCAGTTCTTCTATTGTGCGCGATGTGCTTCGAAATCAAGGAGATATTAAAGCCTTTGTCCCCGAAGGAGCCTACGCCTTAATCTATAACAAATAACTGTCTAATGTTTCGGTATGAATTACGAAGTGCAACTTCTTGTTGCTCTTGATTGAGCCATACCACGTCGGTAATTCCCTCTTCTATCTGAGGGGAGAATGGTCCTAAATCATCAGAAGTCATTTCGTACCAGTGGGTAGTTTTCATTCTCATTTCACCCTTTCTTTTGAAGATGTGGTAGGTCTTGCCGAGCTTGTACTGAATTTCTAGAGAACCTATCCCCGTTTCTTCCTTGACTTCACGTATAGCAGCCTCTTCCAAACTTTCAGAAGATTCCCTCTTGCCCTTTGGCAAATCCCATTTATCGTTTCGATAAATAAATAACACTTGACCTTTGCTATTTCTAACAAGTCCGCCTGCAGCAACTACTTCTTTTATAGCACTAGTCAAAAACTTAAGTGGGTTAGCGTCAGCTACTTCTACGAAACAGGTCACTGATTTTTTCTTCGACCCTAACTCTTCAAACAGTTTTTTAAGCTCCTTCTTGGTACTTACCGGTACTCGATTTTTACGAGGTAATGAGCGGTTAGACTCAAGAATTAGCAGGCTATTATTGACGAAAACTTCGTACATTCGCGCTATGATTTTGGACAAAGAAACTGCTTATAAAACAGCCGAATTGTTGCTACAAATAAAGGCAATTCAATTGAATCCCGAAACTCCTTTTACATGGGCTTCAGGAATACAATCTCCGATTTATTGTGACAATCGACTCGCATTGTCTTATCCAGCGGTTCGAAACTTCCTTCGTCAAGAGTTTGTTCGAAAAATTGAAGAGCGTTACGGCAAACCTGAAGTAATCGCCGGAGTTGCTACCGGAGCCATAGGAATAGGCATTCTAGTGGCTGAAGCAATGGGTCTTCCTTTCATTTATATTCGACCTGAAGCCAAAGGCCATGGAAGAAAAAATCAAATTGAAGGCAAGATCGATAAAGGACAAAATGTTGTGGTTATCGAAGACCTGATCTCAACAGGAAAGAGTAGTCTTAAAGCTATAGATGCTCTCGAAGACGCAGAGGTTAACATCAAAGGGATGGCTGCAATTTTTACCTATAATTTTGAAACAGCCACCTCTCAATTTCAAGAGCGCGATTTAGATGTGTTCACATTAAGTGATTACAAGCATTTAGTTGCTTACGCAAAAACTACAGATAAATTTTCTGCTGAACAATTAGAACTTCTAGACCAGTGGAGTGAAAACCCACAAGCCTGGGGAAATCATTAAAAATAGTATGGAATTAAATTCGCCGGTTCACACCATTTACAAATCGGCTCAAGAGGTTTTTAGTTTTCTCTCTAATGTTTCGAACTTCGAGTCGATTATGCCAGAAAACAACAAAGTGTTCAAGATAATCGATGAAAATCGTTTCGCATTCGCTCTTAAAGGAATGCCTGAAATTGTCTTAGAAATCACTGAACGTATTGAATCAGAACGAGTTACACTGGGTTCAACAAACCCTCAGTTCCCATTTTCATTACAGGCGAATCTACAGGCTATCGAGACTGGATGTACACTACAATTAAATTTTCAGGGAGAATTTAATGCGATGATCTCTATGATGATTAAGGCGCCTCTTACTCATTTCATAGAATCTCTAGCTGAGAAGGCAGCCGATCACTTTAAAGCCTAAACGCGTAACATCCGTATCTCTTCAGAAGTAAAACTTAGGATTTTACCCTCGCTCGAAGATAAAAGAGCCAATCCATCTTCTGTTACCCCCAATAAGGTAGCTTCAACAACCTTATCTCCTAATTGCCATCGATGCATCCGGTTCATTCCATACAGTTTACCATGAAACTGATCGATAGTAATTTCTTGATCTTGAAGTAAAAAATTAGCTATCGAATCAGAGAGCCTATAAGCTAATAGATCAATCTCGAAGACCCTTTGGGTTAATTCACACATTGAAGTAGCTTTAAATTCATCATTAAAATTGACTTGATTCACGTTTAACCCAATCCCAACAATAACAAAAGAGGATTTCCCTTGCCGTAAACTTCTTTCGATTAAAATTCCCGCAATCTTACGGTCACCTGCCATAATGTCGTTTGGCCACTTGACCGATAAATCAGGAATTCCTGAAGCTTCTAAGATCTCTAGTACAGACCAGGTAATCTGCCTCATTGCTCGAAATACTGATTTAGGTGATGAACCAAAATCAGGCAAGACATAGCTTATAGTCAGGTTTTTACCGGGTTCAGAGTTCCAGGGACGCTCGAGTCTACCACGGCCACCCGTTTGATCGTTGGTATATAATGCTGAAGGAATTTCGATAGCTCCCAATCGAAAAAGCGATGCAATTAAAGTGCTTGTAGAATTCGTGGCATCGACTTTGATAATGTTCATTTAGAGTTATCTTTAATATTCTGAGGAGAGCTGAAAAACTAAGGCATGACAAGTTAAAATAAATTAACTTTGTGCACGAAAATTAAACCGATTGAATGCAAAAAACACAAGCGAGTACTGACGAACTTATAGCGCTAATCATCGATGGAATTGAAGATGTAAAGGGCGTTGAAATAAACCTGTTAGATTTAAGAGAAATCGAAAATACAGTTTGTGACTATTTTGTGATTTGCAACGGAACTTCGAATACGCACGTAAATGCAATCGTCTCTTCTATTCAGAAGAAGGTAAGTAAATCGATTAAATCGAAACCATGGAAAGTGGAAGGTACCGAAAACAGCGAGTGGGTACTTCTCGATTATGTCGATGTGGTCGTTCATGTTTTTCAAAGACCCATTAGAGAGCGCTATGATATCGAAGGACTTTGGGGGGATGCTAAACTAACCGCCATCGAACGTTCCTTTTCTTAATTTTTCCCTTTTGCTATGAGTAATAATCCTATGAATAACAATACCAAAAAAAAGCCTTCTAAGTACGGCTGGATTTTTTATGCCGCGATTCTAGTGTTCGTGGCCTTTAATCTATTTGGTGGTTTAGCCCTAGATAACCAAGAAAAAACAACCACTTCTCAATTAGAAGAATACCTTAGAGAGGGCGATGTAGACAAAATCGTAATCATCACGAATACCCGTCAAGCAAAGGTTTATCTAAATGATACTGCCCTTCAAAAAGAGGTGCACAAAAAAGTTGCTGAGCCGAGCCTACTCCCTTCTGCCGCTCCAACCGCACAGTATGTTTTAGATTTTGGTGATTTACAAAATTTCGAAAACACCATAAAGACTATTAA
>DFQX01000033.1:18796-21893 GCA_002381155.1 Flavobacteriaceae bacterium UBA3478 | reverse complement strand
TGTTAGAACTCCTTATTTCAATTCTGCCTTTTGTACTTATTATCGGTGTATGGATATTCCTTATGCGACGAATGTCAGGTGGATCAGGAGCTCCAGGTGGCGGTCAAATTTTCAGTATCGGAAAATCGAAGGCGAAGCTTTTTGATGAGAAAACAGATACCAGAACCTCGTTTAAAGATGTTGCTGGTTTAGAGGGTGCAAAAGAAGAAGTTCAAGAAATTGTAGAGTTCTTAAAAAACCCCGAAAAGTACACCTCTTTAGGAGGTAAAATACCAAAAGGAGCGCTACTAGTAGGCCCTCCAGGTACAGGTAAGACATTACTCGCTAAAGCCGTTGCTGGTGAAGCAAAAGTACCCTTCTTCTCCCTTTCAGGATCTGACTTTGTAGAAATGTTTGTGGGAGTTGGAGCCTCTCGAGTTCGTGACTTATTCAAACAAGCTAAGGATAAATCCCCTGCGATCATTTTTATCGATGAGATTGATGCTATTGGTCGAGCCAGAGGAAAAAACAACATTACAGGTTCTAATGATGAGCGTGAAAATACCCTTAACCAACTACTTACAGAAATGGATGGTTTTGGCACGAATACCAATGTTATTGTTCTTGCAGCAACGAACCGTGCAGATGTTTTAGATAAGGCTCTAATGAGAGCGGGACGCTTTGATCGACAGATATATGTGGACCTGCCCGATCTTAATGAACGAAAAGAAATCTTTGAAGTACATCTGAAACCAATTAAGACATCAGAAACACTAGACCTAGAGTTTCTTGCTCGTCAAACTCCAGGTTTCTCAGGAGCTGATATCGCTAATGTGTGTAATGAGGCGGCTCTAATTGCTGCACGTAAAGAACAGAAATCAGTTACTAAGCAGGACTTTTTAGATGCGGTTGATCGAATCGTAGGAGGATTAGAGAAACGAAGTAAAATCATAACCCCTGATGAAAAACGAGCTATTGCTTTTCATGAGGCAGGACATGCAACCGTTAGCTGGATGCTACAATACGCTGCTCCCCTTGTCAAGGTTACTATTGTACCTAGAGGTCAATCCTTAGGAGCCGCCTGGTATTTACCTGAAGAACGTCAGATTGTTAGACCTGAACAATTGATGGACGAAATGTGTGCAACTATGGGAGGTCGTGCTGCGGAGAAAATTATCTTCGACACCATTTCTACAGGAGCACTAAGTGATTTAGAAAAAGTAACCAAACAGGCTCGTGCTATGGTTACGGTTTATGGACTAAACGATAAGATTGGAAACGTTACTTATTATGATTCAAGCGGTCAAAGTGAATACGGCTTTACAAAGCCTTATAGTGAAGTGACCGCACAAACCATTGATAAGGAAATTTCGGATCTAATCGAAGGTCAATATCAACGTGCAATTACTATTCTCAAGGAGAATAAGGATAAACTCACCAAACTTGCCGAGCGATTGTTAGAAAAAGAGGTTATTTTTAAGGATGACTTAGAGGAGATTTTCGGAAAACGTCCGTTCGAAAAAGAAATGCAATCCGAAGTATCTCAAGAAGGAACTGAAGTAACACCTGAAAATAAAGAAGAAGGCTTAGACGCATAATGGGATTTTTTGATCGCATCTTTGGAAAAAAAATCGAATCTGACGAGAATACGTCGGCTCCCAAAGAGAGTGATTCAGAATCATTACCGGTAGATGAGCTCTTCCTCAGAGAATTTACTAAAAGCGGCGGAAAGTTTTTATACTGCGAAAACCAAGAAGAAGTAGATTGTTTTTTCGGCGATATCATCGAAGAAAATGGTTGGCAAGAGAACGACATTTTATGTCTTGACGCAGAACTTATCGATCGATATACTTCGATTGCTCATTTCACTGACAGGTACAGCAAACCAATGATCTTCACTACAAAATGTGAATACCTTATCGCAAATCAAGGATCTGTACTCGTTTGTTCGAAGCAATTAAAAGGGATAAAAAGTGAGCAACTGCCAGAAAACCTAATTGTTTTTGCTCGTACTTCTCAAATGGTAACGTCTATTTCAGAAGCGCTTCGGTCCATTAAACAACGTCATTTAGGAGGGCCTTTACCCACCAAGATTACCTCTTTCAAAAACAATGAAGTTAATCAAGAAAATAAAGATGACTTCATGCATTACGGAACCAAAACCAAAAACCTATATCTTCTACTTTTAGAAGACTTTTAAATGAACACACTCGTACTTCGATCTATAAGTGGATTCGTATATATTTTGTTGTTCCTAGGCGCCATATATGTGCCTAGAGAAGAGGTGTTTTTTATGTGGTGCGCCTTACTAGGTATCGGTGCCGCATTAGAAATAAGGGGAATGTTTCGGCTTCCGAGGCAATTGGTCTTTGTCGGGTCTTCGGTGATTCTTTTACTTGCTTATACCAGTGAGTCTAAGATCATTTTTGTCTATGCCGGTGTGATGGCTACTTTTCTAATAAGTATCCTGCTCTTAAAAAAATGTAAGAACAATTACTTTCACCGATACTTCTCACCACTTTACGCCGTATTAGGTATCTTCAATCTATTCTTAATCTACCAACTCAACGCCATGTGGTGTTTAGGCATCCTTTTATTGGTATGGACTAACGATTCCATGGCCTATTTGGTTGGATCAAAAATTGGAAAAACAAAGGTAAGTTCTATTTCACCCAACAAAAGCTTAGAGGGCTATATAGGAGGTACATTAGCAACCGTTCTTGTCGGATATTTTTTGAATCAATACCTTCCACTACCTCACTGGTTCATTCTCAGCATCACCACCAGCCTTCTAGCAAATTTTGGAGACCTAGTGGCTTCTAAAATGAAACGACTGACTCACGTTAAAGACAGTGGAAGAGTCATTCCCGGGCATGGAGGTATTTTGGATCGTATCGATAGTTTGATTTATCTATCTCCAGTTGTTTATCTACTTTTGACCCTTTAATTAAGCATCTATGTTTCACAAAGAAGGTTACCCTAGTATTGCGCTTGCCACGCTCGTTTTGGTTTTATGTGTTTGGCTAGGTATGAGTATTGAATCTAAGGTTTTGGGCAGTTTACCAATCATAGCAGGTGTATTCCTATGGATCATCATCTTGCAATTTTTTCGCAACCC
>DFQX01000033.1:0-18445 GCA_002381155.1 Flavobacteriaceae bacterium UBA3478 | reverse complement strand
GAGCCTTTTACCGATCATGAATATTTCGGAGAACCAAGAACACTGGTTTCCATTTTCATGTCACCGCTCAATGTTCATGTGACTAGATATCCGTTCGATGGAAAAGTTCTCTATAGTCAATACCATCACGGAAAATACCTAGTAGCTTGGCACCCAAAATCAAGTACACACAATGAAAGAACAACGGTGGTGATCGAACATCCGAGCGGTGAACCCATACTCTATCGACAAATTGCAGGAGCGCTTGCACGAAGAATCGTTAATTACGCTATGGTCGGAGATGTCGTCAAAGCTGGTGAAGACGCTGGTTTCATTAAGTTTGGTTCACGAATAGACGTGATCGTACCCAACGACGCCAAAATAAATGTGTCCCTCGACCAAAAAGTCAAGGGAGGTGAAACGATTATCGCTGAATTACTGAAGTAATCCTAGACTCTTCTCTAGTCCTTCAATTTTTTCTCGTGCGTCAGCGGCCTTTTTGCGCTCTAATTCAATCACCTTTTCAGGAGCATTTGATACAAATCGCTCATTGCTCAACTTCTTGTCTACTGAAGCCAAGAATCCATTGAGGTAATCAATTTCCTTTTGAATCTTTTCGCGTTCTGCCTCAAGGTCTACCCCTTCGCTAAGCGGAATAAAAAATTCTGTTTTACTCACCCTAAAACTAGCACAGGCCCCTGGAGCTTCTTCAACTCTTTGAGGCAAACTCGTATTAGCCAACTTGGCAGCTACCTCAGCATATAATCCAAAGTCAATAGCATCGGTCACTAAGAGTTCTAACGACTCTTTAAAGGCAATACTCTTCTCTTTTCTTATTGATCGAATAGCACTAACCACCTCTTTTGAAGTTTCAAAGGCCGTAAGGGTTTCTTGATTATACGCTTTTGCTTTAGGCATACTTGTAACGCAAATCGAATCCTTTGAGTCTCTTAATTTTAGAGATTGCCACAGTTCCTCCGTAAGAAACGGCATAAATGGATGTAAAGTAACTAGCAGCCTATCTAGAATATCAACGACTTGATTTAGGGTCGTTTGATCAATAGGGCTGCCATATGCTGGCTTAATAATTTCCAGCAACCAAGAACAGAAATCATCCCATATCAAACGATAAATACTCATCAGAACATCAGAAATACGATACTTCTCATAGTGATCTTCAATCTGTTCTAATGCCGAAGCAAAAGAAGCTTCAAACCATTCAATTCCCTGTTTAGCATATAAAGGCTGCTCTATGTCAGCTACCTCAAAGCTCTTAATTAAACGAAATGCGTTCCAGATTTTATTGGCGAAACTACGACCTTGATCACATAGGGATTCGTCGAACAGTAGATCGTTACCCGCAGCGGAGCTGAGTAATAATCCGACACGAACCGCGTCTGCACCATAGGTATCAATCAGACCCAGAGCGTCTGGGGAATTACCTAGAGACTTACTCATCTTCCGGCCTTGTTTATCCCTTACCAATCCTGTTAAATAAACGCTAGTAAAAGGCGGTTCGTCTCTGTACTCATAACCCGCAATAATCATACGGGCTACCCAGAAAAAGAGAATATCTGGACCGGTTACTAGATCTTGGGTAGGATAATAATAGTTGATTTCTTCATTCTCAGGATCAAGAATACCGTTAAACACACTGATCGGCCAAAGCCAAGAAGAAAACCAGGTGTCTAAAACATCTGCATCTTGAGTCAAATCTTCTGCTGAATAAATAGTCTCCTCACCCTTCTGTTGCGCTAGTTGATTCGCTTTTTCAACGGCTTCTTCTAAAGAGGTAGCAACTACCATTTGACCATCACCGTAGTAATAGGCAGGGATTTGTTGACCCCACCATAGCTGTCGAGAAATATTCCAATCTCTAATATTCTCTAGCCAGTGGCGATAAGTGTTTTCGAATTTTTTCGGATAAAGTTGAATCGAATGATCTTCAAGTACAGAAGTTAACGCTGGCTTGACCAACTCTTCCATCTTTAAGAACCATTGATCTGATAATCTTGGTTCAATAACAGCCCCAGTACGCTCAGAAGTACCAACGTTATTTAGATGCGACTCTTTCTTAATTAACAATCCGAGTTCTTTTAACTCTTCAGCTATTGAATCACGAACTTCAAAACGATCTCTACCCTGGTAATGCATGGCATGAGCATTAAGCGTTCCGTCGGCATTAAACACATCGTAGATGGCTAGGTCGTACTTATCTCCGATATTCTTATCATTGATATCATGTGCAGGAGTAATTTTAAGGCAACCTGTTCCGAACTCAGGATCAACATAGGAGTCTGCGATAATAGGAATTTCACGATTACAAATGGGTACTCGAACCTTTTTACCAATTAATGATTGATATCGTTCATCCTCAGGGTTTACACAAATAGCAACGTCACCAAATATCGTTTCAGGTCGGGTAGTAGCAACGGTTATTTCCCCTTCACCCTCTACAAAACGATAACTTAAGTAATACAATGAGCCCTGCATTTCTTTGTAGATCACTTCTTCATCAGAAAGAGTGGTTTGAGCTTCTGGATCCCAATTAACCATTCGATACCCTCTGTAGATCAATCCTTTATCATATAAATCTACAAAGACCTTAATCACAGAATCATAAAGATCTGGGTCCATAGTAAATTTAGTTCTAGACCAATCACATGAAGCACCTAATCGTCGTAACTGCTTGAGAATAACCCCACCATACTCGTCAGTCCAATCCCAGGCGTGCTTCAAAAACTCATCTCTGGAAAGTGAAGATTTCTCAATACCCTGCTCCTTTAATCGCGAAACTACTTTGGCTTCGGTTGCGATTGAAGCGTGATCGGTACCCGGTACCCAACAAGCATTTTTTCCTTGCAGTCGAGCCCTGCGAATTAGTACATCCTGAATCGTATTATTCAGCATATGTCCCATATGGAGTACCCCAGTAACATTTGGTGGAGGTATGACAATTGTGTAAGGCTCACGCTGATCAACTTTCGATTCAAAAAGCTGATTAGCGATCCAATGTTCATACCATTTTTGCTCGATGTTTTCTGGGCTATATTGAGCAGCTATTTCCATAGGGAAAAGATAAGGATAAGGTGACTCTTCAAATACCGACAAAAATAGGAAAGATCATATCATTTATAAAAGTTATTTCCCCAATGGACAAAGACCATGTCGAAATCAGCATCTCTAAGAATCATTGAAAGGGATCTACTCAGAAAAGTTCATACGCTAATTACCTCTACTATCCTCAGTATTAGCCCTATCAAATTCAAAGGAAATATCATCGACTAATTTGGTACCTTTACTACCAAAACAGTATGCCGAAGATATCTGCTAAGGGAAGTGCCATGCCGCAATCCCCTATTCGCAAACTCGTTCCTTTCGCTCAATCAGCAAAGAATAGAGGTGTTCATGTACTTCATCTAAATATCGGACAACCCGATATAAAGACACCAGATAGCGCTATTAATGCCATAAAGAATTTAAATTTAGATACCCTTGCCTACAGTAGAACTGAAGGGAGTGATGAGCACAGATCGAAAGTTGCAGCCTACTATAATAGTTTTGATGCAAACGTTACAAAAGACGATTTAATTATTACTACCGGCGGCTCAGAGGCACTATCTTTTGTTATGGCAAGTCTGTTAGACGCCGAAGATGAAATTATTATCCCTGAACCGTTTTATGCGAACTATAACGGCTTTGCGGCTGCAAATAACTTGATCGTAAAATCAGTTACTGCATCTATCGACAATAACTTTGCCCTACCCAATCGTGAGGCATTTGAATCTCAAATCAGTAGGCGTACGAAGGCAATCTTAATTTGTAACCCCTCAAATCCAACCGGTTATGTGTATACCCTAGAGGAGCTTGAATTTCTAGCTGACCTGTGCAAGAAACACGACCTGTTTTTGATTGTCGACGAAGTTTATAGAGAATTTGTTTACGGTGAAAATCAATTTTATTCGGCGCTTCTTCTCAAAGGCATGCAAGAGCATGTTGTCGTTGTAGATTCTGTTTCTAAACGCTACAGTATGTGTGGAGCGCGAATTGGCTACGTGGTTACAAAAAACAAAGAAGTTCGGTCTTGTATTATGAAATTTGCGCAAGCTCGACTTTCTCCTCCGACACTAGCCCAAATCGCGAGTGAAGCAGCTTTAGAAACTCCTCCATCTTATTTAAAAGAGGTAAATACTGAATACAACAAAAGAAGACTTGTACTTAAAGAAGGGTTATCAGCAATCGACGGGGTTCGAGTGTCTGATCCTCAAGGAGCATTCTATTTAATCGCAGAGTTGCCGGTGTCAGATGCAGAACATTTCTCACAATGGCTTTTAGAGCATTTTGAATTTGAAGGTGAAACGGTCATGCTCGCTCCCGCGGCGGGTTTTTATGCAACAAAAGGACAAGGAGTTAATCAAGTGCGTATCGCCTATGTACTAGAAATAGAATCACTCAAAAGAGCCATTCGATTATTAGAAATTGCCTTAACCACTTATAAAAAAACCTACGCTTAAATAAAAAGTGATTGACCTAAAACCGTACAATACTTTTGGAGTATCTGCAAAAACTCCTCACCTAATCACTGTTGAAAGTAAAAAGGCATTGATAGAAGCACTACAGCTTCACCCAAACGCTTTGATTCTTGGAAAGGGTAGTAATATCCTATTTACTAAGGATCTCCAGCAACCGGTCATCGTAATCGCGAATAAAGGGATCACCACCGATAATTGGGAGAACGACCTTGTAAAAGTAACTGCGGCCGCTGGTGAATCTTGGGATGATCTTGTTCAGTATACACTTGCAATGAATTTGTGTGGTTTAGAAAATCTTTCATTGATCCCAAGCAGTGTAGGAGCCGCTCCAATTCAAAATATTGGGGCATATGGAGTAGAACAAAATCAATTTTTTGAATCCTGCCTTGCACTAGACTGTTCGAATCTAACTTGGGTTCAATTTTCTAGAGAGGAATGCCAGTTTGGTTATAGAAACAGCTTTTTCAAGAACGAAGGTAAAGGTCGGTTTATTATCTGGGAGGTATCCTATGTACTCCCATCGAAAGCTGTAGAATTAAACATCACCTATGCTCCACTTAAAAACTATTTTGAGGAGCATCCAGAAATTCAACCCACACCCAAAAAGATTGCGGAATTAGTCATTGAAATCAGAAAATCGAAACTGCCCGACCCCAATCAGCAAGGAAACGCTGGTAGCTTTTTCAAAAATCCAGTGATCAAGGAAGAACTTGCTCTTCAACTCAAAAGGGAATTCAACGACTTACCCCTCTACCCTGCATCCGATGGAGTCAAGGTCGCAGCAGGATGGCTAATCGAAAAAGCTGGATTCAAAGGCTACTTCAATGGAGATGCGGGAGTTCATGACAAACAAGCACTGGTTCTGGTCAACAAAGGGGGTGCCTCGGGTAAAGAAATCGCCAACCTCTCAGTTCAGATCCAGAAAAAAGTATTTGATCAATTTAGAATTAGACTGGAACCCGAAGTAACTATTCTCTAGTTTGTTCGTAAATTTGCGCTATGAAATTAGTTCTATTAACCGCCGGCATTTTACTCCTAGCAGTAGCTGGTATCGCGATTAAACTATGGGCTAAAAAAGATGGTGAGTTCGCGGGAACTTGTGCGAGTCAGAGCCCATTCCTTAACAAGGATGGCGAAAACTGCAGTTATTGCGGGAAAGCTCCTTCTGAGCAATGTAAAAAAGAAGCCCTTAATTAATCTAATTTGGGTAAGGATCAAATACAACAACTGATTCTAGAAGCTAAACAAGGGAATCAACTTGCTTTCAATCAACTTCTTAATGAGTATTGGGATCAGGTTTATCATTTTCATCTTAGCCGAAAGGTAGACCCCTTTGATGCTGAAGATTTATGCATCCAAACCTTTGCAAAGGCTTTTGACAAATTGGATCGTTACGATTCAAATTTTCAATTCAATACTTGGCTCATCACCATATCAAAAAACTTACACATTGACCTTCTGCGATCTAGAAAGAAGGGTAAAATTTTCGATGCATTTATAGAAGAGAATTCTGAAGTTATTGATGACTCGACTACCCTTGAAGAAAGAGAAGCGGATGAAATTCAGGATCGTCAGCTCAAAGCTGGAATTGAGAAACTCAACCCTAAACATCAAATTGTTCTTCAGCTGCGATACTTTGACGAACTACCTATTGATGAAATTGCCAATCGACTTGATCAATCTGAAGGAAACATTAAGGTATTATTACTAAGAGCAAGGAGGTCTCTTGCCGATAATTTGAAGAATAACTCCTAATTTTGTCAAAAAGAAAATAATGGAAGTTGCCCCTGAAAAAACTACTAAGAAAGGAAAACCAAAATGGTTGCGAGTAACTCTTCCTACAGGAGAGAAATACAAGCAACTTAGAGGCTTAGTAGACACTTACAACCTACATACCATATGCACCTCAGGTAGTTGCCCAAATATGGGTGAATGTTGGGGAGAGGGTACTGCCACCTTTATGATTTTAGGTAATATCTGCACAAGAAGCTGTGGATTTTGTGGGGTGAAAACTGGACGTCCTGAATCAGTAGATTGGACTGAACCCGAAAAGGTTGCACGATCTATTAAAATCATGAAAATTAAACATGCGGTGCTCACCTCGGTTGATCGAGATGATTTAAAAGATATGGGGTCTATTCTGTGGGCCGAGACCATCGGGGCAGTAAGAAGAATGAGTCCATCTACGACCTTAGAGACACTTATTCCTGATTTTCAAGGAATCACCGAACATCTTGATCGAATTATCGCAGCTGGTCCAGAAGTGATTTCACACAATATTGAAACGGTGAAGCGCCTAACCCGTGAGGTGCGAATTCAAGCCAAATACGAAAGAAGTATGGAAGTATTGAATTACCTCAAAAACGCAGGAGCAAGAAGAACTAAATCGGGAATCATGCTAGGCTTAGGTGAAACTGAAGAAGAAGTCTATGAAACCCTTCGTGACCTGAGAGCTAATCAAGTGGATGTGGTCACCATTGGCCAATATTTACAACCTTCTAAAAAGCACTTGCCTGTCAAAGACTTTATTAGCCCAGAACAATTCAAGAAATACGAAGAATATGGTCTTGAATTAGGGTTTAGACATGTAGAGAGTGGCCCACTAGTTCGTTCTTCATACAAAGCGCATAAGCACGTTAACTGATGACCAGAGTAGCCATTAATGGCTTAGGCCGAATTGGTCGACGATTCCTAAGACTTTCCTTAGATTGTGAAGACATAGAAGTAGTCGCCATAAACGAGCTAGGCAGTATAGATTCAGCAGCTCACCTCTTAAAATACGACAGTATTTTCGGGATTCTCGAAAAGAATATTCAGATTGAAGATCAAAAGCTAGTAGTAAATAATAGGCCTATTGCTTTCTTCAGAGAGAGAAATATCGAAGACATTGATTGGGGTGCTCACAACATTGATGTAGTCATAGAATCTACCGGGCAGTTTAAGGATCGTATCAACCTTGAAAAACATCTAAACGCAGGGGCAAAAAGGGTAATCCTCGCAGCCGTTCCTGAAGACAATACCATACCAATGGTGGTATTAGGAGTCAATGATCAAACCGTCGACTTATCTAATAAAATACTTTCAGGGGCGTCCTGTACTACGAATAATGCAGCACCAATGATTCAACTCATTGAGGATTTATGCGGCATCGATCAAGCTTATGTAACCACTGTTCACTCCTTTACCTCAGATCAGTCGTTACACGATAAGTATCACAAAGATTTAAGAAGAGCGCGTTCTGCTCCAGCTTCGATTATTCCAACTACTACTGGTGCTGCAAAGGCGCTAACTAGAATATTTCCTAATCTATCTGACGCTATGGGAGGTTGCGGTATACGCGTACCTGTATCAAACGGCTCCTTAACCGATATCACCTTTAATGTGAAGGAATCGGTTAGTGTAGAAAGAATCAATCAGCACTTTTTAAACGCAAGTAAAGAATCTAGATGGAAGGGAATTTTATCCTTCACTACCGATCCTATCGTTTCTGTAGACATTCTTAGAAATAGACATTCTTGTGTTTTCGACTCAGAAATGACCTCAGTCATCGGTAAAATGGTAAAAGTTATCGGCTGGTACGATAATGAATCGGGATACAGTAGCCGATTAATTGATCTCATCAAACGTCTTGCCTAGAATCAGTTTTACAAGGGCTTCTTTTTGGTCAAAACAAATCGAATGCTCCACCTCGATTACTTCAATGAATTGATTAGGAATTACAGCCTCTAGCTTTACCTTATCCTTAGCCGTCGTAAGAATTCTGTCATAACTATTCAAATTCGAAAAATCAGATGCTTGGTAGGCATGATGATCCTTAAATCGCAAATGATCAAAAGAAATATCCAGGTCTAACAGATAAGACTCCAAAGGGGTAGCATCTGCTATTCCGGTAATCAATAGATTTCTTGTATACTTAAGTGAATTGAGGGTTTCAACGTTTAATGTGGGGTACTGTAAAGTGGCAAAAAAGACTGAGGCTGAAGACCACTTACTTATACGATTTTTAATCACTTTGGCTTCTTCTTTGGTAAGGTCTACCGGACATTTGGTAACCACTATGATATCAGCGCGGTTTGCTTGAGTCTTATGATCTCTTAGCTTACCCTTAGGAAAATAACAATCGTTAAAAAACGGATTCAAATAAGTAGTAAGTAATATGTTTGCCTTCGCACTGACTTTGCGGTGTTGAAAAGCATCATCAAGCAAAATTATTTCAGGAGAGAGATCACTTACAATTCGTTCAATTCCGAGTCTTCTATCCTCGCAAACGGCTACAGGAAGCTGGCTTGAAGAATTAAAAATTTGCAACGGCTCATCGCCTACTTCTTCGGGTATGGATTCACTCTTCACCCATTTAAAACCTACTGATTTTCTGCCATAGCCCCTACTTAGAACGACTACCTTTTTAGCGTTAAAAACCTCCTTTATCAACCAAAGAATCATTGGTGTTTTACCGGTTCCTCCAAAACTCAGATTACCAACAACTAAGGTTGAAACAGAGAATCTCTTAGAACTAAACCACCCTAAATCAAAAGCCTTATTCCGCAGATAGACCACTATCGAATAGAGCCATGAAAATGGGGACAGGGCGAGTTTCAACATATGCATATGCGAATTTATAATAAATTAGTGGCTCATTTCTTTTCTATGCTACGCACCGATATTTCAAATGCACTCGAAATGTGGGCTCCTCTAACAGGTGCCGAAGATTTCGATAACGTTGGTTGGCTATATCAATCCACAGCCTCAGACATCAGTGGTGTACTTGTCTGTCATGACGCACTAGAAGAAGTCATCGAGGAAGCTCATCAAAAGAAGTGTGAAATGGTAGTTTGTTACCACCCAATCTTATTTAATGGGTTAAAACGTTTCGATCAAACCGACTATGTATCACGGGCCATTCAAAAAGCAATCACCTATAATATTAGCATCTACGCGATGCATACAGCACTAGATAAAGTAATCGGAGGTGTTAGTGATTTAATGGCAAATAACTTAGGGCTAACCGAAGTCTCCTTTCTCTTGCCTGATGGCGATAAAAGCGGAATGGGACGAATCGGAATTTTAAGAGAAGCCATAGATTCTGAGACATTTCTGAAAAAAGTCAGGGAAACCTTTAAAACACCGGTGATTAGACATAGTAATTACAGGAACGACACGATTAGGAAAGTAGCAGTTTTAGGAGGAAGTGGCGCATTTGCCATCGAAGAAGCACTTCGACAAAAGGCAGATGCATACGTTACAGGAGATTTGAAATATCACGATTTTTTCAAACCCCGAGGAGAGCTCCTGCTCGCCGATGTCGGACACTTTGAATCTGAGCAATTTACAAAAAACGCAATTGCTAAATACCTTCAAGAAAAATTTAGTAATTTTGCCGTCAATTTATCTGAAATAAATACTAACCCTGTAGGGTACTATCCGTATGGCGAAGAATAAAGAAATGAGCGTAGAAGACAAGCTAAGAGCTCTTTACGATTTGCAACTTATCGACTCAAGAATTGATGAAATTAAAAATCTAAGAGGTGAACTTCCGATGGAAGTTGAAGACCTTGAAGATGAAGTTGCTGGTTTAAGCACTCGACTTGCTAAACTTCAAGAAGATATTAGAACACTGAATTCTGAAATCGCAGCAAAGAAAAATGCGATCGAAGAGGCTAAAGCTCTTATGAAGAAATATGCTGAACAACAGAAAAACGTTCGAAACAGCAGAGAGTTCAATTCGTTAACGAAAGAAATTGAATTTCAAGAGTTAGAGATTCAACTTGCTGAGAAACACATTCGTGAGTTCAAAGTAAAAATTGAGCACAAGAATGAAAGCATCGAGCAAACTACTGAAAAGCTAAATGGAAGAAAAGAACACCTAGAGCACAAGAAAGGTGAACTTCAAAATATCCTCGCTGAGACCGAGAAAGAAGAAAAGGAGTTAATCAAACTTTCAGAAAAATACGGTACAGATATCGAAGAGCGACTATTTACTGCTTACAAGCGTATTAGAAGTTCTGTGAAAAATGGTCTTGCTGTAGTTCCTATTCACAGAGGTGCTTCTGGAGGTTCTTTCTTTACACTTCCTCCTCAGGTTCAAGTAGAAATCGCTTCACGTAAGCGTATTACCACCGACGAACACAGTGGAAGAATTCTAGTGGATCCTGTTTTAGCTGAAGAAGAGACTGAAAAAATGCAATCTCTATTCGATAAATTGAGCTAACAACAAGTTCATCTGCTCTAATCAGATTAGAATATAACTAAGGCGGTCATAAGACCGCCTTTTTTAGTTATTTTTGTTTAACATCAATTGATATAATGTTAAACAAAATGATTGAGTTTGATTCGACCCAAATAGAATCGATTCCTAAACGAGAACGGGCCCATCTAATGAATAACCTCTGCGGATTACGATCTGCTAATCTTATTGGGACCTCGAATGGCGCTAAAGACAATCTTGCCGTTTTTAATTCGGTAATCCATTTAGGAAGTAACCCTCCTCTTTTGGGTATGATATTTCGCCCGCTAACCGTTGAGCGCCATACCTACAACAACATCAAAGAAATTAAGTATTTCAGCATCAATCAGATTACTGAAACGATGACTGCTAATGCACATCATACCTCAGCCAAATTCGAAGACCAACAATCTGAGTTTGAATTTTGCAAAATTGAATCTCTTCATCGAGAGGGATGCGTTGTGCCCTTTGTAAAGGAGAGTAATATTCAACTACTTTGTGCTTATAGCAGGGAGCATCTTCTTGAAAATGACTGCATACTTCTTACCGCAACCATTGAACGTTTCTGGGTAAACAGTGATAGTATTAATAAGTCGCACTGGTTAAATCACGAGAAAGCCTCATCTGCTGCGATAGGTGGTCTTGATGCCTATTACAAAGTATCTCTTATTGATCGATACCATTACGCTCAACCTAACACAGAGCCCAAATCTATTCTTGAATAAGTGGCGCACAAGAAAGTAAATCTTCCTCAGAAAATTTGCGTGGTCTGTGAAAGACCCTTTACCTGGCGTAAAAAATGGGAGAAGAATTGGGAACAAGTTAAATACTGTAGTAAAAAATGTGCATCGCAAAAGAAATAGCTCTATGAATAGTATACTTATAGTCAATCAATTAATAAGGGTTAAGGATAATGCTTTGCTAATAAGGGCAATGAAAAACAAAGGCCTATTTGCTTACTATTTTTTAGATCATCATTCGATTGAAATAGGCTCAAAGAAATTTCCTAATAAGTCCTTCTTTGCAAGAAAATTTGAACTTGAATCACTCCATAATCTCAAGGCTGATCTTGAACGTTTAAATATTCCTTTAATTATCGATCAGGTAGGATCTGATCATCTTGCCACACTTATAGACCGCTATTCGATCGAATCCTTATACAGTATTGATTTCGCTACTTCTAACGAGCGGGGATTTATGGATAAGGCTATCAAAAAGGCAAAAATCGATATAACGTGGATCAAAGACCACTCAGACCTATTATACCCTTTGCAAAAACTACCATTTGATGTGATGGAGTTACCTGAGGTCTTTACGGTGTTTAGAAAAAAGGTAGAGCGATATCATGCTCCTGAGACACCATTTGAAGCGCCAGAAAATCCTTTATCGAACGGGTTGTCGATTGAATCCAGTAAAATTCCTTCCTTAACTGAATTAGGCTATTCAAATAGCACTATTGATGATCGATCTGCGCATCCCTTCAAAGGTGGAGAAGACGCCGGGTGGGAGCGATTAGATCATTATTTCTGGCAGACAGAGGCACTCGCTGAGTACAAGCAGACAAGAAACGGATTAATTGGCCTAGACTTTAGTTCGAAACTTTCAGCGTATCTAGCTTTTGGATGTCTTTCTCCCCGATCTATTTATGCAGAGATAAAAGAATTTGAATCGTCGGTGGTCGCCAATCAGGACACCTATTGGCTGTTCTTCGAACTGCTATGGAGAGAATATTTTAAGCTGATTAGCTTCAAACACAGGGATCGCATCTTTAAGATTGCAGGTATTCTTAATCGCTCCTATGAGTGGGGAGAGAACAATTCACTGTTTGAAAAGTGGGTCGATGGTAAAACCAAAGATGATTTCGTCAATGCGGCCATGATCGAATTAAAATCCACAGGTTGGCTCAGTAACCGAGCAAGACAAAATGTGGCTAGTTATTGGGCAAAAAACTTGAAGCAAAATTGGATTTGGGGGGCAAAGTACTTTGAAGCTCAACTTATCGATTACGACGCCTCAGCCAATTGGGGTAATTGGTGTTATGTAAGCGGAGTGGGAAATGACCCTAGAGATCGCAAATTTAATACCCAACGACAGGCAGAGATGTACGATCCCAAAAACGACTATAGACGATTATGGCTGCAGTAAAAAAACTCCGATTAATCTTAGGCGACCAATTAAATGCCCGACACAGCTGGTATAGAGAGGTGGATGCTCATACCCTCTATTGTATGGCAGAAATGCATCAAGAAAGCAATAATATCACCCATCATATTCAGAAAGTGGTAGCTTTCTTTCAAAGCATGAGGAATTTCGCGGATGCCTTAAAAAAGATTGGCGCTCGTGTGGACTATCAAAAGATAAATCAAGCTGGAGATCGAAGTCTTAGAACTCGGATATTAGAATACTGCCAAACCTATCCTATTGAGAAGTTTGAATACCAACTGCCCGACAACTACCGTTTAGATAAGGAGCTCAAAGAAATTTGCAGTTTGCTTAAATCGAAAGGAATCCAAAGCGAAGTATTTGACACCGAACACTTTCTAACTTCTAGAGAAGAACTATCAAAACATTTCGAAGGCAAGAAACAACTCCTTATGGAGTCGTTTTATCGTATGATGCGTAAAAAACATCATATACTAATACTTCCTGACGGGAAGCCTGAAGGAGGTAAATGGAACTACGACAGTGAAAATCGTAAGGGCATTGATACGAATCTCCAAATTCCAAAAGAGTTAGATTTTAAAACCGATGTAACCGAGGTTTACCAAGATATTCTTGATAGTAAGATTGAAACACTGGGTATCATTAATGCTGAGGAGTTCCCTTGGCCAACCAGCCGAAAAGAGGGATTACAAATACTACAGTACTTCTGCGATCATTTATTATCTCGATTTGGGACTTATCAAGATGCCATGGCCGTAGGAAAACCGTATCTCTTTCACTCAAGGCTATCCTTTGCGCTTAATTCTAAACTGATACATCCGAGAGAAGTTATTGACACTGCCATCGCCACTTATTACAAAGACGATACTATTTCGCTTTCACAAATTGAAGGATTCGTTCGTCAAATTTTAGGGTGGCGGGAATATATGCGCGGGATTTACTGGAAAGAAATGCCCAATTATCAAACCCTCAATTACTTCAATCACAGGCAAAATCTCCCAAATTTTTATTGGACAGGAAAAACCAAAATGAAGTGTCTTTCTGAGTCTATTAAACAAACGCTAGAACATAGCTATGCCCATCACATACAACGCCTAATGGTTACCGGTAATTACGCACTACTTACTGAAATAAATCCTGATGAGCTTGATGATTGGTATTTAGGAGTTTATATCGATGCTATACACTGGGTAGAGATCACGAATACTCGTGGAATGTCTCAGTTCGCCGACGGAGGAATCATCGCGACCAAACCCTATATCAGTAGTGGGGCTTACATCAACAAGATGAGTAATTACTGCAAAAGCTGTAGTTACCGGGTACAAGATAAGACCGGAGAACAATCTTGTCCGTTTAATTCATTGTACTGGAATTTCCTTAGTAAGAAAAGAGAGATCCTAAAGGATAATCCTAGAATGGGTATGATGTATCGGTTACTTGACAAGAAGAACCCAGACGAGTTAGAAGCACAGATTAGGAGAGCAGAAGCGATTATTCGAAATCCTGATACCTATTAGATGGCATCAATGACCCCGTCTACGATTCCATACTGAGTAGATTCTTCTGCATCCATCCAATAGTCACGGTCAAAATCTTTCATTACCTTTTCGATAGGCTGATCGCAATTCTCTGCAAGAATTCTAGCTCCGATCTCTTTAGTTTTAATAATCTCTCGAGCTTGTATCTCTATGGAAGAAGCTTGACCCTGAGCACCACCACTGGGTTGATGAATCATCACTCGAGCGTGAGGCTGTATGAAGCGACGACCCTTTTCTCCAGCAGACAATAGAATTGAACCCATTGATGCTGCTAAACCTGAACATATGGTAGAAACAGGGCTTTTAATCGCTTTTAAGGTATCGTAAATAGCAAAACCAGAAGTCACATAACCCCCAGGGCTATTAATGATAAGTTGAATTTCGTCATGACTTTGACTATCAAGATAAAGCAAGCGATCAATCACGTGTTTTGCGCTGTGATCGTCTACCATTCCCCATAAAAAAACCTTGCGATCGGTTAAAAGCGAATGTTCTATTAAGTCACGAACCTTAGATGTTGCAGCCATAGCCATAAATTTTAGATACCTACAAAGGTAGCATCTAATGCTATTTTAGCCTAGCATTTCCTACCTTTAGCCTAAAAGAAATATGAAAAAGTTACTCCTCTCTTTAGCAGCCATAGGTTTACTGAATAGCTGTTCAGAAACCCCTTCAACCACCGAGAAGTCAGAAGCCTACAAGGTAGCAGATCGCATTGCCGAAGCACATGGAATCTCTGAGTTTGAAGAAATCGAAAAAATCGTCTTTAATTGGAATGTGGCTCGAGCCAATGGAGAACCTTTCTCTCGAAAATGGATCTGGAACCCTAAAGTTGATTCTGTAACTGCTGTGCGTGCTGAAGGTAATTATAGATACCATTGGAAAAAGCTTGATTCTCTTTCCAATGAGGTTAACAAGGGTTTTATCAATGATAAGTATTGTCTCCTAGCACCACTTCAGCTGGTATGGGATCAAGATAACTTTACAGCCACTTACTCAGAAAATGTCGACTCCCCTGGCGAAGGAAAAACCTTAAACAAACTAACTATTGTTTATGGTAACGAGGGCGGATATACCCCAGGCGATGCCTATGATTTTTATGTAGACAACGATTATACGGTAAAAGAGTGGGTATTTAGACGCTCCAATGGAGAAGATCCGAACATTATATCGATTTGCAAGGATTACCTTAACCTCGGTGGTTTACTGATCGCACAGCGCCATGAACGACCAAATTCAAGTGGGGCTCTTTATTTTACCGAACTATCGGTAGAATAGATTGCATCCTTGAAACGTTCAGCAAACAAGTATACGTCTTCAAAAGAATTGTAAAAGGGTACCGGAGCAACACGAATCACATTCGGATTTCTCCAATCGGGCACCACTCCATTTTCGCAGAGATGATCGAAAATGGCTCGTCCATTATTAGGCATATGGATAGAAAGTTGAGCACCTCTATTTTGAAGGGTAATTATCTCGAGAGGATATCCCGTTTCCTCTGCAATCTCTCGAATCTTAAATTCTAAATAGTCAGTAAGTTGTTTGCTTTTTGCGATTAGTCGCTCCATTCCTACTTCTTCAAATAAATCTAGAGAAGCATCGTAGGGGGCTAAAGCTAGAATGGGCAGGTTAGACAACTGCCAAGCCTCTGCTCCTACCGCCGGCTTAAAGGAGTCATTCAATTGAAAACGCTCTGACTTATCTACACCCCACCAACCTTCGAATCTAGGAATTGAAGATTGGTTGTGATGGCGTTTATGAATAAACACACCTGATAAACTACCCGGTCCAGCATTCATGTACTTATAACTACACCACGCCGCAAAATCTACTCCCCAATCATGTAATTTTAATAAAATGTTACCTGCTGCGTGGGCTAAATCCCATCCGATAGTAATACCATATGACCTAGCAACTCTAGTTATCGTCTCAATATCGAGGACCCCCGCAGTGTAATAATTCACTCCACCTAGAAGTATAAGTGCCACTCTATCTTTATTTTCTTCAATAGCCTTTATGAAATCTTCGGTTGTTGGAGCTGATCCGTTACCTGAAACTTCAATGAGTGCACTTTCAAAATCAAATCCGTGAAACTTCAATTGAGATTTCATTAAATACTGATCAGAGGGGAAGGCCTTTTCTTCACACAATATGGCATAACGCGTAGAAGTCGGACGGTAAAAAGAAACCATCAGTAAATGAAGATTGGCTGTCAATGTATTCATAATCGTAACTTCACTTGGCTCTGCACCGACGACCTTGGCTAGTTTAGGCGCCATTCTTTCGTGGTAGTCCCACCAAGGATGTTCAGAATAAAAGTGACCATCTACAGCATATTCTGCCCACTCGTCAAGTATTCGACCAATACGGTTTTTAGTATTTAAGGGTTGTAATCCTAGCGAGTTACCCGTAAAGTATAACTTCTTCTCTCCTTCAGCAGTTTTCGGAAAATGAAATTGATCGCGATAGCTCGCGAGCAAATCATTAGCATCAAGGTCTTTAGCGAATTGAAGAGAACTTTGAAACATAGGCTTATTTTTGACCTAAATTTACTTAAAAATAGAGCGATGCACTTCTTTTCAGAAGCCTTAGAATCTTATTTAAACAAGCATATAGAGTTAGAACCAACCTATCTCAAAAACCTAAGCCATGAAACGCATCAGAAAGTAATTCAACCAAGAATGATTTCGGGTCATTACCAAGGGAGACTACTTTCCTTTTTAAGCAAATTAGTTCGACCCAATCGCATTCTTGAATTGGGTACTTATACGGGATATTCAGCACTATGTCTTGCAGAGGGGTTAAGTGATAAAGGAACCATCACTACTATTGAAGTGAATGAGGAATTGGCTTGGCTACAACAAAAGTATTGGAAACTAAGCCCTTACTATGAAAGCATCCAACCTATAGTCGGAGATGCATTAGAAATCATCCCTACCTTAAAGGACCAGTTTGATTTAGTCTTTATTGACGCTAAAAAAGCGGATTACAACGAATACTTAGATGCAGTAATTCCTAAGCTAGCTAAAGGTTGCCTTGTAGTATCGGACAACATTTTGTGGAGTGGTAAAGTAGTAGAACCGCTTCAAAAGGGCGACAAAGCTACCGAAGCACTGTTAAAGTATAATAAACGATTAACTGAAGACGACCGTTTTGAGCACCTAATCTTACCGGTAAGAGACGGATTAAGCGTGGCTAGATACCTATAACTTACTGACGTTTAATAGTACCTGTTACTTCTTCAACCGATTTTTTTACTTGAGCTGCACTCTTTTTAAGGTCTTCGGCTATTGAAGTGTCAATACCACTTTTATCTGCAGACTTTTGAATTTCTCGCTTAACGTCGTCGGCTGCATCTTTTAGTTGGCGCATTCCTTTAGCTAGGCCACGTACAACTTCTGGTAGACGATCAGTACCAAAAATAATCACCACCATAAAGAGTATGAAGAATATTTCTGCGCCGCTAATAAAGAGAAAATGCATGGATACAAATATAAAAAAACCCGCAGCGGTTTCACTGCGGGTTTAGAATTTCGGGTAAAAGAAATTATCCTTTGATTTGCGCTTTTAAAGCATCAAATTCAGATCCTTCCTCTTTTTTAGGCCAAGAATTGTTTGCGGTATCAATATCGGCCGTCTCTGCCTTTGGATCTACTACAATCCCTGTTAGCTTTTTGTCTGATGAGATAACACGCTTAACCTCGGCATCATTCTTTCTCCAAATCTCAGGTGGATAGGTTACTGTCTCAGAGCTTCCATCTTCATAAGTATACTCTACGATCAGTGGCATTGGAATACCTCCCGGTTTTTCAAAAGAAATTTCGTAGAAGTACTTGGGTTCTTTAACCTTAGCACGCTCTGCTTCAGTCATGTTGTCCATCATGAACTCCTTCATTGTTGTAGAGGTTTCAGAGGGTGCAGCTGCGGCTAGATTCGGATCAACATCTTCAGCATTTAAATCAGCTAGATAAACAAGCGGAGGAAGATCTGCCTCAGTTAAACCATTTGCA
>DFQX01000051.1:23185-24809 GCA_002381155.1 Flavobacteriaceae bacterium UBA3478 | reverse complement strand
TGATAGGGTGCTCATGTTGTTGTTTTTTGAATCCCCCAAATGTAGCGAAATACTATCTTTGAAGCATGGATTTTTCAGGAGTAGTTGGGTATGAAAACAGTAAGAAGGGCTTAAAACACTCTATTGATTCGGGTCGTTTACCTCACGCACAGCTCTACGTTTCAGAAGAAAATCGATCTTCGCTTCCGCTCGTATTTTGGATGTTAAATCAACTTTTTAAGGGAGACAGTAAAGTTTCTAAACTCATTCACCCTGATATCCACCTGCTGTTTCCTACCTCAAATACCATTGGCGTGTCTTCAAAAAATGTGCGTTCGTCAGATCAATTAAACGACTTTCGATCTGCTGTTTTAGAAAACCCCTATCTCACTTATAGTCAATGGATTTCTAAGAATTCTTCAGCGGGAGGGAGTTTTACTATTAGAACTGAAGATGCTAAAGAAGCGGTTCAAAAACTTCATCTCAAGCCTGTCGAAGGCTCCTATCGTATTCTCGTTATTTGGGGTGCAGAATTCTTAAAAGACCTGTCGGCCAACCGTCTTCTAAAGTTCATTGAAGAGCCTCCTGTGGGAACGTTTATTATCATGACTACACAAAACGAACGAAATGTCTTAGAAACAATACGTTCAAGAAGTCAGCGGGTGTTCGTCGGTCCTGAAACTAAAGATGTTGTTGAAGAAGCGCTGATCAATCTTGGTCTTTCTAAAGAGGATGCAACCCTTTATTCAGAACGATCGAAAGGAAGCGTTTCGTGGGCAATGAGTCAATTTCAAAACAAAGAGCGGTCTCAAGATTTCGAAAAGCGCTTTGTAAGCTGGGTTCGGTCAGCATTTCTAGCTAAGAAAAATAAGATTGCCGTTGCTGAGCTCTTAGATTGGGCTGAAGATTTGGTCAAATTAGAGCGCGGTGTTCAGCGTGAATTTTTACTCTTTGCGATGGACCAAATACGAAATTCTCTACTTATTCAATATCGCGCAGGTGAATTAGTACTACAGCAAGAGCTGGCAGAAGGTTTTAAACTAGAAAAGTTTGCTCCTTTTATACACCATAACAATGCGATTGATTTAATTGAATCTATTGAGAAGGCAGTTTCACACTTGGGAACCAGCGCAAACCTTAAAATGACCTTTAGCGACCTAGCACTTCAAATGACCAAACTACTACATGCACCAAAATAAACGTTTATGATCCTCGCAATTTATACCTGTCTAGCCATTCTGTGTATTGTTTTTCTTCAAAGCGGAATTGACAAAGTCATTCATTTTAAGAGTGAAAAGGATTTTGTACAAAGTCATTTTAGTAAAACCCCTCTCAACAAAATGTCCGGAGCCTTATTTGTTATTCTTACGGTTTTAGAAATTACATCAGGCGTATTGAGCGCCGGAGGAATTATTCATCTCTATCTACACGAAAATGTCATTATGGCCAATCTAGCGAGCGTTCTGTCATCAATAACACTCCTTTCTCTTCTGCTTGGTCAACGTGTTGCAAAAGATTATGCCGGAGCACAAACAATCATCATCTATCTTATTCCGGTGGTGTTGTTGTTCATTACGCTTGAGCTCTACCAACTATAAGTGTTTCTTATTGTTTTTTTGAGACCGATAACTTTCTCTTATCTAGG
>DFQX01000051.1:14612-22808 GCA_002381155.1 Flavobacteriaceae bacterium UBA3478 | reverse complement strand
TTTTTAGCAACAAGAAGGAGTGCAGAAGGTCTTTTTAAAGCTTTTTTAGTTAGAATGGCGTAGATCCCTACAGAAACACCTCTTAAAAGTGCAAATCGACCACCTTTATACGTTTCAGAAAGATAAGCCACATAAAAAAGGTCAAATATTTGAGGTTGGTGGTCTACAATTTCAAAGCCGGCAGAAGTCAATATGCTTTCTAAACTTTCCCTATCAAAATGCCAAACATGTCTGGGAACATCGTAACCAGCCCAAAACGCACCGTAATATTCTGCGTCCCAACTTTTACAATTGGGAACTGCAACAAACAATCTTCCGTCCTCAGAAAGAAGGCTGTTTATCTTATTTAAGTCTCCCATTAAATTAGGAAGGTGTTCTAGTACGTGCCAAAGGGTAATTATATCAAAGCGCTGGTTGATGTCCGCTATTGAGGGTTCAACAGCTAACCCCTTGTTGCGACATAGCTCACGAGCACTAGCAGCAGGTTCGACGCCTTCGACGCGTTTGTCTGCGAATACAGACAAGAAGGCTCCGTCACCACAACCAATGTCAAGAACTGAATCAAAGGAAAGGTGATACTTCTCTACCAACTTTCTTTTGCCTTTTGTTCTCAGGGCCTTTACTGCGGAATACACATAATCTATCAAACCCTTATGCTGACCGCCATGAGACCTATAGTTGTTAGCCTCATAATACGCCGACAGATTTTCTGGTATGGGTCTAGTGGCAAGCACACCTGTGTTTTCGTCTCTTTCTATTCGAAACGTTTCTTGTGTTAAAAAGTGATCTTTAATATTCATTGTGTGTGTTCCACGTGGAACCTATCGGCCAAGGTGTACTAGTAAAACGCTGATGTCAGACGGGGATACGCCGCTAATTCTAGAGGCCTGAGAAACGGTTGCGGGCCTTATTTTGTTCAGCTTTTCACGCGCCTCAAAAGAAATAGATGTCATTTTAGAGTAGTCTACGTCATCTGGGATTTTCACGTATTCTAGTCTAGAGAGTTTGTCCGCGTTGTTCCTTTCCTTTTCAATATAACCCGCATACTTCACCTGAATTTCTGCTTGCTCACAGGAATCAGAATCAAAGCTATGCTTGTTAAAAAACTCGTGAACGTTCGACAAATCTTGTAAGTTCTCAAGGTTAACCTCAGGTCTAGAGAGAAGCTTTTTAAGCTTGTCGTGTTGTTTAACCGGCGCCGAGCAAACTTTCGCTAAAAGCTTATTAGCTTCATTGAAGTCATAAGATTCGTTGTCTAAAAAGCCTACAATTTCTTCAGTTTGGGCAATTTTCCTTTCTAAAGTTCTAAGTCTTGACTCCTTCGCGAGTCCCAATTGGTATGAATGTTCAGTAAGTCTAAGATCTGCATTGTCTTGTCTCAAAAGCGTTCGATATTCGGCTCTAGAGGTAAACATTCGGTAGGGCTCCTCGGTTCCTTTCGTAATTAAATCATCTATGAGCACACCAATATATGCCTCGTCTCTTTTAAGCACCAATGGCGCTTGCTCTTTCACCTTCAAGGCGGCGTTAAGACCTGCCATTAAACCTTGGCTCGCAGCTTCTTCATAGCCGGTAGTTCCATTAATTTGTCCTGCGAAAAACAGCCCCTCGATTAATTTAGTCTCTAGAGTATTCTTGAGTTGGGTAGGAGGAAAGTAGTCATACTCAATCGCATATCCTGGCCTAAAAAACTTCACTTTCTCAAAACCAGCCACGCTGCGTAGTGCTTTGTATTGAACGTCCTCAGGTAGCGAAGTAGAAAAACCATTCACATACACCTCAACGGTCTTCCAGCCCTCCGGCTCCACAAAAATTTGATGGCTATCCTTTTCCGCAAAGCGATTAATTTTATCCTCAATAGAAGGGCAATAGCGCGGACCTATACTCTGTATATTTCCATTAAACATTGGGCTTCGATCAAAACCCTCTCTAAGTAAATCATGAACCTCAGTAGAGGTATAAGTAAGATGACAATCTAACTGCTTGTCAAGCTTGAAGTTTTTAAGATAGGAGAAGTTGCCAGGAACGACATCACCAGGCTGAGGAATCATTTTAGAATAGTCAAGAGAGCGACTGTCAACGCGAGGGGGAGTACCCGTCTTCATTCTGCCGCTGTCAAACCCTAAGTCAATCAGTTGTTCAGTAATCCCCATACTAGCCTTTTCGCCGGCTCTTCCGCCACCAAAATTCTTTTCTCCGATGTGAATAAGGCCATTTAAGAACGTTCCATTGGTCAGCACAACCGCCTTAGACCGTATCTCAATTCCTAAGGCTGTCTTAACCCCAGAAACTCGTCCACCATCAATCACTAGACCAGTGATCATTTCTTGATAAAAATCAAGTAGGGGGGTTTGTTCTAGCCTCACCCTCCAAGACTCAGCAAAAAGCATTCTGTCATTTTGGGTTCTCGGGCTCCACATGGCTGGGCCTTTAGATCGGTTAAGCATTTTAAACTGTATAGCGCTTTCATCACTAACCAAACCGCTATAACCGCCAAGAGCATCAATTTCTCGAACAATCTGGCCTTTGGCAATGCCCCCCATAGCAGGGTTGCAAGACATCTGTCCAATGTTCTGAAGGTTCATGGTAACTAGTAGGGTTTTCATGCCCATATTTGCTCCTGCCGCAGCAGCCTCAGCTCCGGCATGACCTCCACCAACAACAATTATGTCGTATTCTTCTGCAAACATATCTTAATGTTCCACGTGGAACCTGTTTAAAGCGAGTTGTTCTTGATTCCGCATTTCGGTCTTAGAGACCTCGTCCTTATCATCGTAACCTGCTAGGTGTAATAAACCGTGCACACACACCCTGCACAATTCGTTTGTATTTGACACCATAAAGGTGGCGGCGTTAGCAATAACGCGCTCGATACTAATACACAAATTGGCTTCTTCAAGCCCATCAGGCCTCAAATCGTAGGTAATGATATCTGTATAGGTGTCGTGATCTAAATGTTCTAGATTTAATTTCAAAAGTTCCTCGTCAGACATAAAAGAATAAACAACCTCTAGTGAAAGGTTTAATATTTCCATCTCAGACAAGAGCCAGGCTCTAATAGCTGAGTCATCAGCCCAATTGGGAAAGTTTATAAAATCTATCTCTCTAATCACAATACAAAGATATCAATAGATTTTAGGTGAATGGCTACCTTTGCTTTCCAAATAAGGAACTATGCAACCAAGACTACGTTTTGCCCCATCTCCGACAGGACCTCTACACATAGGAGGTGTCAGAACAGCTTTGTACAACTATCTTTTAGCAAAAAACTTAAACGGTAAGTTTATTATACGTATTGAGGACACCGACCAGTCTCGTTACGTAGACGGCGCTGAAGAATATATCCTTCAATCAATGGCTTGGTTGGGAATAGAAGCAGACGAAGATCCCAATAAGGGTGGACCGCTAGGACCCTACCGTCAAAGTGAAAGAAAAGAAATTTATAATAAATACGCTGAAGGGCTTGTTGCTAAGGGATGGGCGTATTATGCGTTCGATAGTTCTGAAGACTTAACCAATTACAGAGAAAAAGCAGAAAAAGAAGGTGAGCGGTTTCTATACGGGCCATTAAACAGAAAAGAGCTGAACAATAGTCTTTCCTTAAACGCGTCTGAGACTCAGTCTCGAATTGAAAACGGTAAAGACTTTGTTATTCGATTTAAGACTCCGGAAAATAAGGAGCTTCGGTTTCATGATGAAGTAAGAGGGGACATCACCGTTAATACCAATACTTTGGACGACAAGGTATTGTATAAGAGCGACGGCATGCCTACTTATCATTTAGCAAACGTTGTTGATGATCATTTAATGAAAATAACTCATGTAGTTAGGGGAGAAGAATGGTTACCCTCTTTAGCGTTACACACCTTATTGTATGAGGCTTTTGAATGGATACCTCCTTTATTCGCACCCCTGCCGTTACTGTTGAAACCCACAGGAAAAGGAAAGCTTAGTAAACGAGATGGCGAAGCTGGTGGATTCCCTGTGTTTCCTCTCTCGTGGAATGAATCTGTCGGATACAAAGAGGTTGGTTATGAACCTGAGGCCCTCCTAAATTTTTTAGGTCTACTCGGATGGAACCCTGGTGATGACACCGAAGAAATGACTTTAGCAGAAATGGTTGAAAAATTCAGTCTCGAGCGTGTCCAAAAATCAGGAGCGCGATTTGACTTAGAAAAACTCAACTGGTTCAATGCACAAACGCTTCAAAAATTGAGCAGTGAAGAAATAGTAGCTCGTTATAAAGAGAGAAACAATAATTTCGATGCGGTTCCTGAAGGCGTGCTCATTGCCGGCGTTTCATTGGTAAAAGAGCGACTAATAAAGGTTGATGATCTCAATGATCAACAGTATTTATTTCAGGAACCTCACAGTTATGACGATAAGGCCGTTAAAAAGCAGTGGAAAGAAGAAACTCCAGAATTGTTACACGCGTTCTTAGAAGACTTAATTCTCGTTCCAGAAGGTTCTAAAGCAGTAAAAAACGTGATTCACAGCTTTTGTGAGAAGCGCGAAATAGGATTGGGCAATATTATGGCCCCGCTTCGTATAGCGCTAGTAGGAAGTCTTCAAGGACCCTCTGTCGATGAATTAATTAACTTCTTAGGGATAGACGCTGTTAAACAGCGTATCGCTATCGCTTGTGAGAAACTATAGTTAGTCTTTTTGCTCCAGCTTTGCCCAACTGTCTCTAAGACCCACGGTGCGATTGAAAACAAGTTGCTTTCCGTTGTTTTGTTCTAAAACAAAATAACCCATTCTTTGAAACTGAAAAGCAGTGCCTGCCTTAGCCTCTGTTAGCGAAGGTTCTGCATAAGCCTTAATAATCTCTAAAGAATTAGGATTTATAAAGTCTAAGAAGTCTCTGTCTTTATGCGCATCAGGAGTAGGGTCTGTAAACATACGATCATAAAGACGAACTTCAGTTTCAACAGCTGTGTTTGCAGCAACCCAGTGCAAGGTGCCTTTAACTTTACGCTCTGATTCTGGTGTGCCGCTACCACTTAAACTTTTAGGATCGTAGGTACAATGGATTTCTGTAATGTTTCCATCTTCATCCTTAATACAAGATTCCGCTTTAATAATATAGGCGTTCTTTAAACGCACCTCTCCATCAAGCTTTAACCTGAAAAATTTACGATTAGCTTCTTCTTTAAAATCTGCCTGCTCAATATAGAACTCTCTTGAAAAAGGTACACTTCTAAATCCTAGTTCAGGATCTTCAGGACTGTTTTCAGCCTCTAACCATTCTACTTTGTCCTCTGGATAATTCGTAATAACCACTTTTACTGGGTCTAAAACTACCATAACTCTTGGAACGGTTCGGTTTAATTGCTCACGAACGTGATACTCTAAAACAGATAAGTCAACCACATTTTCTCTTTTCGCAATACCAATCGCTTCTGCGAATTTCTGGATAGCTAAAGGTGGATATCCTCTACGACGCATACCAGATATAGTGGGCATTCGAGGATCGTCCCATCCGTCAACATGATTTTCATTAACTAGTTGCAATAACTTTCGCTTACTTACAACGGTATGAGAAAAGTTTCTGCGTGCAAATTCTCGCTGCTTTGGTCTTAGTTTAACAGGATCAATAATTTGATCTAAACACCAGTCATAAAGCTCACGGTGCATTGCAAACTCCAACGTACATAAAGAGTGTGAAATCTGTTCGATATAATCACTTTGACCATGCGCCCAATCATACATTGGATAAATACACCATTTATCCCCTGTACGGTGGTGATGTTTATGCATAATACGATAAAGTATCGGATCTCTCATTAGCATGTTTGAAGAGCTCATATCGATCTTGGCTCGAAGAACATGTGTTCCTTCCGCATGCTTTCCCGCTTTCATTTCCCTAAATAAATCCAAATTCTCTTGAACTGAGCGATCCCTAAAAGGACTAAAAGTTCCTGCTGTAGTAGGGGTCCCTTTTTGAGCGGCAATATCATCCGCTGATTGAGAATCTACATAAGCTAAACCTTTACCTATTAATTCTTCAGCCCATAAATATAACTGCTCAAAATAATCAGAGGCATAACACTCTTCAGCCCAACGAAAACCTAACCAAGAAACATCTGTCTTGATTGAATCCACGAATTCTTGCTCTTCTTTACTAGGATTAGTGTCGTCAAAACGAAGATTAACAGGAGCATTGTACTTTTTTCCTAAGCCAAAATTCAAACAGATAGAACTCGCATGTCCAATATGCAGATAACCATTAGGTTCTGGAGGAAATCTAAACCGTAAAGATTCTTCCGAACAATTAGATTGTGATAAATCCTCTTCAATGATGTGTTCAATAAAGTTTAATGATCGCTTAGCTTCTTCCATTTGGGCATATTATAGAAATGCAAAGGTAGCATTTCCTACTTTTGCTTTATGGGAGAAATACACCTTAACAACATTAAGCTATACGCTTATCACGGATGTTTAAAAGAAGAATCTATCATTGGTAGTGATTATCGTGTAGATGTAATTTTATACACTTCACTAGAAAAATCTTGTGCAAGTGATGAGTTAAAAGACACTATTGATTATGTGGATGCTACCGCGATTGTGTCTGAAGAAATGGCAATACCTTCAAAACTCTTAGAACATGTGGCTGAACGTATTATTTCAAGGTTCTTTATTTCGTTTCCAAGTCTTTTAAAAACCTCAGTTTGTGTTGCTAAAATAAACCCTCCTATCGGTGCAAATGTCGACTCAGTAGCTGTAAAACTGATCCGACAAAGAGATACTTAAGGAAAACAGAATTTTTAATGTAAATTTGCGACCTAATTGGCATCGTGGCCGAGTGGCTAGGCAGAGCTCTGCAAAAGCTTGTACAGCGGTTCGAATCCGCTCGATGCCTCTTTTTTTATACCTTTTCTAGGTATTCAAAATCTATTTGACGCTTCAACACATCCGCATTTTTCACCCGTATTTTTACCGTTTGCCCTAATTGAATAGTATCGCTTGTTTTATGACCTACTAAAGCGTATTGTTCTTGATCAAAATAATAGATATCATTACCAATATCTCTGATTCGAACCATTCCCTCACATTTGTTTTCAAAAAGTTCGACATAAATACCCCAGTCGGTTACACCAGAAACGACACCTTCGAATTCTTGATTCACAAATTGAGCCATGAATTTTACCTGCATGTATTTAATAGAATCTCTTTCAGCGTTAGCAGCTAAAACTTCACGTTCTGATGAATGTTTGCATTTCAATTCATAAGATTCTGCTGCAACACTACTACCACCATCTAAATAGTGTTGTAATAATCGATGTACCATTACATCAGGATAACGTCGAATTGGTGAAGTAAAATGAGTATAGAAATCAAAAGCTAATCCGTAATGACCAATATTGTCTGTGGAGTAAACAGCTTTGCTCATACTTCGAACAGTTAGTGTATCAACGAGTTGTTGTTCCACTTTTCCATGAACATCTGACAATAAAGTATTGATAGAATTACTTATTGATTTGCGATCTTTTAAATTAAGCTGATGTCCAAACTTAGAAATAACGATATTTAATGCTTGTAATTTATCAAAATCAGGTTCGTCGTGAATACGATATACAAAGGTCTTTTTTTGTTTACCAATAAAAGTAGCAACACATCTATTCGCTAAAAGCATAAATTCTTCAATCAGCTTGTTCGCTTGTTTGCTTTGTTTAAAAAACACACCGACTGGCTCATTTTTTTCATTTAAATGAAATTTAACCTCCTCTTTATCAAAAGATATAGCACCCGAATTCATACGTTGAGATCGAAATATAATTGCCAATTCATTTAAAGTTTGAATAGCATAAACTACTTCTTTATCAATAGAATAACTACCTGAAGATCGTATAGAAATTTCTTCAGGTATTATTAAATCACCGGTATCTATAATATATTCTGCTTCATGATAAGCGAAACGTTCGTTAGAATTAATAACTGTTTTACCAAACCACTCATTTACCACCTTAGCTTTAGTTGTAATCTCAAAAACAGCAGAGAAAGTATATTTTTCTTCATTTGGTCTTAAAGAACACGCTTTATTAGATAAAATTTCTGGAAGCATAGGAACGACCCTATCTACGAGATATACAGAAGTTGCTCGATCAAAAGCTTCATCGTCTAGAATTGAACCTACTTTTAAATAATGGGAAACATCAGCAATATGTACTCCTATTTCATAATTACCGTTGGGTA
>DFQX01000051.1:0-14259 GCA_002381155.1 Flavobacteriaceae bacterium UBA3478 | reverse complement strand
AGAACGTTTCTAAAATCTCTTCTCTTACTTATTTCTTCTTCTTTAATCGTGGTATCTATACGATCTGCATATTGCTGTACTTCTGGTTCGAAAAATAAAGGAAGACCATATTCAGCAAGAATAGCATGAATTTCAGTCTGATGAACCCCGGTTTTACCAATATTTTCAATAATTCTAACCTCAGGAGCTTTATTAGCATTTCCCCAGTTAATAATTTCTACGATGACCTTATCATCGGTTTCAACCTTCTCTACAAGACTTTCCTTAACGAAAAAATCTGTGTGTATCTTAGAGGATAAAGGTCTTACAAATAAAAACTTAGGATTTTTTTCAACAATACCAACAAAAGTGCTTTGATTGCGTTCTATAATCTGTGTTACAACAGCTTCGGTTTTATTTCCTTTTTTAAAACGTTTATTTTCTTTAAATAATACTTTGTCTTTATGAAAGGCTCCTTTAAGATTAGAATAATGAATAAATAAATCCTCTTCTAGCTGATCTGAAATAATGTATCCGTTTCCTGAACTATTTAAATCAATAATTCCTTCATAAACTTCAGATTGATCTTCTACAAATTGATAACGTCCAGTTACCGGTTCTTTAATACGCTTTTCACTTACCAGCTTTTTTACTCGCTTAAGTAATTCGTTTCGCTTATTAGTATCTCTTAAATCTAAAGCAGAGGCAATCTGTTTAAAGTTGTAGGATTTATCAGGATGACGTTCTAAATATTCGAACAGCATTTTACTTAATCCTGTTCCCTTACTTTTCCTTTTTTTCTTCTTTTTAGACATCTAGTTAATAACCCTTCTTTTTTTATTTAATTCTTTTCGAAGATATAGGGTTTATTATTGTTTGTTAGTAGCTACAATAATTTTTTAATTAAAAAATTGATTTTATGACTTATCATAAGTTTTAAACTAAGGACTTGAAAGAAATATTTTGAAAATCAATTATTTAGAATAGTTTTTAACACTTTTAAATACGTAATTAACAACTCTATTTTAATTCTTTTGATAACGTTTTAACGTTAATAACTCTTATTATTATATTGATTATTAGTTGAAAAAAGAGAATAAATAAGTCTTGTTTACTACTTCAAAATATCGCATTACATTTATTGTTTTAATAATTATATAGATAGTTATTAAGATCTATTAACTTCCTATCAACAATCAAAAACTCGTTCTTAACATGAAACTAGCTATTGGAAATGATCATGCCGGATCTGATCTTAAGAAGAAAATAGTAAACCTACTTGAAGGCAAAAACATAGAGGTTGTTAATTATGGCACGGATAAAAACGAATCAGTGGATTATCCTGACTTTGCTCATCCGGTAGGTAAATCAATACAAGAAAATAAAGTTGATCTAGCTATAGTAATTTGTGGTAGTGGTAATGGAGTAAATATGGTAGTCAACAAATACCCTAAAGTTAGGTCTGCGCTATGTTGGAATACTGAATTGGCAGGGCTAGCCAGAAGCCATAATAATGCTAATATATTAGCAATTCCAGCACGTTTTGTTTCAGAGGAAGTGGCGATTCAAATGGTAAATACATTCTTAACGACTTCTTTTGAGGGTGGTAGACATCAAAACAGAGTAGAAAAGATTTAGAGATGGAATTAAAATCTTTTAAAGAATTAGATAGTACCGAACTCTATGAAATACTAAAACTTAGGGCAGAGGTCTTTGTTATTGAACAAGATTGTAATTATTTAGACCCTGATGGTCAAGATTATAACGCCTATCATCTTTATGATAAAAAAGATGATCAAATCGTTTCTTATGCCCGCCTGTATGAATCAAAGGAATATTGTTATATTGGTAGGGTACTCACTTCTAAATCTGTTAGGAGGGAAGGTTATGGGATTAATCTGATGAACGAAGCAATTAAGCATTGTAAGTCGCTATACCCGAATAAAGATATTGTTATCTCTGCACAAGAATACCTTTTAAAATTCTACGGAGATTTTGGATTTGTAGCTGAAGGTGAACGTTATTTCGAAGATAATTTACCTCACTTCAAAATGAGAATCAAGCTGTCCTAATCCTTTATTTAAAGCTGCATTAATTTTATCTGACTGTTCTAAATCAGAAGTAGCTAAATAACTAATAGCTAGGTGAATTGAATATTCTTTGAATCGTTCATGTTTTCTATACCCCTCTCTAAGTATTCGTTTTGCTCTATTTCGGTCAACAGCTTTTTTAAACAACCGTTTAGGAGCAGAAAATAAAACTTTAGAATCTAGGTTGTCGTTGATGATATAATGAAAACGTAATGGATAAGACGTAAAACTTTTACCCTCTTTAAACAAGAGGGTAATTTGTTTTTCAGATTTTAACTTTACTTGTTTAGGGAGCTTGGTAGACATTATTTTCTTTATCAATATCTGCCATACGGCCTGTTGGGTCGATTTCTATTTTATCTATTTCAAGACCTTCTAAAGTGAAAGAATAAGAAGGTTTAGCCCAACTCCAATCTTTTAAAATAGTAACCTGGTCTGATTTCTTTTCACCACGCATTTCAGTCAGAGGTATATAATAATTTAGTTGATCACCATTTTTAAGAGTTACGACAACATCTAGAGGCATTGGCATTAAACCAATTCTCTTTAAGGTAACCACAGTATTTTGATTACTATTAGAAACTTCCTCTACAGCATAATCAATGGTATTTGTGGTTTGAGTCCAATCTTGAAGGTACCAACCTAAATGCATACCACTTATTTTTTCAGCTGTTCTAATGATGTCTGTTGGGGTGGGGTGGGTAAATTTAAAGTCTGAATAATAGTTCTTTAATGTTTGAGCTAGTGATTCTTCTCCAATTAGGTAACCTAGTTGCGAAAGAAAAACAGAACCTTTAGAATACGCACCAATACTGTACGTATAATTGAAGTTATATCGATCCGAATGCGTAGTTAAAGGTTGCTCATTACCTGATTTCACTAAACTATAGTAACCCCTGTAACTTGACAAGTAAGGTTGTTCGTTTTTACGATCCATAATCTCATTCATACACCAGCTTGATATATAAGAAGTGAATCCTTCATCCATCCAAGCGTGTTTGCCTTCATTGGTAGCTAGTACATGTTGAAACCAAGAATGAGCTAATTCATGAACCATTACCCCTATCAGACTAGAAAAACTTCTTTCACCAGTAATTAATGTCCCCATAGCATATTCCATACCGCCATCACCTCCTTGAATAACACTGTATTGTTTGTAAGGATAAAGGCCTATGTGCGTATTAAAGTACTTCATTGCATCAGCAGTTTTTGGCTGTAATGCCTTCCAGTTCTCAGTTAGCTCTTCCTTGTTTTTATAGAAGAAGTGTAGAGTTATACCATCTTCTGTGATGAGTTGATCGTGAACATAATCAGGGTCAGCAGCCCACATAAAGTCGTGAACATTGGGAGCTATGAAATGCCAAGACAGCTTTTGTTGTTTACGCTTTATTTTAGGGCCAACCTCACTGTAGCCATGACCGATTTCGTCCGGATTTTGAAGGTATCCACTTGCCGCTACAGTGTAAGATTTATCGATATGTAGGGTTACATCGAAGTCACCCCACACACCGTGAAATTCTCTAGCGATATATGGATAAGCGTGCCACCCTTCAAAGTCATATTCCACCATTTTCGGATACCACTGACTCATCGATAAAGCAACTCCCTCCTTACTATTTCTTCCTGATCGGCGAATCTGTAAAGGAACTTGGCCTTGAAAGTCGAATTCAAGAACGGTTTGCTCTCCTGGTTTTAGAGGATCATTCAGGTTAACTACTAAAATGGTTTCTTCCTCTTCTATTTCAAGCGCTACACCGCCATTTTGAGTCATATTTGAAACTTGTAGAAAGCCTTTCTCATCATCAGAAAGCTGGGCGATACGACTAAACTTATTTTCATCGACCATTCTAGAATCTGGATCTGCTATCGATTGTAAACGATGATCCATATCACTTCCCGGCTGAAATGCATTGAAATACAAGTGAAAAAAAACACGATCTAAGGTTTCAGGAGAATTATTGGTATAAACTACTTTTGAGGTCCCCGTGTAGGTGTAATCTTCTACATTAACATCTACATTCATTTGGTAGCTTATTTCTTGTTGCCAATATCCTGGTTGTTTTTGAGCCATACAGGCGAAAAATGTAACACTGAAAAGAAAAGCAAAAAGGTTTTTCATACTAGTATCTATTTTGAGCTAATAATAAGGCGTTATACAAATTTACAATACCGCCAGTCTTACTGAATCTATCAAAAGAATTGATTTCTTCATTGTCGGGAGTTAATACGCTAATAGGAAGCCTAACACTACTATCCATAAGAATTTTCTTAAGATCAGAGCCTTGGTGTTTTGGGAAATAGGCAGCGATCCACGCGGCTACTCCAGAAACGACAGGAGCAGCCATCGAAGTACCCCCTTGAAAGGCAAACACATCGTTAGGCATACTAGAGTAAATATCTTCTCCTGGCGCGAATACATCTACTTTTTCTTTCCCATAATTTGAGAAGTCGGCAATTAATCCTTGGTTGAAATAAGGAGCGAGCGCCCCCACAGATATAAAATTAGAAGTGAATTCTGTATCAAAATTGGGTTGATCGTCAGGATAATTTGTGTTTTTCAGGACGTCTAAATCTTCTGATTCATTACCGGCTGCATGCACAACTAGCGCCCCTTTACCTTCAGCATAGGATATAGCGTCTTCAACCCATTTTCGTTGGGGAGAAAAGGATTTTCCGAAGCTACAGTTAATAATTTTCGCACCATTATCTGCAGCGTATCGAATAGCTAGTGCAACATCCTTATCATATTCATCACCTGCAGGCACGGTTCTTAAAATCATAAGCTTTGCAAAAGGGGCTATTTGGGAGACAATTCCAGCAACATGGGTTCCGTGCGACTCTTCTATTAGGCGGTTGATCACGTTTCCATTACCGTAACCGGTATCAGCAAAATCGTAAGGGTCGTCTCCTATCAGCTCTCTGCCGTTAAAATTTACATTGAGATTGTAGTCGGAACGTTCGGTGTAATAGGTTACCCCCTCAAAAAGGTCTTTGATCAATAAGTCTGCACGATCGGTATAACTTAAAAACTGAAGAGCCAAAGCTTTTTGTTGAGCAATAAACGCTGATTCAGGCGTAAATTTTCTAAGAGATTCGGAGTTAAATTGATCGTCGTTTAATAGAATAGACAGGGTGTCAACAGCGGTTTTGGCCAAGTCATAGATTCGCTTGTATTGTCTTTTGTTTTCCTCTGCTTTGGGCAGCTCTTTTTCTAGAATAATGCGCGCTCTTTTTAACTGCTCCTCATCGCCAATTTCTTTTGCGATCATTCTAACGTACTCCATTTGTTCGTAGTAACCCTCCCCTAGAAAATTATATCCATGAACATCATCCACAAACCCATTAGCATCGTCGTCGATATTGTTGCCCGGGATTTCATCTTCGTTTACCCAGAGCTTATTATCGAACAGAGGGTGATTGATGTCTACGCCTGAATCAACAATGGCGACAATTACTTCAGCAGCTTTACGATTGCCAACAACTTCCTTGGTTTTTTCAAGGGATATACCAGGCAAGGTGTCCAACACGGGATCTGAGAAAAACCAACGTTTTTTTACGGCATCGCTTAAGGTTTTACGTTCGGTTATTGAGGACACTTTAACAGGAGGTTCATCCTTAAAAATTCTGGTAGAAGAACAACCAACCCAGAGGGTGGATGATGTTAAGACAAAAAAGTATCGCCAAAAGGTGTTTTTCATTTTATTCAAAATATTCATTGAGTCGAAAGGACTGATTTAAACGAATTCCTTTCTCTGTTTGTTTAAGAGAAATAAGCTCGTTGTGAGCATCATGTTCGAAGAACAAAAGATAGTCGTTTTTCAAGGCTTCTTCCAAGAAATTAGATTTCTCTTCTAAGGTTAGGAGCGGACGCATATCAAAGCTCATCACATAGGGAATTGGCAAATGTCCAGCAGTGGGAATTAGGTCTCCAGTAAAGAAGATTTTTTTGCCATGATAGGGGATGAGAGGAAGTACCTGTTTCTCTGTATGCCCATCAAAGTATCTAAGTTCGAAAGGAAATCTTGTGTTAGCATTTATGAAGTAAAGCTGTCCAGACTCTTTTAAAGGGATCAAATTCTCCTCTAAAAAAGAGGCTTTTTCTCTGAGGTTTGGGTTCATTGCCCAATTCCAGTGTTCCTTAGAGGTCCAATATTTGGCGTTTTTAAAGCGCGGCTTAAGTTGACCTTTGGGTGTTCTCAATACGGCCCCTCCAACATGATCGAAATGTAGGTGAGTAAGAAGGACATCGGTGATTTGGTCGGGGTGAAATCCTTTTTCAAGAATACTTTTTTCAAGACTATAATCACCCCACAACCCGTAGTGGGAAAAGAATTTTTCACTTTGTTTATCTCCCATTCCAGTATCTACCAGAATTAATTGATCATTGGTTTCAACGAGTAAACATCGAGCAGCGAGATCGATTTGATTGTTGTTGTCTGCCGGATTAGTTCTTTGCCAAATACTTTTGGGAACCACCCCAAACATAGCCCCTCCGTCTAGTTTGAAATTTCCCGATTCGATGATATGGAGTTGCATGCTAGTGTTTCTATTAGTTCACGTCCGAAATAAACCAAAGCCTTTACTTCTGTTGGGCTCAGTAGTCGGTCCTTTTTAAGTATGAGCAGTTCTCTACCGCTAGACTCGATTAGGTATATAGGACTACTCTCGATTAAGAAGATAAGTTCTTTGTTAAAAAGACTTCTAATTTTATCAGGCTGAGATCCACTCAGGTGAAACTTGCGATTAAAATAGTTGTGACCCTCGACGGTTAAATCCCCCAACCCTGCAATTGCATTTAAACGGTCTAACAAACCTTCTTTGTCTAACACGAAGGAGGGAATGTGGCTTTCAAGCTTAATGGTAAGTGCAGTTACTCTAGCCGATTCACGTGCAATAAATTCTCCTTCATTGAAAACGATATCTTGTACCACCCCGTTGGATACAGGGTCAACAAGGGTATTATAAACCTGAACAATAGGCTTGGTTTCAAAAAACAGAAACTGATACAAAGAAGGGTCTATGGGCTGGTTTTTAGCACAGTATTCCCACCCGTATTCTTTCGACATTTTAGATAGGTTCTCCTGTCTGCGGCTAAACAGTTTTTCTATTGAACCAAGCGTATTCTCTGTTGCCAGGTTTCTAACGGCAAATGGATGTGACGAACTGGCGCCGTGAAGATCGAGCCCAATAGTTGAAACCTTACCTCCTTTTTTCTCAAAAGAGGCAATATAGTTTTCAACGGTTTGCATGGCGCTGTGGTCTACAAATTCACAGAGCGAAAAGTCGATAACAACCGTTTTCGTTGCACCAATAGCGTCTAGTTTTGACTTGAGCTTGAAGAGATTTAAGAACGAACAAAAGTATTTAACACTGACATAGTAAGAGTCGGTGTCCTTCTCTTTAAACGCAAGAACGTTGGGCTGAAATAGATGCAGTAAAAAAAGCAAGGGTCTTTTCGTGATGACAAAATGAGATAACAGGGTAATTAGAGTACCGAGAAAAATTCCGGTAATAATATTAGTACTTAAAGTAATGAGAGAGGTTGCTACAAGAATGAGCAGCTGTTCTTTCCCCACCTTTGCTGCTGCAACTAGCTTGAGGGGATGAGCTAATTTATATCCGGTATAGACCAAAATAGCCGCAAGCGCAGAAAGCGGAACCCGATTTAGAAGCTTGCTAAAGAACAGAATAAACAGAAGCAAAAACACACCATGAAAAAAGTTGGACGACCGATTGTTGGCTTGCTGGGTAACATTTACCGAACTTCTTGATATCACAGTAACCACGTTAAGTCCTCCGAGGAATCCACTAATTGCTGTAGCAACACCAAGCGCCCGAAGGTCTTTGTTTGCGTTAGACCTTCTTCTTTGAGGATCTAGGTTGTCTACCGCTTTGATGGACAAAAGAGATTCTACACTCCCGATCACGGCAATAGTAATGGCCACCGACCAAAGCCCCCAAGAATTGATTAAATCAAAGTTCGGATGGTAAATCATGCTTTCTACCGAATCAGGAAGCTGTATAAAGAGGTCGGGTCGAATCGTGCTTTCTATCCCTCTCAATTGGCAGTAGTAACTGTAGCCAACCGCCAAGAGAATCACCCACATAGGAGAGGGAATTTGTTGATAATATCGGTTTCGAATAGACGAGTTGAATAGAAGTATAACGAGGGAAACGATTCCCAACAACCCGGCAGCTAGCGTTGATACCGATTCAGGCGCAGACTGAACAAACTCAGTAACAACTAAGGGGAGCTTGAACAATTTAATTAGAGGGTTTCCGCTTCCCGCTTCGAGCCCAAGCATGATAGGGAACTGTTTTACGAGAAGACTTAAACCAATGGCAGCCAGCATGCCTTCAATTGCAGAGGCAGGAAAAAACTCTGCGAGCTTTCCCATTCGTAGAACCCCTAATAGGGTGATCAGAACCCCAGCAATCGTAATCGCCGCAAGGGTATGGGTATAGCCTAGAAAAAGATCACCTCCACCCAGTGTGGTAACCGCAGTAAGAAGCACTACCACCAAGCTGTATCCAGGTCCAGAGATGGTAACGTAAGACCCTCCTAGAAGTGCAACAACGACACCCCCTACAACCGCAGAAACAATACCCGCAGTTGCCGGCATTCCACTTGCCACGGCCAAACTTAAACCTAAAGGCAAGGCAATAAGAGACACTACAAACCCAGCAAAAAGGTTTTTGGGTAACGATGATATGAATTGATTTCTTGTCATTTTGCTCTACAGATCAGTAAGTCTGACGGTAGATCAGACAAAATGAATTCAATATCTCGTGTTATGATTCGGCTTAAAAGAGAGGTTTTGACGGGAGCGTCCATCACCAAAAGATCAGCTCGGGTTACCTCAGCGTAATGACCGATTGAATAACCTCTTTTGCCGAAAATTGCCTGATTTTGAACACTAATCGAATCGGTAAGTGCCGCCGGAAGCTGGTCGACAAGCTCTGCAACTCTTCGACCCCCCTCGGCTTCTAAGACTCGTTTCTTTCTAAGACTTCGAATAAGACTTCGGTCATCATCAATACTTACTTTGACCGACTTGTTGGCGATTTCTTCTACGATAGTGGCCTTGTTTGCTCCTAGACACTGAGCTGAATAGAAAGCTTGAAAAAGGGTGTTAGGGAGGGTGCTCGTTTTAAAGCCGCTAACAACAACATGTTTACAAGCCACCCGTTCTACGGCGGGCTTGATTAGCAGCAACACAGAACACTTAACCGACCGGGTAAGTTTACGCGCGACTGAACCCACATAAAATCGAAAGAGCGATTCGTGCTGTACAGCGCCTAAGACGAGAAGATCGATAGACAGACTTTCGGTAGAATCTAGAAGAGTGGTGTACGGGTCGCCGGGCATCCAATGATATTCGCTAACCCTTGATGGCGCTGCGGTTGCAGCTACAATGGAGTTTACTTTTTTCTGCTTTTCTTCAGTTTTTTCACCTACATGTAGCAGAATGAGTTCAGAATCAAAAAATTCAGCGAGGCGCACTACCTCGTGCAAATTGCTTTCAAGGCTTGGCGAAAAAGCGAAGCCGAAAAGCATTCGTTTAAAAGGGTTGTACTGGTGTAAGCTTTGATTCATAGCCCATTTTAAGGGCTTAGAAGATACTAAATTCTATACTTAGTCATTAAGTTTTAACACCGCCATGAATGCTTGCTGCGGGATTTCAACATTTCCGATTTGACGCATTCGTTTCTTTCCTTTTTTCTGCTTTTCAAGAAGTTTTCGTTTACGAGAAATGTCTCCTCCGTAGCACTTGGCCGTCACGTCTTTACGCAAGGCCTTGATGGTTTCTCGAGAGATAATTTTCGCTCCAATAGCTGCCTGAATAGGAATATCGAACTGTTGTCTTGGGATGAGCTCTTTCAGTTTTTCGCACATCTTTTTACCGATGGTGTGTGCGTTGTCAAAGTGAACGAGGGCAGACAAAGCATCAACGGGTTGAGCGTTTAAGAGAATATCTACACGAACTAGCTTAGATTCGCGCATCCCTATCGGGCTATAATCGAAAGAGGCGTATCCTTTAGAAATGGTCTTCAAGCGATCGTAAAAATCAAATACGATTTCGGCGAGAGGCATATCAAAACTAAGCTCAACTCTTTCTGGAGTCAGGTAGGTTTGATTCGTAATACTCCCTCGTTTCTCAATACAAAGCGACATCACATTACCCACAAAGTCTGATTTGGTGATAATAGAAGCTTTGATATAGGGCTCTTCTACTCGATCTAATCCAGAAGGATCTGGAAGATCAGAGGGATTGTTTACAATGATTGGCTGGTCAGGGTTTTTCTTGTTGAAGGCGTGATAGCTTACGTTGGGGACTGTTGTAATCACCGTCATGTCGAATTCACGCTCTAATCGCTCTTGAACGATCTCCATGTGCAGCATTCCTAAGAATCCACAGCGAAAACCAAAGCCTAGCGCGGCAGAGCTTTCTGGGGCGAAAACCAGAGAAGCATCGTTTAATTGAAGTTTTTCCATCGAAGCCCGAAGTTCTTCATAGTCTTCGGTGTCTACCGGATAGATACCCGCAAAAACCATCGGCTTTACCTCTTCAAAACCCTCAATTGCTGAGGTCGATTTTCGGTCGGTCAAGGTAATAGTATCACCCACCTTTACCTCTCGAGCGTCTTTGATACCTGTAATTAGATACCCTACATCTCCCGTGCGAATTTCTTTTTTGGGTTCTTGTTTCAGTCTAAGCGTACCAATTTCATCTGCGAAATAGTTTTTCCCCGTTGCCATAAAGGTGATACGATCACCTTTTTTAATTGAACCATTAAGAATTCTAAAATAGGTTTCAACACCCCTGAACGGATTGTAAACTGAGTCGAAAACTAGAGCCTGCAAAGGCTCATCAGGACTGCCCTTTGGGGCCGGAACTCGATCAATGATCGCCGTTAAAATATTTTCAATTCCCAAGCCTGTTTTAGCACTTGCAGGGATAACCTCTGAAGGGTCGCAACCAAGTAGATTTACGATGTCGTCGGTTACCTCCTCAGGATTTGCACTTGGCAGGTCGACCTTATTCAAAACCGGAATAATTTCTAGGTCGTTTTCAAGCGCTAAGTATAAGTTTGAAATGGTTTGCGCCTGAATACTTTGCGCCGCATCTACAATTAGCAGAGCCCCTTCACAAGCGGCAATCGATCTGGACACTTCGTAAGAGAAATCTACGTGGCCCGGAGTGTCAATAAGATTCAAGATGTATTCTTCACCTTCATAGGTATAGTTCATTTGAATCGCATGACTTTTAATGGTAATCCCGCGCTCTCTTTCAAGATCCATACTGTCAAGAAGCTGATCCTGTTTCTCTCTCTCAGTGACAGAACCTGTAAAATCTAAAAGTCGATCAGCCAAGGTGCTTTTACCGTGGTCAATGTGAGCGATGATGCAAAAATTTCGAATGTTTTTCATAGCCAAAGCAGGGCTGCACATAATGATTTGCAGGCAAGCAAAGATAATCCATTATTTTTGCTATAAAATCTAATGGTTTGGTGAAAATTGCAGACATAGAACTTCCTGAATTTCCGCTGCTTCTAGCTCCAATGGAAGACGTAAGTGACCCTCCATTCAGAGCCTTGTGCAAAGAACAGGGAGCAGATGTGGTTTACACCGAATTTATTTCTTCTGAAGGTCTTATTCGAGATGCCGCGAAATCAGTGATCAAACTAGACATTTATGAAAAAGAACGGCCTGTAGGAATTCAGATTTTTGGTGCTGAATTAGACTCGATGCTTGAAGCGGTGGACATTGTTGAGCAGTCAAATCCGGATATCATAGATATTAATTTCGGCTGTCCAGTAAAAAAGGTGGTGTGTAAAAACGCCGGAGCAGGTATTTTGAGAGACATTCCACTTATGGTGAAATTAACGGAGGAAATAGTAAAAAGAACAAAGCTTCCTGTTACGGTAAAAACACGACTGGGCTGGGATAGTGATTCGATAAAAATTGTTGAAGTAGCAGAACGACTTCAAGATGTTGGAATCAAGGCGATTTCTATTCATGGCAGAACTCGAGTTCAAATGTATAAAGGCGTTGCAGACTGGGGGCCTATTGCTGAGGTGAAGAACAATCAGAGAATGCACATTCCCGTTTTTGGCAACGGCGACATCAATACTCCAGAAGCGGCCATTAAGATGAGAGATGAATTCGGTTTAGATGGCGCAATGATCGGTCGAGCCAGTATCGGATACCCCTGGTTTTTTAGAGAGGTGAAACACTTCATGCAAACTAGAGAACACCTAGCCCCACCTACCATGCAAGAACGAGTAGAGGCCGCACGAAGACACCTCAGCATGTCTATTGACTGGAAGGGAGAAAAACTCGCGGTTTACGAAACACGAAGACATTACACCAACTATTTCAAAGGAATACCCAACTTCAAGCCTCTGCGAATGAGCCTAGTAAGTGCAGAAACTTCAGACGAGGTTTTTGAAACTCTTGAGAAGGCAGGGAAGGAATTCGCAGATTTTGATTTTTCTACGATCTCATAGCCTTCGATACTTCGGGCAATTTACGAGACGAGATAAGGGCGGCGAGAAGCCCAAACACCAACAAGGTTGTAAACACCAACAAGAGGTTACTTACATTTATCGAGACAGGATAAGACAGTTCGCTTGAGAGTCGAACCCACCCTAGCTGTTTTTGTCCGATAACCAAAGCAACGCCTAATACAATTCCGACAACAGCCCCTAATGCACTAAGCGCCGTCCCTAGATAAAGGAAGATATTTTTAATTTGGGCAGAAGTAAGCCCTATTTGTTTGAAAGTTGAAAAACTACTGCTCTTATCAGCCATAATTAATCGGATAGACCCCGCCAGACTAAATAACGCAAGTACGAGAACCATTGAAAAAATCAAGTAAGTAGCCCAATACTCGGTATTTAAAAGCTTAAAGAGCGACTGGTTTTGATCTTCCCGGTCTTGCACCATAATGTCCCCATCGATAAAGCCTTTCAAACCAGAGGCGACTTCCTCTTTAGAAAGAGAGGTCTCATCAATACTTAGAGAAGTGAAGCTGTTCTTAGGAAGACCGCCCAAATATAGAAGGTCTTCATAACTGGCTATCCCAAGCACTTGAGATTCATCGTCTTCAAGAAAAACCCCCTTCGCTTTCAGTGTTCGCTGTCTAATCTCGTTTGCACCTAGTTGAAGCCTAATAGCCCTGTCTCCCGGGATTAAACTTCCCACGCTGAGCGAACGGTCATAGGCCTCCCCTCCTAATTCGTAATAGGTATTTAGGCTAAGGAGCATTTCGCCTTGTGAAAACGAGCTTGTTCCATATAAAATCTCAAGAGAGTCAGTAGGAGCAGGGTGATAAGCAATAAGATTTCCTGCCGCCATTTCACCCTCCTTTTGAATAAGACCGACCACTGAAAGCTCTGAAACTACTAATGCTTCATTTGCTTTACTCCAGTCTTGAATTCTTTCTAGATCGACGGTGAAAACCCCTTGGTTTAAGGGGGTGATTTTAATAGCAGCAGAGTGCTCATAGGCGTATTGAGTGCTTAGCGCTCTTAGCCCTTCAAACGCTGAGAGAACTACCGTTAAGGCTGCAGCTGCAGCGACCACAACCATGAGGCTCAGACAGCTAACAAGATTCACCAAAGATTGATTGCTTTTTGAAAGCAAATACCTCCAGGCGATATAAATTGAAGTTTTCACTTTTTTTGACGACGATCGAGCAGGCTGCGATCCTCAATAGGGTTTTCTTCCCCTTTTAACGAACGATCTATTGCCTCTGCCTTCTTAGCAGTTTCATCTTTGAAAAATAAAAGTTCAGGAACTCGACGCATTTGATTGCGGGTACGATTAGCAAGCTCATGACGAATTAAAGGGGCATTCGACCGAATACCTTCAAAAAGCTCTTCGCCTTTTTCTTCTGGAAAGAAACTTAAATATACCTTGGCAATCATCAAATCAATCGTTACCGCCACTTCTGTCACCGAGATCAGTAGCCCAGAAATCCCAGAGCCCTTTGCGGCTTTCTGAAGAATATCTGCCAGGTCACGTTGCAGTAATGCTCCGATTTTTCGTTGTCTTTCACGTTCCATAAAACAAAAATAGCGAATATCTTTGGCCGGAGCGTCTAGCTTTGTTTTTTAGGCTTGGAACACCCAAAAATTAACTGTAATTTTGGCGCCCGCCTTTAGGTCCTATAGCTCAGTTGGT
>DFQX01000084.1 GCA_002381155.1 Flavobacteriaceae bacterium UBA3478 | reverse complement strand
TATTTCAATGAAGGATTTCAGCCTTGTGAGCTTTTCTACAAGGAGGAATTTGCTGAAAAACTTTACTACCGTTACAACATGCAAAATGACGAAGTTGAACTTAAAGAATCTCCTTTAAGCGAAACCGTTTTTGCACTCAATCTTGATCGAAATATTACACTCAAAGCAGAAGACCTCATCCTTACTTTAGAAACGCTGAATACCCCTAAGCAAGGAGTTAGAAATGGATACGTTAACGTGCTTTACAGCGGAAAGAATTTCAAGGTATACGAACGCGTTAAGACAAAGTTCAAAGAAGGTGTTAAAGCCGTGAATTCGATGGTAAGAAGTACGCCAGATAAATTCAATCAATTTATCGAGTACTACTATCAAATTAACGATGAAAGACTGCTTCAGTATTTACCCAATAAGCGAAGAAAAATTGTAGAATCGCTACCACAGGATTATCAAATAAAGGCGGCTGATCTACTGAAAGGAAATCGCTACACACTAAAATCACAAGAAGATCTGATTCAGTTCATTTCTGACCTCGATAAGTAATGTCAAACAACTCCCAATATATTTATGGTATCCGAGCGATTCAGGAAGCCATAGAATCAGGTACTGATTTTCATAAAATCTTTCTTCAAAAAGGTGTAACAAGCCCTCTGTTTAAGGCACTAGAAGGACAAATACACGATCGCAAGATTCCTCACTCCTATGTGCCAGCTGAGCGCCTTCAACGTATCACCACTCAGAATCATCAAGGGGCTATCGCCGAGATTTCAGAGGTTGGTTATGCAGATTTTGAAGAAACCGTGGAGCGCATTTTGCAAATAAAGGAACACCCCATGTTTCTGCTGCTAGATGGACTAACCGATGTCAGAAATTTTGGTGCGATCTTAAGAACTGCGAGTTGTACTGGAGTTGACGCCGTGATCGTTCCTAAACAGGGGATGGCCCCACTAAATAAAGATGCCATCAAAACTTCCGCCGGAGCCGCCTTTAACTTACCTGTAGCAAGAGTAGACCATCTTAAAGACGCGGTATATTACTTGAAATCATCAGGAGTTCAAATTGTGTCAGCAACAGAAAAAGCAGACAGTCATGTCTATGAGGTAGATTTTAAAAAGGCATCGGCAATTATAATGGGATCTGAGGATATAGGCATACATCCCTCCCTACTAAAGTTAAGCGATAGTCAGGCCAAACTACCTATGAGTGGTACCATCGCTTCACTAAATGTTTCTGTGGCTTGTGGCGTATTTCTCTACGAAGCCGTAAGACAGCGTTTAGATTAGGTTACTGTTCAATTTCGGGATTTGTTGTCACCTTGGCTCCCGATCCGTCGGTTAACTCCATGGTCCATTTACCTTCAGCATTCCTGAATAGAATTCCTGAAATTTCTTCGGTATTAACCAGATAAACATCAGTTGCAGCTGATTTGGTTAATCTGAAAATAACGGCACCAGAATAATCAACGAGTGAATAATCATCTCCTCCATTGCTCATCAATCGCATACGATCGACCGAACTAGCTCGATCAATTTTCTTGGGCTCAGACACTCCTTTACCAGATAAAACACTAGAAAACGCCTGTCTTATCGACTGGTGATAGGCCGTTTTATAATCCTTACTCTTACTTTCACCTGCATAGGTTTTAAAAACTAATTGATTTCGGCAATCTTTAAAAAGAATTTGAAATTTAGTTAAAAGCAACCCTGAATTCTCCTCAAGATCTACCTTAACCCCTTTACAGGGATTCTGCAGGGCATACTCAGGCAATTCATCTTCGTAATAAGCTTCGTACCCTGCCTCGGTAAGAAGGAACTTTAAAAGTGTGCTTGTTCGATAGGCATTGGATTCAAAAAATACATCAAACTTAGTCGGAACTACTACGAAGTCATATCGATCAAACTGAGCATTTAAGCTAGAAAATAGACCAATCGAAAGAAATACAGAAAACACAAATGACTTCATATGGCAGAGATTATTTAATGAGGTATTAAAGATATTGCTTTATTTCACTTAGGCAGTTAACGATTACGCAGTGATTGTGACTATGAACATTATCAACATCAAAGTGCAGGGCGTCAAACCCACAATTTTTTGCTCCTAGAATATCTGCCTCGAGATCATCACCGATCATTAAAGATTCAGAAGCAGTTGCCTTGGCTTTATCTAAAGCAAATGCAAAGATCCTAGGGTCTGGCTTTTTAAAACCCACATCTTCAGCATTCACTACGGTTTGAAAATAGCTTTCTAAGCCGGCTCCTTTTAGCTTTTTAGACTGAATCTCGGCGAAGCCATTAGTTAGGATATGCAGCGGGTATCGCTCTACTAGATAATCGAGCAACTCCTTGGTGTAATCAAAGACATGGGTAAACGAGCTTAAATACTCGATGTATCCATCTGCCATTTCTCCGATCATACGATCGCTAACTCTATAATTGCAACGATTAAATACGTCGCTTAAGCGACGGTAACGCAACTCCTCTTTAGCTATTTTGCCCTGGCGGTAGAGTTTCCAATACTCCATATTGGCAGGAACATAGACCTCGAGAAACTGAGTAAGATCTAATGAAATATTGAACTTATCGAATAGAAGTTCGAAGGTAGCCGCTGAATTCTTCTCAAAATCCCAAAGGGTATGATCTAAATCGAAGAAAATATGTTTGGGGGTAAGCTTATCCATCTATGGCCTTAATCAGATTAATAAAATTAGTTACTCCTAAAGATCCTATAGCGTGATTGCCAAATTGCAGATAAAAGGTTCCATCAACCTCAGCAACCTTGTCCTTTACAGCTCGAAGCTTATCGACAATTTTGTCTCGTTCTTCAATAGTAAAGATGATATCCGAAACTACAAATGGATGCACTTTTAGGGGCTGTTCTAGCTCGAGACCTAGGTTATAAAAAGGATAAGGAGTACAAGTACCTGACTTAAAACCAATAGCATCGTCGTATCCCATAGAATAATCGTCTGAAATTTCTTGTGCAACCAACTCTTCATAGGCATCTGGGAGTAAAACTCTATTTTGGGCGATGATAGCACTACTTACCTTACGGTGGAGTAATTGATCAAGACGATCAATTTCAACTTTAAATTGTTCGGCACTTGACATCGCTCCTTGAGAACGATAGTATCCGATACTCGTGTAATCAGCGATATGTTTGAGGAAGTAGCCGAATCGAAGGCGCTTCCAAGAAATATTGCGATCTCTGACATGATAAGGCGCAAATTGAAATAAAAAGCCAATATCAACTCCTAATTTTTGCAAAGA
>DFQX01000068.1 GCA_002381155.1 Flavobacteriaceae bacterium UBA3478 | reverse complement strand
CTAACTCTTGGTGACCAAAAGAAGCCTTGAAACGATCTCTTGGAGTGTTTAATCCTACCTCAAAATCTGGATAATCAGCTTCGTTGAAATCAAGTTCAGTCAATGTGTAGCTAATTCCTAAGTCAAATCCGGCAATTCTAGTATCTAAACCAGCTACTACACCATAAGACTTAACAGGAACATCTGTGTTTGAATATGCTTGATAAACTTTGTAATCTCCATTTTGAAGAGCAAGAAGAGATAATGAATTATCACCAGCTTGACCGTATAATGGAACTACTTTGGTTTCAGCAGCATTGAAGTTAAAGTACTGATTCCAGTAAGCACTTACGTCCAGAGTGATAGGGCCAATTTGACCACGGTAACCTACCTCATAAGCTTCAATCTCTTCAGCGCCAACTAACTCGGTATCTTTCTTAACTGGCGCACCAGCAAGAACAGAAGAAAGCGAGAACGAATTAGTATATGCAGAGCGACCTGTTACAGTAGATGTAGCAGGTAATCCAAGAGATTGCGCTTGAGCACTTGTAGCAAAAGTTCTTACATCACGATCAAGGTTAGACTCAGCACCACCAACTAGGATAGCTTGTCCTACATCTAAACCGATGAAGAAGTCCTGAGTAGTAGGATTTCTGAAACCAGTCTGAGCTGAGAAACGAACATTGTGATTTCTAGCTGAACCTAGCGTATATCCGAAAGAGATACGAGGAGAAACAAAACCATCTAAGAATTCGTTCTTATCGTAACGAGCAGAAGCCGTTACTTTAAGACGCTCATCAGCAAACTTCTTCTGAATCTGGGTGTATGCACCGTACTCATTGTACTTGATAGGACCGTCTTTATCAGTAAAGATCGTACCGTTCGAATTTAACTCATATTGACGGTAAGAACCTCCAACCTGTAGATCGGCCCAATTATTGATAAGGTGAGCAAAATTGTAGTTACCATTGATATGTCTAAACTTGGTATTATCGATAAACCTAGCTCCTGTCGCAAAATCACCATCTTGTTTCACCTTAGTGAATGCGCTATTGAATTCACCTGAACCAGGTAAGAATCGGTTTCTATTGGCTTGACCTTGTAGGTTGAATGCACCATAATTCGTTGCAGCTCCAAATTGACCGTAGAAGTCTACAGGATAATCTGCAGCTAATCGACCATTATTGTGAGCGTCTGTATCAGAACGACCTAGTTGCTTTGAAATTAAGTATCCGGTCACGTAGTCACCGAACCACTTCATGTCTGCAGACTGTTGACGGTTGATATTGATTGCGGCAAAACGTGTATCATAAGCATCACCTGAATCTTCTTCTGTTACATAAGCACGAACAAAGAAATGATCGTTTTTAACCTCTAATTTTTGTTGGGTCATCGCAAAGCCTGATACCGCATAACGGTTAGCTCCTTGATAAATAGTAGTACCCGTACCTCTGCGGTAGTTATAGATAATTTCTAAATCGTCTCCATTCGGACGATAGTAGATGCCAATATCTCTCTTCATACTCTTCGCATCGTAATCTGCAAGAGCAGCCTCGTCGTAACCTGTACGAGAAACAAATGCTTTACCGAAAGTACCCGTTGGTGTACCTGCAAAGTAATCGAAGTCTAAGGTTGTTGCAACCTCATCACCATAAACGTTTAGACCGTCATAGCCAGGGTTAGTTCTGCGCGATGACCACCCTTGGTACGGAAGAGCCGTCCGGCTCATATCCTCAGTACTGTTCGCATGCCAGTCTTCACCTTGTAAGAAAGTGAGGTTGGCTTTGATCGCTAGTTTGTCAGAGAATTTCTTAGCGAATCGAACTCCAACGTCCATGTATTCATTTGCACCAGCTGCATTCTGAACCGTGATACCCGTTTTACCATAAACACTAACACCTTCGGTTGTGAATGGATCTTTAGAAGTCATAAATAAGATACCATTGAAAGCACCAGCACCATAAAGTGCAGATGAAGCTCCTGGTAAAATTTCAATGCTTGCAACGTCAAGCTCAGACATACCTACTAGGTTACCAAGTACGAAGTTAAGACCTGGCGCAGTGTTGTCCATCCCGTCCACTAATTGAAGGAATCTTGTGTTTGCAAAAGTTGCGAAACCACGAGTGTTGATCGATTGAAAAGTAAGTGAGTTAGTATTGATATCAACCCCCTTAAGGTTTTGTAAACTTCCATAGAAACTCTCTGCAGTTGCATTCTGAATTTGAGCAAGACCGAAACGCTCAACAGAAACTGGCGATTCAAAAATACGCTCAGGAGTTCTAGAAGCAGAAATTACGATTTCATCTAACGCTGTAGAAGATTCATTTAGCGTTACAGTTAGGGCTGATCCTGAGAAGGTAGCTGTTGCTGTAGTGTACCCTAAACTTGAAACACGCACAGTGAATGGCGGAGTAAGGCTAGTGGTAAAAGCAAAGTTTCCTTCGAAATCAGCTACAGCACCCTCTGATTGTCCAACTACGATAATATTCGCATTGGCAACAGGAGCACCATTTTGATCTACAACCTTTCCATTTACGCTAGTTTGAGCTAGAGCAAAAGCACTTGAAAGGATGCTTAGTACAAGAATTAACTTTTTCATCATGTGGTAATTAGATTTAATTCATCCGATTTGGTGGGGGAAAGATAGGGCTTTTTTCAAAGCTGTTGTGAATTTGACAAAGAATCGCCTCTTAAAATGTCAAAGACAAAGCTCAAAACAGATATTGTCGAGTATTTCTATCTAAACCGTTGATTATCAACTACACGCTGTAATTAATTAACTCGCGTCGATAGGCGGTTAGAAGTTTCGATTTCGAAACAAAGCCATAATACTTACCCTCGCGAATAACGGGTAGATTCCAAGCTCCACTATCCTGAAAACGCTGCATGACCTGCTGCATATTGTCTTTAGCATAATCAATCACCTCTGGCGGACGAGTCATGTACTCCCTTGCTTTCGTAAGGTCATAAAGGGATTGATCAAAGAGTACCGATCGAATGTCATCAAGCAAAATAACCCCTTCCAAAGAACCGTCTTCACTTACTACCGGAAACAAATTTCGACTCGATTTCGCCACTCCTTCTTCTAGTAATTGCCTTAAAGACATTTCTGGGCTGAGTTCGACAAAATTTTGTTCAATCACCGAATCGAGATTCATCAACGTCAAAACGCTTTGATCCTTGTCAAAAGTCAGCAGCGCATTCTTCTCGGCTAACTCTTTTGTATAAATAGTGTGACTTAGATTATTTTTCGAAATCAGGTAAGCGGTTGAAACGCATAACATAAGCGGAATAAAAAGCTCATAGCCTCCGGTAATTTCAGCAATCAAAAAGATAGCGGTGAGCGGTGTTTTTAATACTCCGGCTACAATACCAGCCATTCCAATCAGGGTAAAATGCGTCTCATTGACCGCAAATCCCAAAGCATTAAAGGTCTTACCAATGGCATTACCTAATGAACTCCCCATTACAAGAGCAGGAATAATAATACCTCCCGTCCCTCCCGACGCAATAGTGAGGGTCATCGCAAGTGACTTAAAAAGGGTGATTCCCAGGAGAAGAAAGATCACCACGTAGGTTTTTTCTGACCAGAGTTCAAACATAGAACCCTGAATAACGGTTAGATGATTACCCGAAAGCAGCGCGTTTATAACTCCATACCCTTCACCATAAAGCGGAGGAATAAAGTAGAGTATCACTCCCATGATTACCCCGCCTACAATGAATCGATACGATCTCGATTTAATACGCTCAAGTGCGCCAGTAATGGCGAAGTGTGCCTTGTGAAAATAAACGCTAACTAGGCCCGCCATCACACCTAGAACAATATAGAAGAGTGTGTCTGAAACATTAAACCCTTCATTGTGATCAAAGGTGAATAATACCTGGTCTCCAACTACTAAGAAAGAAGTGATCACCGAGACCAACGAGGCAACAAGCAGAGGAAGTAATGAGGCGAATGTGAGGTCTAAACTGAAAATTTCAATAGCAAAGATCACCGCAGCAATCGGTGATTGAAAACTAGTTGCAATAACTCCTGAAGCAGCACAACCGATAAGTAACATTCTTGTCTTTCGGTTCAGATGAAAAAGATCACCAAAAACAGAAGATGCTGCCGAAGCAGATAAGATAGCCGGGCTCATCAGACCGACCGAACCCCCAAACCCAACCGTTAAAGGAGCGGTAATAAGTGGCATGTAAAACTTGTTCGATTCTACCTTAGCTCCCTTTTTTGACAGCGCATGTAGAAGGGTTGCGATAGGTTGAAATACTCCTTTGCGGTAGAGCTTATGCCAAATGAGGTATACAGCAGACAATCCAATGAGCGGAAGAGCAAAGTAAAGGCCGTTTTGAGTAAGCGAAAGCCCGAGAGATCCCACATACTGAATACCGTAGGTAATATTCTTAATAAGCACCGCGATTAGTCCTGCAACTAAACCAACAAGCGCACTAAGAATTAAAACAAAATTGCGCTCAGAAATATGTTTGTATTTCCAAATCAGGAACTTACGAAGAATTGCGCTTAAGGTTGCATTCACAGCGCAAAACTAGTAAATGTGTTTCTACCTTCTTCTTATTAGGTATACATTTTTAACTCGGCTTCCATCTTCATTGAAGTGAATAAGATTCTTTTCTTCAAACATCCAGTAGCCATCGATTGAAATGTCAATATCTCCCTCCTCAAGGCCAGTAATATAAAGTTTACCCTGGTCAATTCGATAGTTCAAATTTTCGATTTCAGGAACGTCACCATCTGTCTTGACTATCAATCGAACGCTGTTTTTATTGTAAAAATCAAAGACAACATCGACAGATTCAAGGGCCACATCCACAAATCCTGCAACGGCTCCAGCGAGCATTTTTCCAAATACCCCTAAGTCCTTAGTTTCTTCTGCAACCGCTTCAGCAACTTCGATTTGAAGTTGCCATTCACCCTTAATTTTTCTACTTTTTACGGGAGTTTGAGCTGAAAGTCCAGTGAAAATCATCACAAGAAGCCCTATTAAAATCTTTTTCATAGCTCTTTTTATCTATGACGATAAAAGAGCATATTGTTACTCCACCGT
>DFQX01000072.1 GCA_002381155.1 Flavobacteriaceae bacterium UBA3478 | reverse complement strand
TAAAAGAGTCTATGAGTTTTGCAATTCCATTTACTGCGGTAAGTACGGAGTTAGTAGCTGCATTTCCTGAAGTGAATAAGGTAGGCTATTCAGCAAGAGTTCAAACCGACTTCAGCACTCAGGATACTTTACCAGTTTTTGAAATAGATTATCATTCGGCACTTAAATCAACTAAGAAGGCAGAATTAAATCCTAGAATTGAGAATTGGTTAAAGGTGCGTTTACAACTAGATACCTTACTGATCAGATCTAACTAACGATTCTTCTTTTCTATGTACACTGAGCGAACATTTTTAAAGAGTTCTGAGGCGTAGACAAAATCACCCACAGCCTGGTTGTCGGTAATGAAGATTTCTTCTTTGGTACCTTCCCAGGCTAATTCTCCTTCTTTTAAAAAGACAATTTTTTCTCCGATTTCCATTACCGAGTTCATGTCATGGGTGTTGATTAGCGTTGTGATGTCGTATTCCTGAGTGATTTCTTGAATCAGATTATCAATAAGAATTGCGGTTTTTGGATCAAGACCAGAATTTGGTTCGTCGCAAAATAAGTACTTGGGATTAAGTACGATAGCCCGTGCAATAGCTACTCTCTTCATCATTCCACCTGAAATTTCTGAAGGATATTTGTGATGTGCATCGATGAGGTTAACGCGCTGTAGCACAGAGTCAATGCGATCTTTTTTCTCTCCTTTAGATAATTTGGTGAACATTTCTAAAGGGAATCCTACATTCTCTTCAACGGTCATTGAATCGAAGAGTGCACTTCCTTGAAATACCATTCCCATGGCTTTTCTTAGTTCCCGTTGTTCGTCTCTTTCAAGTTCTAGGAGACATACTCCGTCGTATACTATTTTGCCTTGCTCCGGAGTGATAAGTCCGATAAGGGATTTTAGAAATACGGTTTTTCCCGATCCACTCTGTCCAATGATTAGATTAGTTTTTCCTCGCTCAAAAGAGGTAGTAATGTTTTTTAATACCGCTTTTCCTTCAAATGATTTATGCAGACCTTGAACTTCAATCATTATCCGAGTAGTAATTGAGTGAGTATATAATTAAGTATGATCAGAACAACACTAGTCCAAATGAACGAGGTTGTCGCAGCCTTACCGACCTCTAAGGCACCACCTTTCAAATAGTATCCGTGATAGGCGGGAAGTGTAGCTATCACCATGGCAAAAACAAGACTTTTAATAAATGCATAAACGACATGAAAGACTACAAAGTCCTCTTGTATTCCGGCGATGAATTCAGAAGTAGGTGCATAGCCCCCAAAAACCGCTGCAGACCAGCCTCCGAATATCCCTACATACATCGAGATGGCAATGGCAAAGGGGTAAAATAACATGGCGATTAGCTTTGGGAATATCAAGTAGTTCAAAGAATTTACTCCCATAACCTCTAAAGCATCAATCTGCTCAGTAACTCGCATAGATCCTATAGAAGAGGTAATGTAAGAGCCTACCTTCCCGACCATGATGATCGAAGTAAAGGTTGGTGCAAATTCTAGAATTACCGATTGTCTAGTGGCAAACCCGATCAAACTTTTAGGCAAAAAGGGGCTGGTTAAATTCAGGGCAGTTTGAATGGTTACCACTCCGCCGATGAAAAATGAAATGAATATGATAATACCTAAGGAGCTAAAAATGAGCTCGTCAATTTCTTTTAGGATTAGTTTTTTCATCACCCCCCACTTGGTAGGTTTTTTAAACATCTCCATTAACATGAGGCCGTATCGACCAATGTTAGCTAGGTAAGTCATATCTCAAAATTACGCTTTTTGAAAGCATTTAACATTGATTTATCCTTTGAACTAATCGCTTGTCTTAGATTTGTGTTATAAACGATTTATAATGAAAAGAGTTTCCTTAATTCTTATAGCATTAACTACTGTATTTCAATTACAAGCACAAGAAGAAAAGCCTTATACTCAACCAAAACTTGTGGTGGGTATAGTGGTTGATCAAATGAGGTTTGATTACTTAACACGATTCTGGGATCGATTTGGGGAAGGGGGATTTAAGCGACTGGTCAAGGAAGGTTTTGAGGCAAAGAATCATCACTTTAATTATGTTCCTACAGCCACAGGCCCTGGACATACTTCAGTTTATACTGGAACGACCCCTGCAGTACACGGTATCCTAGGAAATAACTGGTATGATAAATTTCTTAAAGAGTCAGTGTATTGTGCGGCCGATGAGAATTATCCAGACTTAGGAACTGAAAGTACTGGAGGAATGGCACCAACACGTTTACTGACTACTACAATCACCGATCAGTTGAGATTGCACTACCAATTTCGATCAAAAGTGGTTGGCATAGCGATTAAAGACAGAGGTGCTATTTTACCCGTAGGTCATACAGCTAATGCAGCATACTGGTTCGAAGGTCGCTCAACAGGAAATTGGATTAGTTCAAAGTACTACTTTGAGTCACTTCCAAATTGGGTAAATAAATACAACAAGAAGCATTCTGTTGATCAGTACCGAAAAACTTGGGAGACGCTTAAGCCTTTAAAGTCTTACGTTGAAAGCGGAAGCGATGTAAATAATTATGAAGGTTTGTCCAATGGGGAGAAACATTCGGGCTTTCCTCATCAAATAGACAAGTTGTGGGACCAGAACGGACAGTACAGCAGTTTAGCTGCGACGCCATTCGGTAACAGTCTAACTACCGATTTTGCCTTTGAAGTAATCAAGCAGGAACAGATGGGATCAGATGAGATTCCTGATTTCTTGGCGATTAGCTATTCTTCACCGGATTACATAGGACACAAATACGGTGTGAATTCAGTAGAGGTTCAGGATAACTATATGCGATTAGACCTTGAATTAGAGCGGCTATTAGAATACTTAGACGCACGCGTGGGAGAAGGTGAATACACTTTGTTTTTAACTTCAGATCACGGAGCGATTCATGTGCCTGCTTTTCTAAACGATCAAAAAATACCTGCGGGGTACCTTGATAGTAAGGCGATGGCAGAACGCTTGTTTCAAGAGGTAGAGGAGCGATTTGGTGACCGTTCGCTTATTGAATCTATTTCGTACAACGAAATCTATCTAAACAAGGGAATTTTAAAAGCATTAGAAAATGAAGGATTTGATTCAGCATCAGTACGTACAGCTATTGCTAATATGCTTTACGATTTTGATCATGTAGAACGAGTTTATACATCAGATCAACTCAGAAATTTTGGCGCTACTTCAGGTTTTGATCGAATTATCTTTAATGGGTACCATCCAAAGCGATCAGGGGATATTGTATTTGTACAAAGCCCTGGATACGTTTCCTACTCTCGTACGGGTTCAACACATGGTTCTGCCATGATTTACGATACTCATGTGCCCCTTTTATTTTTCGGAAAGGGAATCCCCACGGGATCAACTGCAGAACGAACAGAGATTCCTGACATTGCTCCTACTTTAGCGGTTTTGTTAGGAATTGGTATGCCAAACGGAACCACTGGTACGCCTATCGAAGAGCTGCTAGAAGATTAAGTTTATGAGCCATTTTGCGATAGCGCACCCTGCGGATAGCTTTGGCGCTTGTATCATTAACGAGTCTTTGATCGTTACTTCTAGATTTAAAATAGCCTTGTAGGAGTGCTATAAGTATGCGAAGGTTTTTCTTTTTAAAAGCCAGTTTTAGGGCGCTTAAAAGGCTGATGGTAAGATCGTAACCTAAGAGGTGATAACTTGCTCCTCTACGTTTGAAATAATCGAGATTCGTATAGTCTTTATTGGTTGGTCTTAGATGTTTTACCTTCAAGTCAGCATCGGTCTGAAGCTCAAATCCATTGGCCTCAGCAAGTAAAGTATCTATACTGTCCCAACCTAAGGCAGGGATGAGCCCATCAATCGCATTAAAGCACTCTTTACGGTACAATTTGATTGGTCCACGAATATGTTTTTTGTCGGCTACGGCCTCATATACCCAACGATCCTGTTGCCTTATATAAAGGTGTCCTGAAAACATGCCGAGGTTTGGATGATTGTGGAAGGCTTTAATCGCCTTTTCGAAATAATGAGATGGCAGAACAACATCGGCATCGAATTTTCCGATGATGTCGAAATCCTTCGCCGTTTCTAAACCGTGATAAAATGCATGGATATGCTTTGCTCCAGGAATTCGGCCTGGGTCACTTTGCTTTCTATGGTATTGAATAAATGAGTGGGTAGCCGCTAATTCTTTTGCTATATCTGCCCCATTGTCGGTACTCGAATCATCGACTAATACTAGGAGATCAGGCCTGCGCGTTTGAACCGTAAAGCTATTTATGCACTCGGCAAGATAGTTTTCTTCGTTATAAAATGGGATTATAACGACGAGTTTCATGGCTTCATTAGTATCGATAAACGATGCAGTTTAAGTTCATTCCGGCCCCTACACTTGCGAATAGAATAACATCACCTTTATTCAGTTCGTGTTCAGGCATTTGTTTTCTGCGAACCATATCAAAAAGAACGGGTACTGTTGCAACCGAGTTATTACCCACTTCTTTAATATTCATTGGCATCACCCCATCGGGAGCATCAGCTTTGAACTTGCGGTAAAGTCTTTTTACCATCGCCTCATCCATTTTTTCATTGGCTTGATGTAAAAATACTTTCTTTACCTCTGATATCGATACCCCTGCCTCTTCTATTGCTTCAGCCATGGCGTTAGGAACATGTACTACGGCTAGCTCGTAGACTTTGCGTCCAAGCATTTTAATGTAACGAGTTTGATCCTTGTCGGATGCTTTATTTCCTTTTCCGAAATAGAGATAATAGGCCTCATCGTTGGCTAGTGTGGTAGTTACATTAGCAAGAATATTGCCTCCATCATTGGTTGCACTTACAACAGTAGCTCCGGCACCATCGGCAAAGATCATACTATCACGATCGTTTATATCTACCACTCGAGAGAGTGCTTCGGCTCCAATAACCAAGCATTTCTTTGCCATTCCGCTTTTGATAAATGCCTTGGCTTGAATAACTCCTTCTACCCATCCAGGGCAACCAAAGATCATATCGTAGGCAACGCACTTTGGATTTTGTATGCCTAGTTTATTTTTAACTCTAGAAGCTAAACTAGGTAGTAAATCGGTTTGAATTTCTCCATGACGAACATCGCCGAAGTTGTGCGCAAAGATGATGTAATCAATTTCTTCTGCAGATATTTTTGCATTTTCGATGGCTTTTTGTGCCGCGAAAAAGCCCATATCTGAAGTGTTAAGGTGGGGTTCTAGGTAACGTCTACTCTCAATCCCTGTTATAGCTTGAAATTTTTCAATGATTTCCTTATTGTCCGATTCAAAGGCCTTTCCGTTTTCATCGATGAATTCGCTTTTTTCGAATTGGCTGTTTGGCTGGATGATCTCGGGAAGGTAATGCCCCGTACCTATAAAACTTATATTCATGAAGTCTGTTTATAGCGGACTAAGTTAAAAAAAAAGGGACGTCTAGTATGAAATCTAGTTCGTCCCTTTATTTTAGGGTTAAATTCTATTAACTCTGGTAGGCTTCTATGGGTGCGCAACTACAAATTAGGTTGCGGTCTCCAAAGGCCTCATCTGCTCTTCTCACCGAAGGCCAGAATTTACTTTCTTCTACAAAGGGTAGCGGATAAGCAGCCTGTCTTCTAGAATATGGAAATACCCATTTGTCTGTGGTAAGCATAGCTAGGGTGTGCGGTGCGTTTTTCAAAACGTTCACAGGATCGTTTGCATCACAGTGATCGATTTCATCCTTAATAGCGAGCATCGCCTCACAGAATCTATCGATTTCTTCTAGCCCCTCGCTTTCTGTAGGCTCAATCATCATCGTGCCGGCTACAGGGAATGAGACGGTAGGAGCGTGGAAGCCGTAATCCATTAATCGTTTTGCGATATCTGTTACTTCAATTCCTTTTTCTTTGAAAGGTCTACAATCAATAATTAATTCGTGAGCAGCTCTCCCTTTTTCTCCGGTGTAAAGCACTGGATAACTAGTTTCTAAACGCGCTTTGATGTAATTCGCATTTAGTATTGCGTATCGTGTAGAATCAGTAAGACCTTCGCTTCCTAACATTCGGATATACGCGTATGAAATAAGACAAGCTAATGCACTACCGAATGGGGCGGCAGAAATAGCGGTAATGGCTTCAGCGCCACCTGTTGGTATAATAGGATTGCCTGGTAGGTATGGAGCCAGTTGAGGCGCTACGCAAATAGGACCTACCCCTGGTCCTCCACCACCGTGTGGTATCGCAAAAGTCTTGTGCAAATTAAGGTGACAAACATCTGCACCAATGGTAGCCGGGTTAGTTAACCCTACTTGAGCATTCATGTTTGCCCCATCCATATAGACTTGACCACCATGCTCATGAATGAGTGCCGTGATTTGTCGAATCGAAGACTCGAACACCCCGTGAGTTGAAGGATAAGTGACCATTAATGCGGCCAGTTCATTGGAATGCTGAATTACTTTTTCTTCTAAGTCGACTAGGTCTATATTTCCCTTTTCATCGGTTTTAGTGACCACTACCTTCATTCCGGCCATAACTGCAGAAGCTGGGTTTGTACCGTGAGCAGAAGCCGGGATGATACAAATATTTCTGTGATGATTTCCTCGAGCGTGGTGATAAGCTCTGATGGTCATAAGACCTGCATATTCACCTTGGGCTCCGGAGTTTGGTTGGAGAGAAGTAGCAGCAAATCCGGTAACCTCATTTAAGTACTCGGTTAACTCTTCAAGGATGATGCGGTAACCCTCAGCTTGCGCTACTGGAACGAAGGGGTGCAGATTGGCAAATCCAGACCAGCTGAGGGGTAACATTTCAGTAGCTGCATTTAACTTCATGGTACAACTACCTAAGGCAATCATCGAATGATTGAGTGCCAAGTCTTTCTTTTCGAGTCTTTTAATGTAGCGCATAAGCTCTGTTTCGCTGCGGTAGCGCTGAAAAACTTCGTGTTCTAGGTAACTGCTTGTTCTTGTATTCCCTTCTTTTAATATAGGGGCAGATGCCAGCTGAAGTCTTGAGTTTAATTCATCGATGGAGACCTTGTTACCGGTTAGAGCTTCGATAAGTTTTTGTAAATCTTGGATTGAAGTGGCTTCATTCAATGAAATACTAACTTCATTAGCAGATGGATAATATAAATTGATTGAAGCTGCTTCTGCTCTTTGCTTAAGGGCTGCAGCATCTACACCTTTAAAATATAAGGTATCAAAGTACTCCTCATTCATTGAGGTCATATCTGCTTTAGCCGCTTCTTCGGCAACTAATTGAGTTTTTCTATGGATGTTTTTGGCAATTGATTTTAGTCCGTCAGGACCATGGTATACCGCATACATACCAGCCATAACGGCTAATAATACCTGCGCGGTGCAGATATTCGAGGTAGCTTTATCTCGCTTAATGTGCTGTTCTCTGGTCTGCAAAGCCATTCGAAGGGCAGGGTTCCCGTCGGTATCTACCGTTTTGCCAATTATTCTGCCAGGAACATTTCTGCGATAGTCGTGCTTGGTAGCAAAATAGGCAGCGTGAGGACCTCCATATCCCAGAGGAATACCAAAGCGCTGTGTCGTTCCAACAACAGCATCAACACCGTAGCTTCCTGGTTCCTTAAGTAAGGTTAGGCTAAGTAGATCTGCAGCTACTGCGACCTTAATGTCAAGTTCCTTCGATTTAGCGACTAATTCACCCAGATCGCAAATGTTGCCGTATTTGCCTGGGTATTGCGCAATTACTCCGAAATACGAATCATTTGGATTAAAATCTTCAATCGGTCCTTGAACTAATTCAATTTCAAGGGGAGTTGCTCTGGTTTGTAGCAAGGAATAGGTTTGAGGTAAAATCTCAGAATCAACATAGAATTTAAGAGCTCCTCTCTTTTTCTGATCTCTACTTCTCAGATCAAAAAGCATCGTCATGGCTTCAGCTGCAGCCGTACTCTCATCAAGCAACGATGCATTCGCAATCTCCATTCCTGTTAGTTCGATAACCATGGTTTGGTAGTTGAGAAGTGCCTCAAGTCTTCCTTGTGCAATTTCTGCTTGGTAGGGAGTGTAGGCAGTATACCAGCCCGGATTCTCTAGAATATTTCTTTTAATCACTGAAGGAGTGATTGAAGGGTGATATCCCAATCCAATATATTGACTGAAGAGTTGGTTCTTTTGAGAGAGCTCTTCAAGATGAATCAGAAGTTCATTTTCAGACATTTCCTCAGGCAAGCTCATCTCTTTCTTTAGGCGGATATCATCAGGAATGGTTTCGTCGATTAAAGTGGCTATCGAAGAAATGCCAATCGTATTTAACATAGTAGTTAATTCACCGCTTTGAACACCGATGTGTCTTTTTGCAAAAGGAGTACTCATCAATCATCAATTTTAGGATTGTAAAATTACCGAATTAACTGCTGTTTGGAGTCTTGTGATCCACTATAATTGAGGCATTTATTAAAAAGTGTTGAGAAGTGCTACTTTTGTTTAATGAAGCGGATAAAGCTATTGATCGACATCTATGTAAAGGGCAGTATTCACGTGGCTTTATCTGTTTTTTCAATGAGTGCTTTAAGCCTATTGAGCTTAAACAAAATGATCTCAGAACCATCGTTATTAATCATCTTTTTTGCAAGCTATGTTTACTACAATTTGATCAAGTTTGCGCCATTAGGTTTTAAGGGAACTAATCAACCGACCTTATTTTGGATTTGGTTAAAGCTGTCTACTCTTCTATCCCTTTTGATATTGCTGTATTTAGTTAAGGATTTATCTAAGGATTCCTGGTTTGTTCTCGCATTATCTTCGTTTTTTGGGGTTCTCTATGTTCAAAAAGAACTACTTCCAATTTCTAGAGAAAATGGATGGATTAAGGCTTTCTTGGTTAGCCTGGTTTGGGCCCTCATAACAGCGGTTTTGCCATTCACCTTATTAGACGAGGATTGGTTCGGTTTGGAGATAGTTTCGTTTTTTTTCTCTCATTTTTTTCTGGTACTTGCTTTACTTGTTCCCTTTGAAATAAGGGATATGAGTGTCGATAAGCTTACCTTGCCCAACTTAGCTCAGCAGTTGGGGGTTCGAAAAATAAAATGGGTCGGTTATCTTTCATTAATTCTATCGATCATTCTTTGGATGTCGGCTACAGACCTTGGGGTTTATTACCAATTGGCCTATTTCATCTTCTATTTGATTACTGCGGCTTTAATTGCCCGTGCCAGAATAGATCGACCACAGAGTTATACCTCGCTGTGGGTAGAGGCGATACCTATATTTTTATTAATCAGTGTTTGGGTGTTAGGCTTTCTTTAGCTCTTCAGCACCTTTAATCACCTTATCCTTTAAAGACTCTTTGAAGGCGATAATTTTTTCTAGTAAGTCAGGGTTAGAGCTTGCAATGATTTGAGCAGCAAGAATTCCTGCATTCTGAGCCCCGTCTAAGGCAACTGTGGCTACAGGAACTCCTCCCGGCATTTGGAGAATAGAAAGAACAGAATCCCATCCGTCAATTGAATTTCTGCTTTTTACAGGAACACCGATCACAGGTAAGGGACTTAGTGAGGCGACCATACCCGGTAAATGAGCTGCACCTCCAGCTCCAGCGATGATTACCTTAATTCCTCTTAGATGAGCATTCTTTGAAAATTCAAATAGCTTTTCAGGAGTTCTGTGAGCAGAAACAATATCTACTTCAGTTTCTACCCCAAGTTTTTCTAAAACAGCTACCGCGTCGTTCATTACAACGAGGTCACTAGTACTTCCCATGACAATGGCTACACTCATCGAGATATGACTTTAATTAAATCTTTCACTTTTCTTGCTCTAAGATACACTTCTTCGAGTTCTTCACCTACAATGGTTACATGTCCCATCTTTCTAAAGGGTCTGGTTTCGGCTTTTCCGTAAATATGTGGAGATACACCTTCTATGGCTAAAGCTTCATCTAGGCCTTTGTAGTGTACGGGGCCCGTATGCGATTCTTCGCCCACCAGATTGACCATTACTGCGGCTAACTTTGAATCGGTAGCTCCTAATGGTAAGTCTAAGATCGCTCTTATATGTTGCTCGAATTGATCGGTATAACTGCCTTCTAAACTGTAGTGCCCACTATTATGAGGTCTTGGGGCAACTTCGTTGACATAGATTGACCCGTTCTTTGCTAAAAAGAGTTCTACAGCTAATAGACCGGTTACTCCGAGGCTTTTGGCTACTGTTATTGCAAGTTCTCTTGCTTTATTGGCAATGTCCTCATCAATGTTTGCAGGGCAAACTACGAATTCAACTTGATTAGCTTCAGGGTGAAAGTCCATTCCGACTACAGGGTAGCTTTTCTGTTCTCCAGAGGCTGAAGATGCAACAATCACGGCCAGTTCTTTTTCAAAATCGATTAACTCCTCGATAAGACAAGGTACATTAGGCAGATCCTTGAAGTCTTCTATGGATTTTAAAATCTTAACTCCTTTACCGTCATATCCGCCAGTGGCAGACTTCCATACACAAGGGAAGTTAGATACTGCCTTTTTTGCATCAGCAGTACTCTTAAAATTTTGGAACGCAGCGGTAGCTATATTGTGATTGGCGTAATGCGATTTTTGTAAACACTTATTGCCAATAATTTCTAAAGCTTCAGGCTCAGGGTAAACCTTTACTCCTTCTGATTTTAATTTTTTGAGCGCCTCTACGTTAACGTGCTCAATTTCAATGGTTAGCACGTCTACTTTTTTTCCGAACTGATAAACGGTTTCAAAGTCTTTAAGGTCTCCTTGCACGAAATGATTACATGCAAATCTAGAAGGGGCCTCGCTAGAAGGATCTAATACGAAGGTCTGAACATCCCATCTTCTAGTGGTGTAAAGCAGCATCTTCCCGAGTTGCCCACCTCCTAAAATACCTAACTTAAAATCTGAAGAGAAATAATGCATATAAACTGAATTCGAGACAAAAATAAGGCAATTCTAAAATTGTATCTTTATCCCCTTTAATAACAACTTCACATGCGAATCGCAGACCTTGAATTTGAGCCCTTTTTAGATCAAAGCGATATAGAGTCAGCTATTGAGAAGGTGGCAGGTGATGTCGCGAAGGATTATGAACATAAAACACCACTATTTATTGGAGTTTTAAATGGCTCGTTTCGTTTCGTTTCTGAATTTATAAAGCACTATCCTTATTCTTGTGAAGTGAGTTTCGTGAAGTTGTCGTCTTATCAAGGTCTTTCTTCAACAGGTATTGTAGAGACTTTACTAGATGTTTCAGAATCGGTAGAGGGACGTGATATCGTGGTTTTAGAAGATATTATCGACTCAGGACGTACGCTTCAGGAATTGATTCATTTATTTTCTGCTCAGAATATCTCAAGCTTTGCGATTGCCACATTGTTTTTTAAACCTTCTAAGTATAAAAAAGAATACCAAATTAACTACAAGGCGATTGATCTACCCGATGAATTTGTCGTAGGATATGGTTTAGATTACAAGGAAAAGGGAAGAGAACTCAACGACTTATATATTTTAAAACATTCATGAAGAATATTGTGTTATTCGGAAAGCCGGGTGCAGGAAAAGGTACACAGGCCTTTGTGTTAAAAGAAAAATTTGAATTAGTTCATATCTCTACGGGAGATGTGTTTAGATATAACATCTCGAATCAAACTGAATTAGGAACTCTTGCTAAGTCTTACATGGACAGGGGAGAATTGGTGCCTGATTCAGTGACGATCAATATGCTCGCAGACGAAGTAGATCGTTCAATCGCTGAGGCCAAGGGATATATCTTTGATGGATTTCCACGAACTACTGCTCAAGCCGAGGCTTTAGACACTCTTCTTTCTGAAAAGGGTATGCAAGTTGATGCTACCATTGCGCTAGAGGCTGATGAGGATGAGCTTACTGCTCGATTATTAGAAAGAGGAAAGACCAGCGGAAGAACCGATGATACTGATGAGACTAAGATCAGAACACGTTTTGCAGAGTATAATGCAAAGACTGCTCCCCTTATTGAGTTTTATAAAAAGCAGAACAAACTTCATTCGGTAAATGGTATTGGTGAAATCGATCAAATTACTGAACGAATCGCCTCGATTATCGCTAGTTTATGACCGACGGAAATTTTGTTGATTACGTAAAGGTTCATATTGCTTCTGGAAACGGAGGTAAGGGCTCTACACACTTACATCGTGAGAAATTTGTCGCTAAGGGAGGCCCTGACGGAGGTGATGGAGGTCGCGGAGGTCATGTAATTATTCGTGCGAACCCCAATCTCTGGACTTTGGTTGGGTTTAAACACAAGCAGCACTTCAAAGCTGGGCATGGTGAACACGGCAGTAAAAACCGAAGTACGGGCGCCGACGGAGAAGATGTTTATGTTGAGGTACCCTTAGGAACGGTGGTAAAAGATGCAGAGACCGACGAGATTCTTGCTGAAATTACCGAGGAGTCACAAGAATATATGGCCGCAGAAGGAGGGATGGGAGGCCGAGGAAACTGGCATTTTAAAACTTCAACCAATCAAACTCCCCGTTATGCACAACCAGGAATTCCTGGAGTCGAGCTTAAATTAATATTAGAGCTAAAGATTTTAGCCGATGTTGGGCTAGTCGGTTTTCCTAACGCAGGTAAATCTACATTGCTTTCTGTGGTAACCTCGGCAAAGCCCAAGATTGCTGATTATGAGTTTACCACCCTTAAGCCGAATCTAGGTATCGTAGAGTATCGTGATTTTAGAAGTTTTGTAATGGCTGATATCCCCGGTATTATCGAAGGGGCTGCAGAAGGTAGAGGTTTAGGTCATTACTTTCTCAGGCATATTGAGCGCAATTCAACACTCTTATTTTTGATTTCTGCAGACTCTGATAGTGTGGCTGAACAATATCATATACTACTCTCTGAATTAGAGCGCTACAATCCTGAATTGTTAGACAAGAATAGAGTCATTGCTATTTCTAAAGCAGATTTACTCGACCAGGAGTTAAAGACCGAATTAACCGAAGAGTTAAAGGAGACTTTACCTAAAGAAATTCCATTTATACTCATTTCTGCCGTGGCACAGCAAGGAATTCAGGAGCTTAAAGATCTACTCTGGAATCAGCTACAAGATTAACGGTATTCGTCTCTTGCTGGGGTGAAAACATCCATCAATTGACAATCTGTTAAAGCCTTCCCAAAGTGAGGTACATTTGATGGAATAACTA
>DFQX01000053.1 GCA_002381155.1 Flavobacteriaceae bacterium UBA3478 | reverse complement strand
TCATCCCACCAAATCTTCTTGTAGGCCTTGGCTGATCTACCCGGTCTAGTATTTAAAATAATCCCTCGAACGAGGAGGTTTCTGAATAATCCTGGAAGGTCGATGACTCTTTTATCCATTAAAAACTCATCGAGATACGGACGTACCGCCTCACGAGTAGGCGCGTCTGGCGAACCGAGATTCACGAGTAAAATTCCTTTTTTCACAGACAATGGTGTTTAGCGGGTCAAAAATACAACCTATCGGCTAGAATCGCCGAGGTACTTCTTGGGAGTTACCCCAAATTTCTTCTTAAATGCCGCGATGAAATGACTCGAGGTGCTATACCCAACCTTAGCCGCTACCTCACCAACTGAATAAGATTTGCTGAGCAATAATTTTCGAGCAAAATCGAGTTTATAGTCAAGTAGAAATCCAAAAACTGAATCTCCATATAACTGCTTAAAGCCTTCTTTTAAACGGCCCACCGGCAAGTCAATCTCCTCGGCAAGACCTTCTAAAGTTGGAGGCTCGTTCATTTGAGCAATCAGTAGATCCTTCGCCTTTCTAATCTTTCTAATATTTTCATCATCAGCTAAGTACGGGCAACGCTCAAGGTCGGCCTCTTCAGTACGATTAAAATAGAGCGCTAAAATTTCTTGAACCTTCGCCTTAAAATATAGGGTTTCAACAGAAGGGTGTAGACCAAACTGCATCAACTGGTTGAGCGGAATGGATAATGCAGGACGAATCTCATCCTGGCTGTAGTATTTCTTGTCGTGCGAGGCTCCTTCGAAAAACGGAATTAGAGAGGCCTCATTAGAAAACCAGCTATGCAGCTGTTCGATAGTAACAAGCAGCGAAAGCACCCATCCGCCAGGGTCAAGAAGCAAATGAATCGGAAGGTCCTTTTGGGTATTGAATAGAAGTAGCACTTGATCCTCTGTGCCGTCTAATTGATAAGATCCTTGATTGTATAAAAAGTGAGCCTGTTCTCTTAGCACAAAGTGCATCTGAATGTATTCCTTAGTAACCGGTTCTTCGAAGGTGGCAGCAGCTTTACCCTCATTGTAAAAACGCAGCACCCTGCAAGACTCGCTGATTACTTTTAATTCCTTTTTCATTTAGCGTTGTTTTATAGCTTATCAAAGGTAATTCATTCTTCAAAAACTTAATTTAAAAACAATCTAAATAACGAAATGAAGACTATAAGTTATTGATAAGCAATATTTTAAAGTACATAACTCTCGAAGATGGACATTAAAATACTAGGAAACCTTAAACAAAACCGCTAGCGTTATTTTAAGGAATAAGTAGGTTTTAAATTTGCAAGGCAAAAGTTTTGGCACAACCCCATGCTTGACTCCTTCTTCGCCGTAGGCGTTAGTTACATAAAATCAGATGCAGAGACCCGAGGAAAATTCAGCCTCGATGGGGCAGCGGGAGAATCATTATCTCGCAAAGCTAAAGACTTAGGTATTGAAGCCCTTCTAACTATTTCAACGTGTAATAGAACAGAGCTGTATGGTTACACCGAAGATGCTGAAGCGCTTGTCAATTTGCTCTGTGAGTTTACTAGAGGAACCCAAGAATTATTCGAATCTCAAGGTTATGTAAAAAAGAACGCAGAGGCGGTAGAGCACTTATTTCGAGTAGGTACGGGGCTAGACAGTCAAATCCTCGGAGATTTCGAAATCATCTCGCAAGTGAAACAAGGGTTTAGGAGAGCCAAAAAGCTAGAACTGAGCAATCCATTTCTTGAACGTCTCGTTAATTCAGTGATTCAAGCTTCAAAACGAATAAAAACAGAGACCGAGATTTCTTCTGGTGCCACTTCGGTTTCATTTGCCTCAGTGCGTTACCTTCTTGAAAAGGTAGAAGCCATCAGCGAGAAACATATCGTCCTGTTTGGTACAGGTAAAATTGGGAGAAACACCTGCGAAAATTTAGTTAAGCATACCCAAAACGAACACATTACGCTCATTAATCGAACGATCGAAAAGGCGGAGCGTATTGCAACGAAGCTCAATCTAAGAGTTCGTCCCTACTCAGAGCTTCAGTCAGAAATTCGACAAGCAGATATTCTCTTAGTGGCGACAGGGGCGTCTAAACCAACGATTACCCCTGCACTAATTTTCAATAAAAAACCGCTGATCATTCTTGATTTATCGGTTCCAAAGAATGTTAGTGAAGAGGTTAGTGGCTTAAAACAAGTTGAGGTTATCGATATTGATCAACTATCGAAAATCACTGACGACACCCTTGAAAAAAGAAAAGAATTCTTGCCAAGGGCTGAATCGATCTACAAAGAGATTCTGTTAGATTTCATGGCTTGGGTAGACAACCGAAAGTTTGCCAACACCTTGGCTGCATTAAAAGAAAAACTAAGTCAATTCAAAGCCGAGGAAATCGATTTTCAGTCGAAGAAAAATAAAAGCGTTGCCAAAAACTGTGATGCATTCGATGATTTCGGTGATCGATTAGTTCAAAAAATCACCAAACAATTCGCGAATTTTCTCAGAGAGACCGACAGTGATATTGAAGAGAAGATGAAACTAATAGAGTCGGTATTCGAATTAGAAAAATCAAAGCGATGAGAAGGCCTATTCAAATTGGCACCAGAGATAGTGCCCTAGCGCTTTGGCAAGCCAATAAAGTAGCCGGGCTACTTGAGAAATATAACCAATCGAACGTGTTGCATCCCGTAAAATCAGAAGGGGATTTAAACCTTACTCAACCTATTTATCAGATGGGAATCAGCGGTGTGTTTACGCGAGGCCTAGATGCAGCACTTTTAAGAGGAGAAATCGACATCGCTGTTCATTCAATGAAGGATGTGCCAACAAAACTCGCTGAAGGACTTGAAGTTGTGGCAGTTCTCGAGAGAGGAGCTTGGGAAGACGTTATTGTGAAAAGCCCTCCCAATGGTGCATCTGTTGTAGCTACAGGTAGTTTGAGGCGTAAAGCGCAATGGCTTAGACGCAATCCGAATCACTCCATTACGGGGCTTCGAGGTAATGTTCAAACTCGACTTGAAAAGGTATCTAACAACCCTTGGTTAGGAGGGATCTTTGCACTTGCAGGTCTTGAACGGCTAGAAATTAAAGACTTAGAGGTTGAGGTTTTAGACTGGATGTTACCCGCACCAGCACAAGGGGCTGTGGTAGTTGTAGCAAAGTCAGACCGCACTGATCTTAAAGAGGCGCTAGCGCTAATCAATCATTCAAATACCGCCCTTGAAGCTCAATTAGAACGTGAATTTCTAAGACAATTAGAAGGCGGATGTAGCTCACCAATTGGGGCAATCGCGAAGGTAAAAGGCGAAGAGGTAGTATTTAAAGGAGGGTTATTTAGTCTTGACGGGTCTAAGGCGGTCACTATTGAAAAACGTACCACTCGATCAAATGCTGTGTCTGAGATTACTCTATGGGTAGATGAAGTTCTGAAATCAGGAGGTGAAGAAATTTTAAAAGAATTGAGGGATGGCAAAGATTCTTAGTACGAAAACCTTAAGTGAGGTTTCTTTCGAACGCCTTCTTGCTGCCGGACATCAAATCAGCCACTACGATATAATCAGCGCTGAGCCGCTACCCTTTGCGGCCCCGAGGTACGATGTATATATCTGCAGTAGTCAAAATGCAGTAACCGCGCTTTCACATTATTGGAAGAATCAAGATCAAGAACACCTATTAAATACCGACTGGTATTGTGTGGGGGATAAAACTGCAGAGGCTCTAAAAAAAATGGGGCTAAGAGTGGTTGAAATAGCGCATTCTGCACAAGAATTAATTGAGGAAAAGCTTTCGATTCATGAACTCGAAGAAAAGCGCAAGCTATGGCTGACCGGTGTCAAAAAAACCAAAGAAACCGAAACCTATATTCGTTCTAAAAAAGCAGATGCAATAGATGTTTATCTCACCATCCCTAATTTGAAAAAGGTTTCTGAATCGTTCGATGTCGTTCTCTTTTATAGCCCGCAGGGTATCGAATACTTTTTAAAAAACAATTCGATTGATAAGGGTGTAAAAGTCTATTGCATCGGAGACCCTACCGCACAAAAAGCAGAAAGCCTGAACATATCAGTAACAGCAGTCGCGAAAACCCCTAGCAGTGAGCGAATGGTTTTAGACTGCATTTTAGACCTAAAAAAACAATAATAATTATGGGAGCAACTAGCCCTAAAAATGATCTTTATCTTAAAGCCTTACGAGGAGAAAGTGTATCTCGCCCTCCTGTTTGGATGATGCGACAAGCGGGACGCTATCTCCCTGAATTCATTGAGCTCAAAGAAAAGTATGATTTCTTTACTCGCTGTCAAACCGCAGAGCTAGCCTCTGAAATTACAGTTCAGCCGCTTCGAAGATATGGGATGGATGCTGCCATTTTGTTCAGCGATATTCTGGTCGTTCCTCAGGCAATGAATATCGACGTTGAAATGCGTCCGGGTGTTGGGCCTTTTTTGCCTAACCCTATTCGAAAAGCCTCTGACTTAGATCATGTAATCGTTCCCGATATCGAAGAGAGCCTAGGCTATGTCTTAGAGGCAATTACCCTAACCCTCGAAAAATTAGACAATAGTGTTCCACTTATTGGTTTCGCTGGATCTCCATGGACTATTCTTTGCTACTGCGTGCAAGGTCAAGGGAGCAAGAGTTTCGATGTTGCTAAAGGATTGTGTTTTTCAGATCCAAAAACCGCTCACGCGCTACTTCAAAAAATCACCGACACTACCATCGCTTATTTAAAGGCCAAAGTAGCAGCAGGAGTGCACGCCGTTCAAGTATTTGACTCGTGGGGCGGGATGCTAAGCCCAGAAGACTATAAAGAATTTTCGATGCAGTACATGCAACAAATCGTAGATGCGCTGAAAGACTTGGCCCCTGTAATTTTATTCGGAAAAGGCTGTTGGTTCGCCTTAGGTGAAATGGCTGATTCAGGTGCCTCGGCTCTAGGAATAGACTGGACCTGTTCAGCAAGAAATGCCCGTTACCTCAGCAAAGGAAAAATCACGCTTCAAGGAAACTACGACCCCTCCAGATTATTGTCCCCACCATCAAGAATTAAAGCAGATGTATGGCAGATGATCGACGCCTTCGGAAAGGATCGCTACATTGTAAATCTGGGACACGGCATTCTTCCCAACATCCCTATCGATCATGCTAAGGCATTCATTGATGCGGTAAAAGAATATCCGGGATAAATTCAGAGTTATGACCTCACAAAAAGACCGCTTTTACGACTATATACAAGGGCTTCAAAATCAAATTTGTAGTGCACTAGAAACTGCTGACGGACAAGCCCAATTTCAAGAAGATCTTTGGGACCGAAAAGGCGGTGGAGGCGGAAGAACTCGCGTGATTGAAAATGGTGCTGTTTTCGAAAAAGGCGGTGTCAACATTTCAGCCGTTCACGGCGAGTTACCTGATTCGATGAAAGCCTATTTCAAGGTAAAAGAAGGAAGCTTTTTCGCTTGCGGACTTTCACTAGTCATTCACCCAAAAAACCCAATGGTACCAACCGTTCACGCGAATTGGAGGTATTTCGAATTATATAAGGATGACGGAAGTCTAGCCGACGCTTGGTTCGGAGGAGGTCAAGACCTTACTCCCTATTACCTGTATGAAGAGGATGCGACACATTTTCACAGGGTTTGTAAAACGGCTTGCGATAAACACAACGCCTCTTTTTATCCAAAATATAAAGAAGCCTGTGACCGCTATTTCTGGAACGCTCACCGAGACGAGGCGAGGGGCGTCGGAGGTTTATTCTTTGACTACCTCAAGCAAACCGATGAGCAAAGCTTAGAGCAGTGGTACGACTTTGTTACAGAAGTTGGCAACAGCTTTATAACCGCCTATGTACCCATCGTTGAGCAGAGAAAAAACCTCAGTTATACCGACGAGCAAAGAGAATGGCAAGAAATACGACGCGGCCGATATGTCGAATTCAATCTTGTGCACGACAAAGGAACCCTTTTTGGGCTAAGAACTAACGGTCGCATTGAGAGTATTCTAATGAGTTTACCGCCCCATGTTCAGTGGCAATACAATCATTCGCCTAAGGCAGGTAGCGACGAGGATAAGCTTTTGCAAACCCTAAAAGAACCACGAGCATGGATATAAAGGATCGCATAAGCCTACCATTTTACCAAGTAGACGCGTTTACCAACGAAGTGTTTTCTGGCAATCCCGCCGGAGTATGTCTATTAGAAGCGCCTCTGGAGGATCAGGTAATGCAGCAAATCGCAGCAGAAAACAATCTAGCTGAAACCGCTTTTATACGTACAGACCTAAGTCCTTATCAAATTCGCTGGTTCACTCCTACGGTAGAGGTAGATCTATGCGGGCACGCTACCCTCGCCTCTGCTTACATATTATTTAACGAAAAGAATTTTAAAGATGTCATTCGATTTCAAAGCCTTCGATCAGGAGAATTGATGGTGACCAATAATGAAGATCTATTGACACTTGATTTTCCTATTGATAAAATTATACCAATCAGTATAAAAAATGAATGGATTGAAGCCATTGGCAGCCCCATTCTTGAGGCTTATACTGGGCGTACCGATCTTATTTTACGAGTCGAAAACGAAACGATTGTAAAACAAATACAGCCCGATTTCGCGAGCATTAAAAGATGGCCCTATGTTGGTGTTATCGTAACCGCAAAAGGAACCGATGTTGATTTCGTTTCGCGATTTTTTGGGCCAGCTGTAGGAGTTGATGAAGATCCTGTAACCGGATCAGCACACACCTCTCTTGTAGTATTCTGGTCGAAAAAATTGAAAAAAACAAAATTCAGCGCACGGCAAGAATCTAAAAGACAAGGCAATCTTCTGTGCGAAATAAACGGAGAAAGAGCACTTATCACAGGAAATGCTCAACTTTACCTTAAAGGAGAAATCTATGTACCCAATCATTAGAAATCGCAGGCTAAGAGCCTCGAACGCACTACGCTCATTAGTTCAAGAAACTACGTTAACTGTTGACGACTTTATTGTTCCACTCTTCGTAGTCGAGGGGATGGGTGTAAAAGAAGAAATTCTATCGATGCCTGGTCAATACCGCATGAGTCTCGATGTTTTAGAAGATGAAATTCAAGAGCTTACAACTTTAAAATTAAAGGCCGTTCTGTTGTTCGCAAAGACCGATGATGCCAAAAAGGATAATGAGGGAGTAGAATCATGGAACCCTGATGGACTTATGCAAAGAGCCATTAAAACCGTTAAAGCGACAAATTCAGAAATGTTGGTTCTAACCGATGTTGCCCTCGATCCTTTTTCTATTTACGGACATGACGGAATCGTTGCTGGCGGAAAGGTCTTGAACGACCCTACTGTAGAAGCCTTATGCAAAATGAGCGTTTCGCATGCTAGAGCTGGAGCCGACCTGGTCGCTCCCAGCGACATGATGGA
>DFQX01000099.1 GCA_002381155.1 Flavobacteriaceae bacterium UBA3478 | reverse complement strand
GTTACTCATCCATCCGATAAATACCCTAGAATCATCAGGCATATCATTGTAGGTGACTCCGGCATAGTTATCAGGACCGTGATCTACCCAGCGGATATCTTCCTGATCGGTTGAAAAAGTATAACCATCAAAATCTCCAATAAAATATTGAGTGGCACTACCTCCATTCGGGCCTCCCGGATTAATACTAATCAGTAGCACCCAATGCTTCTCTCCATTAAGCTCTAGCTCGAAAAGATCCGGGCATTCCCATACCCCTCCATGGGCACCCACCCCTTGACCGAAGGTCGAACTGAGTTCCCAATCAATCAGGTTCGATGAACGATAGAGTTGAAGATGGTCGCCGGCCACTAGGTTCATTATCCAAGATGACGATGCTTCGTGCCAAAAAACCTTCGGGTCTCTGAAGTCTTTTACTCCAGGGTTTGCGATGACTGGATTGTTTTGGTACATCGTCCAAGTATCGCCGTGGTCAAGACTGTAAGCGATCCCTTGAGTCTGATAATCGATTTCACCTGCCTTCTCAGCCTCCATTTTGTGATAGGTAAAAATGGCAATGAGCGGCGGGTTTTCGATCGTACCTAAACCTGAAGTATTCTCCTTATCGTAGACCGCACTCCCTGAGAAAATATATCCGTGCTCATCAGGAAACAGTGCAATAGGTTTATTTTCCCAATGAATCAAATCCTTACTTACCGCATGCCCCCAGTGCATAGGCCCCCAAACGATATCCTCAGGATAATACTGATAAAATAGATGATAAGTTCCGTTTTCATAGATCAATCCATTAGGATCATTCATCCATTTTTGTGGAGGAGAAAAATGATATTGTAATCGGTAAGGCTCGTTATAATTCATAGTGGTCGATGTGCTACATGCACCTAATAGCAGTGCAAAACTCGCGATAAAAACTTTTCTAATGCTCATCATTAGGCTATTTTGGTTGAAAATATACAAATTCATTCCCCCCGCCTCTCCAATTACACAAAAATGACCAATACACAGGCACTTGCCATCTTTTGTAAAACACCTGAGAGAGGGTTTGTAAAAACCCGCCTTGCTGCTAGTGTAGGTGACCAAAAGGCTTTAGAGATCTACCTTGGCCTTTTAAAGATTACAGATGGGGAGACCAGATCCTTCTCTTCTTCACGAAATCTATTCGTAACGAGCGCCCTAGAAGATTCAATAGAAAAAATGCGATCTACGCTTCAACAGCATGACCTATTTACCGATCCTAAAACTAGTTTTACAATTCAGCAGGGAGAAGATCTTGGTCAGCGAATGTCTGCTGCATTCGAAAATCTGTTCAAAAACCATCGATCGGTCGTCCTTATTGGCTGTGATCTACCTGAGTTAACCTCAGCACTAATCTCTAATGCTTTCGATGCACTCCAAAGTAATGATGTAGTAATAGGCCCTAGTTGTGACGGTGGCTATTATCTCATTGGCTTGAATAAGGAGACCCCCGACCTATTTAAAGAGATTTCTTGGAGCACGGAAAAGGTTTTAAATCAAACACTGGAAAAGGCTGGAAGACTTTCGCTAAAAGTTCAACTATTAGATCAATTGAGAGACATTGACACCCTAGAAGACCTGCATTTCAGCAAACTTAAATAGGTTGGTAAAGGCTTAGTATCCGCCCAAAATAGTCGTAATTTAGAGGCTATGTTAACAGAAGATGTTTTAAAAGAATCTCTAGCATTTTTACGTTCCAAAGGATTCGGAGATGCGGAGGTCGGTATCATTTTAGGCACAGGCCTTGGTCAGTTTGTCGATGAAATAACCATTGAAGCGGTAGCGCATTATCACCATATTCCTTACTTCCCTATTTCCACTGTTGAATACCACTCGGGAAAACTCCTATACGGTACGCTTCAGGGTAAAAAGGTGGTTATTATGCAAGGAAGATTTCACCTCTATGAGGGCTATGACTTTGTAGAGCTGACGTATCCAATACGAGTGATGCACGCTCTAGGAATTAATAAACTTTTGGTTTCGAATGCTGCAGGAGCCATTAACCCTGACTACAGAAAAGGGGATTTATTACTTATAGACGACCATATCAACCTACAAGGAGGATCACCGCTTGCCTTCTCGAACGTAAGTGAATTCGGGACCCGATTTGTAGATATGATTTGTCCGTATAATGCAGAACTTTCAAAAATAGTAGAAGAAGAGGCAAGCAGTATAGGAATAAAACTTCACCGTGGCGTTTATGCCGCCGTTATAGGGCCTCAACTCGAAACTCGTGCCGAGTATCGAATGCTGAGAATTCTAGGTGCTGATGCGGTGGGTATGAGTACAGTACCTGAGGTCATTGTGGCCAACCAACTCAACCTTCCTGTAATAGCGATTTCAGTGCTTACCGATGAATGTGACCCTGATCATCTTCAACCCATAAACGTGCCAGAAATCATGGAAATCGCAAAGGCCAGCGAACCAAAACTTATCCAACTTTTTAAATCAGTTATTTAATGAGTTATCTAGACGCCACTCATGATTTATACACCAAAGCTGCTGAAACCCCTGAGATAGGCTTGTGCTGCACCACTAGCCCGATATGGCAGTTTCCTGGCTTGTCGATTCCTAAACGGATGCAAGAAATGAACTACGGATGCGGAACAACAGTTTCTGCTTCTGATTTGGTAGGCAATCCTAAAATACTCTATGTCGGAGTAGGTGGAGCTATGGAACTGCTTCAGTTCGCGTATTTCTCTAGAGAAAAGGGGAATATTATCGGGGTAGACTCCGTCGACAGAATGCTTCAGGCGGCGGAAGAGAATCTCTTAGTGGCTGAGAAAGAAAATGAATGGTTCGAACGTGATTTTATCGAACTCAAAAAAGGCGATGCGCTAAACTTGCCTATTGAAGATGAATCTGTCGATATTGCTGCACAAAATTGCCTCTTTAATATTTTCAAAGCAGAGGATCTTAAGAAAGCCATTTCAGAAATGTACCGAGTATTAAAACCTCACGGTAGACTCGTTATGAGTGATCCTATTTGTGAACAACCGATGTCTGAAACACTTCGAAACGATGACCGCCTACGGGCAGAGTGTTTGAGCGGAGCTATTCCACTAAAAGATTACCTCAAGGCACTTGTCGACGCTGGCTTTGGTACTGTCGAGGTGAGAGCAAGGCACTCGTATCGCATTCTTGATCCTAAACATTATACGACCGATCATTTGATACATATTGAATCGGTTGAAGTGTGTGCGATTAAAGATCCGATGCCCCCAGATGGGCCGTGTATTTTTACGGGCAAAACCGCCATTTACTTCGGAGAAGAGGAGTACTTTGATGACCATAAAGGCCACCTTCTTTTAAAGCACCAACCACTCGCAGTCTGCGATAAAACGGCCGCTCAACTGGGTGGTTTAAATGCCGACATCCATATTAGCGAGTCAACCTATCATTACAGAGGAGGAGGCTGCTGTTAATGGATGAGAAAATCGTCATTATCGGCAATGGTATTGCAGGAAGTACTCTAGCACTTCAGTTAGCTGAGAAAGGAGCTGCTTCAGTGACACTGATCTCTGATGAAAGCTCTTATTTCTTCTCACGAACTGCCCTGATGTATGTCTATATGGGGCATTTAACGAAAGAGCAACTCGAACCCCTTTCCAGAGAAAGTTGGGACCAATCTCCCATTCAGCGTGTCAAGGCCCAAGTTTCATCGATTAGCTCAGAAGAGAAGAAACTATCCTTTCGAACGAATGATGGGGACGTAAAGCAATTAGCCTATGATCGACTAGTGATTGCGACAGGTTCAAGACCTGCCTTTTACAATTGGAAGGGGCAAGAAGCTGAAGGGGTCTTAGGGCTCTACCATTTAAGTGATTTAGAAAAACTAGAAAAATGGGCTGCGAATGCTTCTGCTTGTCCCGAAGCTGTTGTGATTGGGGGCGGATTAATTGGAATCGAACTCTGTGAAATGCTACTTAGTCGCCAAATAAAAACAACCTTAATTATTAGAGAAAGCTTTTTCTGGTCAAGCCACTTGCCTGAATCTGATGCGCAGCTTGTAGAAAAGCACATCCAATCGCATCACTTAAATCTCATAAAAGAAGATGAGCTGCTAGAAATAAGTACAGATGAGACCGGTCGTGTCTCTTCGATTCAAACCAAAAAAGGCGAGACGATTTCGTGCAATTTGGTCGGAATCACTACCGGTGTGCGTCCTAACATTGAGTTTTTAAAAACGAGCGGATTAGAATTAGATACAGGGATACTAGTCGATGACTATCTAAAAACCTCAGACCCCTCGATTTATGCCATTGGCGACTGTGCTCAGCTTAGAAATCCACTTTCGAATCGTTCCGCAATCGAACCCGTATGGTACACGGGTAAATTGATGGGGGAAATCCTTGCTCAGACTTTTTCTGGCCAACCGGTCCCATATAACCCAGGTATATGGTACAACTCAGCAAAGTTCTTCGATCTCGAATACCAGACCTATGGCAGAGTCCACCCAAAAGCATCGCAACCGGAGAGCGAACAACATTTTCATTGGGAGACCGATGAGAAAGCGATGACCTTCGCCTATGATAAAACATCCGGTGCATTTTTAGGAATTAACACCTTTGGTATTCGGCTGAATCATCGAATAGTCAGCAGCTGGATTGAAAAGGCTATTAACATTCAAGAAGTAATTGATCGTTTAGAAGAAGCCCATTTTGATCCAGAATTTAGTCATCGATACTACAACCAGATTAAACATGCATTCGTACAGAACCACTAGCATACAAAAGGTATTTACCTATATGGGGCTGTCTGGCCTCGCGGTTTTAATCCTTGCGGGATTCACCGCCTCTTTCCTCAAATCAACAGGACTTTTTCTCGGTCTAGGGCTCATCAGTATTGGAGTTATCGGCTATACTTTTTCTAGCTATTCAGGCTTACCCCAAGGTATTAAAAACAACGGTGTTTGGTACCAATCCCTAACTTCAAGAGGTATTGTCGCTTGGGTGGTCGGAGTGGTTTTAACCGCGTTTTATGTAATACTCTACTTTTATCCTGAACACTTAGAGGGACTTATTCGGCTATTCGACCCTTTAAGCGAGGGGTTGAGTGGGAAAAAAGCTTCGCAGTGGTTCGTATACGGGGTGCTTTATACCCTCGCTATCGTACTCTTCGGAATTAAGTTTATTGTAAAATACAAGCACTCCAAATACCAAAAGTACCGAACCTACAGCGTCATCTTTTTTCAAACGATTTTTGCGTTTCTGATACCCGAGATGATGGCTCGACTGAATGGGGACCTGCCCTATTACGATTTGAAAAGCATTTGGCCTTTGAATTATTATCTGTTCGACGGCTACCAATTAGATGGATTTCTACAAAACGGCAGCCTAGGAACTACACTTTTGATCTTTGGTATTCTTAGTACGCTAATTATTACACCTATTCTGACCTATAAATTTGGTAAACGATGGTACTGCTCCTGGGTTTGTGGATGCGGTGGTCTTGCTGAGACTGCAGGAGATCCCTTTAGACAATTGAGCGATAAAAGTCTTCGAGCATGGAAACTCGAAAGATGGATGATTCATCTCATTCTGGTCTGGGTATTCATAAGTACCGTTGGGGTAGTTTACAGCTATCTTCTGCAAGCTCCTGATTCTTATTTGTTAGGACCTAAAACATTCCTTACTTCAGTAAGTCTTCTTTTTAGCATCGTAGTGGGATTAATTTTATGGAAGCGCAGGGATTGGCTAGCGAAAGATGCCCAATCTTCAGCTATTGCAATCAGCTCAGTAATTGTTCTGCTTTTAGGGTTTTTCTTTTTCAGTGAGAGTGATCGAGTACTGTTTATACCCTCGTATCAGATTCGCTCAGCCTACGGATTCTTCATCGGCAGTATCTTTTCTGGGGTAATTGGAACCGGGTTTTATCCGATACTAGGAAACAGAGTATGGTGCCGATTCGGATGTCCGATGGCCGCAATTTTGGGAATTCAGCAAAAGCTCTTCTCCAAATTTAAGATCAGTACCAATGGCGGACAGTGTATCTCTTGCGGAAATTGCTCAGCTTACTGCGAAATGGGAATAGACGTGCGTGCCTACGCCCAACGTGAAGAACCTATAAAAAGAGCCTCTTGTGTAGGATGCGGAATCTGCTCAGCTGTTTGTCCGAGAGGGGTGCTTCGACTAGAATCATGATTTATGTAATTATCCCTGCACTAAACGAAGAGGAGGCAATTACTAAGGTTATTGCAGATATACCTGAATCAGTCACCGAAGTAGTAGTGATTGATAATGGTTCAACAGATCGAACTTCAGAGGTTGCAAGAAAGGCCGGAGCCACCGTTCTTAAAGAATCTCGAGCGGGTTATGGTTATGCCTGTCTCAAAGGAATCACCTATTTGAAAGACCAACAACAAAATGGGGATATCATTGTCTTCTTAGATGGTGATTATTCGGATTATCCCGAAGAACTAACCTCTCTAGTGGCTCCTATCGAGAAGGACAATTACGATTTAGTGATCGGTACTCGAAATAATCCTTTACTACAAAAAGGAGCCCTCACTCCACAACAACGATTCGGCAATGCGCTTGCCACTCGATTAATGGCCCTATTGTATGGCGGAAAGTATACCGATCTCGGTCCCTTTAGAGCCATAAGCTTCGATGCCTTAGATCGACTAAATATGCAGGATAAAACTTACGGATGGACGGTTGAAATGCAACTCAAAGCGCTAAAACATAGATTGAGATATACCGAAATACCTGTTAACTATCGTCCGAGAATCGGTGAATCCAAGGTATCTGGCACCCTTAAAGGAACGATCATGGCCGGTTACAAAATACTCGGTTGGATCTTTATTTACGCCTTCAAGAAATGAGCGGACTAGTTCTCACATGGCAAATCGCCCTAGGCTTATGCGTTTTGATGCTCAGTATCTATTCCTTTTACCAAGGGTATTTAGCTATCCTATCCTCTAGAACCCAATTAAAAGAGGAGGATACAAAATTAGGAGAATTCCCAACGGTAGTTCTTCAATCACCCCTTTTTAATGAAGGCAATACGATTGATGCAACTTTTAAGTCGATCCTTGAATTAACTTATCCTAAAGAAC
>DFQX01000103.1 GCA_002381155.1 Flavobacteriaceae bacterium UBA3478 | reverse complement strand
AAAGCAGACACTAAAGCAATCCAAAAATTCTTTACTAAAGTACTCGAAGCTAAAGCCTCAAGCACACCTGAAAGTTTGTAGTCGGTAGATTAAAGTTTGCGAAGTGTGGCTCCAGTGTAAATTTGTCGTGGTCTTCCGATAGGTTCCTTTCTAGATCGCATTTCTTTCCATTGTGCAATCCATCCCGGTAGTCTACCTAAAGCAAACATCACGGTAAACATTTCTACAGGAATGCCCATAGCACGATAAATAATCCCTGAATAGAAATCTACATTTGGATATAGTTTTCGATCAACGAAATATTGATCTTCTAATGCTTCTTTTTCAAGTCCTTTAGCAATATCAAGGATAGGATCTGAAACTCCTAAGTCTGCTAATACTTCGTCTGCAGCCTTCTTTATAATGCGGGCACGAGGATCAAAGTTCTTATAAACTCTATGACCAAATCCCATCAAACGAAATGGATCATTCTTATCCTTTGCCTTCGCCATATACTTCTTAGTGTCTCCGCCATCATCAGAGATTGCTTGTAACATTTCAAGTACTGCCTGGTTTGCCCCACCATGTAAAGGCCCCCAAAGTGCTGAGATACCGGCTGAAATAGATGCGTATAAGCCAGCGTGAGAAGAACCTACAATACGTACCGTTGAAGTTGAACAGTTTTGTTCGTGATCGGCATGAAGAATAAGTAGTTTATTCAAGGCAGCAACAATCACCGGGTTTTGAACGTAAGGCTCCCCCGATTTCTTGAACATCATTGAGCATATATTCTCAATGTAGTCAAGTTTAGAGTCTGAAGCAACATAAGATTGGTTGGTAATCTTGCGTTGTGCATAGGCAACGAGAATAGGAAACTTACCTAAAATACTAACCACTGCCTTATACATATCCTCTTCAGAATCCACATTAACCGACGATGGGTTAAATGCAACAAGGGCACTGGTTACCGAAGAGAGTATTCCCATCGGGTGCGCCGAATTAGGAAAACTATCTAGAATCTGAAGTAATCTTGAATCTACTTCTGAATGAGCTTTTATATCAGCCTCAAATTTGGTCAATTGCTCTGAGGTAGGAAACTCACCAAAAATGAGTAAATAAGCAGTCTGAATAAAGCTAGCGTTCTCAGCTAAATCGTCGATGGAATATCCGCGATACCTCAACTCTCCTTTTTCACCATTTAAAAAGGTGATTGAACTTTCGCAAGAACCCGTATTCTTGTATCCAGGGTCAAGGGTTACTGCGCCCGTCTGTGCTCTAAGCGTCTTGATGTCAATAGCGACTTCATTTTCAGTACCTACAATAAGTGGGAACTCATATCTTTCACCGTTTAGTTCAAGTATTGCTTTATCAGACATATTTATTCAGAATATTGGATGGATGGCAAAGATAAGAATCACAACCGCTTAAAACCAAAAAGCGACGCTATTAGCGACGCTTTTTTTCTCTTATTTAAAACTCTCTGTTAGCGCTTTACTTTAAACGCCTTTTCTTGAGGATAATATGCAGTGCTACCTAAATCTTCTTCAATACGTAGAAGCTGATTATATTTAGCCATACGGTCAGATCTTGAAGCAGAACCTGTTTTAATCTGTCCGGTATTTAAACCTACCGCTAAATCGGCAATCGTATTGTCTTCAGTCTCTCCTGAACGGTGAGACATTACTGAAGTATAACCTGCATTTTTAGCCATATTAACTGCAGCAATGGTCTCAGTTAGTGTACCAATTTGATTCACCTTAATAAGAATAGAGTTTGCGATACCTTCGTTAATTCCACGTTCTAAACGCTCCACATTAGTAACGAATAAATCATCACCTACTAACTGAACCTTATCTCCTACTTTATCAGTAAGTGATTTCCATCCTGCCCAGTCATTTTCGTCCATACCATCTTCAATACTGATGATCGGATACTTATCGCATAACTCAGCCAAATAAGAAGCTTGCTCTTCAGAGGTACGAATAGCACCTTCAGGACCTTCGAATTTTGTGTAATCGTACTTACCATCAACGTAGAACTCAGCAGCCGCACAGTCAAGCGCGATCATAACATCATCTCCTAAAGTGTATCCGGCATTTGAAACTGCAATCCCAATAGTTTCTAGCGCATCCTCAGTACCCTCTAAACCAGGAGCAAAACCTCCCTCATCTCCTACAGCAGTAGTAAGATTACGGTCTTTAAGCACCTTTTTAAGGTTGTGGAATATTTCAGATCCCATTTTCATAGCGTGGGTAAACGATTCTGCCTTAACTGGCATAATCATAAACTCTTGGAACGCGATAGGAGCATCAGAGTGAGAACCTCCGTTAATGATATTCATCATAGGTACAGGTAATGTGTTTGCACTAACCCCACCCACATAGCGATATAAAGGCATTTCTAATTCCTCAGCAGCAGCTTTAGCAGCAGCTAAAGAAACCCCTAAGATTGCGTTTGCACCTAGTCTTGATTTGTTCTTTGTGCCATCTAAATCGATCATTGCCTGATCTAGAAGATTTTGCTCAAATACAGACATACCGATAAGCTCATCAGCGATTTCACCATTTACATTATCGATGGCTTTTTGAACTCCTTTACCTACATAGTCTGATCCGCCATCACGAAGTTCAACCGCTTCGTGCTCACCAGTAGAAGCTCCCGAAGGAACCGCAGCTCTACCTAAGATTCCATTTTCAGTAACAACATCAACCTCAACAGTTGGGTTGCCTCTTGAATCGAAAATTTGACGTGCAAAGATGTCAACAATAATACTCATAGTCTTGTGATTTAGATGATTAAATTGATTGGTGTAGATTAAATCTACACATTTAAAGATTGGATAAATTGGTCAAAAAGGTATCTTGAATCGTGCGGCCCAGGACTTGCTTCAGGGTGATATTGCACTGAGAATACAGCACTGTCTTTTCGTTGTATACCCGCAACAGTTTGATCATTTAGGTGTGTATGTGTGATCTCTAGCTCATCATTCTTTTCAAGCGATTCCTTAGAAACAGCGAAACCATGGTTTTGAGAAGTAATCTCACCTCTACCGGTTAATACATTTAAAACCGGATGGTTGATTCCACGGTGACCATTATGCATTTTAAAGGTTTGAACCCCATGAGAAAGAGCTAACACCTGATGACCTAAACAAATACCAAACAAAGGCTTCTTTGAATCCACAATTTCTTTGGTAGTAGCTATCGCCTCGTTCAACGGCTCAGGATCGCCAGGACCATTAGAGACAAAGTATCCATCAGGACCCCACTCACTTAACTCTTCAAAGCTAGTGTCGTGAGGGAAAACTTTTAGATAAGCTCCGCGTTCAGATAAGCAACGTAATATATTGCGTTTAACACCAAGGTCGAGTACTGAAACCTTCCACATAGAATCTGGATCGCCAAAAAAGTAGGGCTCTTTAGTTGAAACCTTTGAAGCCAATTCTAAACCGGCCATGCTCGGTACAGAAGCCAATTCAATACTCAACTGTTCGATTTCGTTAACTCTCGTAGAAATTACAGCATTTTGCGCTCCATGGTCTCTAATATGAGAAACTAGAGCACGGGTATCTACATCTGAAATAGCGAAGGTATTATTCTTGCTTAAGAATTCTTCAAGAGAGGTATCGGCGCCTGGACGCGAATAGGTATAGCTAAAGTTTTTACACACTAAACCGGCAATCTTTACTGAAGACGATTCTACTTCATCTTCTGCCGTGCCATAATTACCGATGTGAGCATTGGTAAGCACCATAATCTGACCAAAATAACTAGGATCAGTAAAAATCTCCTGGTAGCCCGTCATACCAGTATTAAAACAAATTTCACCAAAAGCGGTACCTTCTAGATTAACAACAGACTTACCGTAAAAAACGGTTCCATCTTCTAATAACAGGATAGCATCTTTTCTTTGGGTATATTTCATTCTCATTTCTATTTAGTGACAAAAAAACATAAAAAAAGGATACACAGCTAAGTGTATCCTTTTCTATTATCTTGAAGTAATTAACAATGAAAGTCTATTTCGTCTCTTCATCAGTTGATTCTTCGGTAGTATCTACTTCTGGAGCAGCTTCTTCAGCAGAAGGAGCTTCAGCTAATGCAACTTCTTCAACAGCTGGAGCAGCCTCTTTGGCCTCCGAAGATTTAGAACGACGACTTCTACGAGTTGACTTTGCTTTCTTTTCAGTAGCGTTGTACGTTTCATTAAAGTCAACTAGCTCGATAAGAGCCATGTCAGCGCTATCTCCTAGACGGTTTCCAAGTTTAATGATACGTGTATAACCACCTTGACGATCAGCAACTTTTTCTGAAACCTCAGAAAATAAGTGAGCAACGGCTTCTTTGCTTCTTAGGTAACTGAAGGCGACTCTACGATTGTGAGTGCTCTTTTCTATTGTTGAATTATTCTCAGCTTTCGCTTTTGTAATAAGCGGTTCAACAAACTGCTTAAGTGCTTTAGCTTTTGCTGTAGTGGTATTGATACGCTTATGCTCAATTAGAGAACATGCCATATTTGCAAGCATAGACCTGCGGTGTGAAGCATTACGCCCTAAGTGATTGATTTTCTTCCCGTGTCTCATATTTAGTCTCTATCTAATTTGTACTTGGCTAGATCCATTCCAAATTCTAACCCCTTACTTTGAACAAGTTCTTCTAGCTCAGTTAACGACTTCTTACCAAAGTTTCTGAATTTCATTAA